>JBJMLB010000029.1:0-29526 GCA_045805465.1 Conexibacter sp. | reverse complement strand
GCCTCGACGGCGTGCATGAACTCGTCGGTGACGCGCACCGAGTTGTTGGCGTTCTGGTACTGGATCGACTTGAAGCCGTCGCCGTCGATGGACATGTCGAAGCCCGCGTTGCGCAGCGCCTCGGCCTTGTCCTCCTCCTTGGCCTTGCACTCGATGAACTCGACGATGTCGGGGTGGTCGACGTCGAGGACGACCATCTTGGCCGCGCGGCGCGTCTTGCCGCCCGACTTGATCGTGCCGGCCCACGAGTCGGCGCCGCGCATGAAGGAGACGGGGCCGGAGGCGGTGCCGCCCTTTCTGAGCGGCTCCATCGACCCGCGGATGTTCGAGAGGTTGATCCCGGACCCGGACCCGCCACGGAAGATGTTCCCCTCCTTGGTGTTCCAGGCGAGGATCGAGTCCATCGTGTCCTCGACCGAGAGGATGAAGCAGGCCGAGCACTGCGGCTGCTCTTCGAAGCCGACGTTGAACCAGACGGGGCTGTTGAACGCTGCGACCTGGTGGAGCAGGATGTGCGTCAGCTCGGCCTCGAACGTGTCGCCGTCCTCGGCGCTCGCGAAGTAGCCGCGCTGGCGGCCCCAGTCGGCGATCGTGCCGGCGACGCGGCCGATCATCTGTCTGACCGAGTGCTCGCGCGCGGGCGTGTCGAGCTGCCCGCGGAAGTACTTCTGGGCGACGATGTTGGTCGCGTTCTGCGACCACGTCTTCGGGAACTCGACGCCCGTCTGCTCGAAGGAGACCTTGCCGCCGTGGCCGATCCGCGCATCCCGCAGCTCCCACTCGACGCTGTCGAACGGATGGACGCCCGGCTGCGTGAAGAAGCGACTCAGCCGCAGGCTCTCGCCGGTCTGGACGTCGATCGTGGTGGGGGTCTGCGAGCTGTCGTTCATGCCTGCCTGCTCCTTGTCTTCCGCTATTTGCCGCTGTTTCTCGTGCCTCTGACCGCGCTCAGGAGGTAACAGCGAAGTGTTGCTCACCGGCCGGACGGAACCCCTGCGCGAAGCGGGCTGCGGAGCGCATGCACCTACCGTACCGCCGGTCCACGCGGAACAGCGGGGGTGCCGTCGGTGCGCGGTCGCACGTTGCGGGATCGCTACGATCGCCGCGGATGACGTCCCGGTTCCGCATCCACGGCGCGATCGCGCTCGCAGTCGCGGCGCTGCTCGCGGTGGCGTCGCTCGCGCCGGTCGCGCGCGCCGACCAGGCCTACGACAAGGTCGCGTCCGCCTACGCGACGGCGGGCGGTCACCTCGACCCCTGCGCGTTCACCGAGGCTGAGCTGAAAGCAGCCGTGAGAGGGATTCCGCCGGAGATCAGAGACGTCGTGCCCGCCCTGCGCGCCGCGATGGTCGAGGGCGTCGCCGCGCACGAGCGCGGCGACTGCAGAGGCGTCAAGCCCGACGAAGGCACCACGGGCGGCGCCGCGCCGGGGACGACCCCACCCGCGACGACGACGCCGCCGGTCACCCCGCCTCCCGTGACGACGCAGACGGCTCCCGCGGTCCCGGCGGGGACCGCCCCCACGACGCCCACGACCACTGCCCCTGCGCCCGCGCAGACGACCACCCAGCCCGCCGCCTCCGGCGCGCAGGAGCGCGATCGCACGCCGCTCGTCGTCGCGCTGATCGCCGCCGGCGCGCTCGTGCTGCTCGCCCTGCTGCTGTGGGGATGGGCGCGCATGCGCGGCTGGGATCCGGGTTGGGTCGCGCGGGGGCGCCACGCCTGGGGCGAGGCCGGCTTCCGCACGACGAGCACCTGGTCGGAATTCACCGACTGGCTGCGGCTCGGCCGCTGAGCGCAGACGCGTCTGCGGGCCACCGGCGCCCGTCCGCCCGCGCCCGCCCGTCTGCTTTACTCCGCGCCCCATGAAGCTCCTCGTCACCGGCGGCGCCGGCTACATCGGCTCGATCGTCGCGCAGCGGCTGCTCCAGGCCGGCCACGAGGTCGTGGTGCTCGACAGCCTCGAACGCGGCCACCGCGAGGCGGTGCCCGACGGCGCGCGCCTCGCCGAGGTCGACCTGCTGGATGCCGAGCGGGTCGCCGCGACGGTCGCGGAGGGCTTCGACGGCGCGCTCCACTTCGCCGCGTACGCGCTCGTCGGGGAGTCTGTCGCGCACCCGGAGCGCTACTACCGCAACAACGTCGTCGGCTCGCTCAACCTGCTCGACGCGCTGCGCGCCGCCGGCGTGAAGCGGCTCGTCTTCTCCTCCACCTGCGCGGTCTACGGCGAGCCCGAGGTCGTCCCGATGGACGAGGCGACGCCGACACGCCCGGTCAACTCCTACGGCGCCTCGAAGCTCGCAGTCGACGGCATGATCTCCGACGAGTGCCGTGCGCACGGCCTCGGCGCAGTCAGCCTGCGCTACTTCAACGTCGCCGGCGCGAGCGGCTGCCTCGGCGAGGACCACGAGCCTGAGACGCACCTCATCCCGAACGTCCTGCGAGCGGCTCAGGGCCTGCAGGAGTGCGTGCAGGTCTTCGGCACCGACTACCCGACGCCGGACGGCACCGCCGTGCGCGACTACATCCACATCGAGGACCTCGCGACGGCGCACCTGCTCGCGCTCGAGGGCACGCGCGCCGGCGAGCACCGCATCTTCAACCTCGGCAACGGCAACGGCTTCTCCGTGCGCGAGGTGATCGAGGCGGCGCGCGAGGTGACCGGCCTGGAGATCCCCGTCAGAGAGGCGCCCCGCCGCCCCGGCGACCCGCCGCAGCTCGTCGCCGCGAGCGGCCGGATCCGTGCCGAGCTGGGCTGGGAGCCGCGCAAGCCGGCGCTCGCCGACATGGTCGGCGACGCCTGGGCGTTCGCGCAGTCGCACCCGGACGGCTATGCGACGGTTCCGACCGCGTAGCCGTTCGGGCTGCGCCGGCGAGCGATCCGCGCAGCACGGCTGAGCGCCCGCCGCGATAGCCGAAGCGGCGCACGCGACCACCCGTTTCAGAGAGAATCCGCTCCTTTGGGGGGACGACCCGCTCGGGGGAAGGAGCAAGGGTGGCCAGTGCACGATGGACTGCGCTCGCCATGGTCGCGGCGCTCGTGATGGGCGCTGCCGGCTGCGGTAGCAGCGAGAAGGGCACGGACGTGACGAAGGTCGCGTTCGTCGCCCCGTACAGCGACAACGAACCCGACTGGACCCTGCAGGCGCAGGAAGTCCTCGAAGAATGGCCGAGAAGGCACGGCGTGAGAGTCGACAAGGTCGACGGGTCGAAGACGAACGACCTCAGAGGGGTGTTCGAGCAGGTCTCCCACGAAGGCAACCAGCTCGTGATCGCGCACGAAAGCAGCTACGCCGACGTTGCCGAAGCGGTCGCGAAGCAGACGAGGGTCCCTGCGCTCGTGTGGGGCGAACGCAGCGAGCCGTCCGACGGCGTCGTCGGGCAGATCACCGTGCAGGACAAGGAGGGTGGCTACATGGCCGGCCTCGTCGCGGCGAAGTCGGCCTACACGAGAAGACTCGCGATCATCGTGATCGCCGACGGCACCGACTGGGAGACCGCGACCTGGAACAGAATCGCCGGCGGCTACGTCGCCGGGGCGCGCAGCATCGACCCGAGAGAGCAGATCGACTACGTGCAGGTCGGTGAGAACGGCAACGCGACGGAGAAGCAGGTGTACGAAACGGCGATCCGCATGCAGAACCGCGGGTCGCAGATGGTCTTCGCGCTCGGCGGCGCCGCGACGGTCGGCGCGCTGCGGGCTGTCGAGAAGGTCCAGGGCGAGGACCAGTTCGTCGGCGTGATAGGCGACAAGGCCACGTTCAACAGAGAAAACTTCGTGCTCGAGTCGGTCATCTTCGACACGAGACCGGCCTTCGAACAGGCGCGGCGCGACGTCAGAGCCGGCACGTTCGGCGAGCGTCCGTACGCGCTGACGCTGAGGAACAGAGGCGTGTGGCTCTTCAGCACCGGCCGTACGCCGAGCGACGCCTACGAAGCCGGCATCGCCGCCGGCGAGCAGATCCAGCGCGGCAGACTGAAGGTGCCCGTCACGCCGACCAGCGAAGCCGTCGAGGAACTGATCGCTGGCGAGACGCCGGAAGGCTGACGCTCGCTCAGCGCGGCGCCGGATCGCCGGCGCCGCGCGCCGCGCTGTCGGCCGCTCCACCGGCGCCGACTGGCGCGGTTGCCGCGGCGGCGCCCTCGCGCTCGATCACGGCCCGCATCTCGCGCTCGACGGCGGGAACTTGCTTGCGGCCCTCGCGCTCGGTCAGCGGTCCGATCACGCCGCGCAACAGCAGCAGCGCGCGCACCCAGCCCGGCACCGTCACGACGCGCGCGCGTCGCTCGACGCCCTGCGCCACCGCGGCAGCGACGTCCGACAGCGGATAGGTCTTGCCGGCCGGTCCGCCGATCCGCTTGCGCATCGTGCCGATTCCCGGCCGCGCGTCGGCGCCGCGGACCATGTCGGTGTCGATCCACGAGAAGTACGCCACGCCGACGTCGACCCCAACGTGCGCGACCTCGGTGCGCAGCGAGTCGGCGAACGCCTCGACGCCGGCCTTGCTCGCGCAGTAAGCAGACATGAACGGCGCGTGGGCGATCGCCGCCACGGAGGCGATCTGCAGCACGTAGCCGCGGCGCTCGACGACGTGGGGCAGCGCGGCGCGGATGGTGCGCCAGCTGCCGAACAGGTTGACCTCGACCACGCGCTCCCAGGCGGCGGGATCGATGTTCAGCACAGAGCCGCCGGTCGCGATGCCGGCGTTGGCGATCACGACGTCGATCCCGCCGAAGCGCTCGACGGCGCCGTGCACGGCGGCCTCGATCGCCGCCGTGTCGGTCACGTCCGCTTCGAACCAGGCGGCGTTGGGGCCGCACTCGGCGGCGACCTTGGCGAGCTCGTTGGGCTCGAGGCCGACGAGCGCGACCTTGGCGCCTCTGGCGGCGAGCTGCCTGGCCGCGATCGCGCCGATGCCGCGCGCGGCGCCGGTGACGAGGACGACCTGGCCGGAGATGGGACGTGCGGAAGCGGGCATGCGTTGGACGCTACCCGGGGTGCAGGTCTTCCAGCGCCGCCAGCGCCTGCGCCAGCACGGTCGGCGCGTCGGCGCTCGCGTCGAGCGTGCGGATGCGCTGCGGCTCGGCCGCGGCCAGCTCGTCGTAGGCGGCGGCGATCTTCGCGAAGAAGTCGTCGGCTTCTTGCTCCAAGCGGTCTGGCGCCTCGCCGCGGCCGTCCTGGCGGGAGCGGCCGAGCGCGGGGTCGATCCGCAGCAGCAGGGTGCGGTCGGGTGCGAGGCCGCCGGTCGCGAAGGCGTTGATCGCGCGCACCTGCTCGATCCCGAGCGCGCGGCCGGCGCCCTGGTAGGCGAGCGAGGAGTCGACGAAGCGGTCGAGCAGGACCCAGCGTCCTGCCGCGCGCGCCGGCGCGAGCGCCTCCTCGACGAGCTGGGCGCGGGCAGCCGCATATAGCAGCGCCTCGGCGCGCGGGCCGACGTGCAGGGCCGGGTCCTTCACGAGCGTGCGGATGCGCTCGGAGGTGGCGACGCCGCCGGGCTCGCGCAGCAGCTCGACGTCGATCCCGCGGACGTGGAGCGCGTCCGCGATCCCGCGCGCGAGCGTCGTCTTGCCGGCCCCGTCGAGCCCCTCGATCGTGATCAGACGGCCGCGTGGCACGGCGGCGACCTTATCCGGTGGCGCCGCCGGTATCGTCGGCGGCGATGGCCGACCTGCCGGGCACCGAGCACCACCCGCATGCCCGCGCGACGCTTGGGGCCGCCCTCGGGGCGGGGGGGTCCGGGTCCCGTCCCTCGCACGCCTACCTGTTCCACGGTCCGGCCGGCAGCGGCAAGCGCACGGCGGCGCGCGCCTTCGCCGCCGCCTTGCTGGCGGAGGGCGCAGCCGATCCGGCCGGCGTGCGCACGCGCGTCGAGCACGGAACGCATCCGGACCTGACGTGGGTCGTGCCGAGCGGGGCGCACGAGATGCTCGTCGGGGACGTCGAGCAGCCCGTCGTCGCCGCGGCGGCGATGACGCCGTTCGAGTCCGCGCGGCGCGTGTTCGTGCTCGAGCACGCCGACGCGCTGATCGAGCAGGCCGCGAACAAGCTGCTCAAGACGTTGGAGGAGCCCGCGCCGTTCGTGCACCTGATCCTGCTGACGGACCGCCTCGCCGAGGTGCTGCCGACGATCCGCTCGCGCTGTCAGCTCGTGCGCTTCGATGCACTCCCGCCGAGCGAGCTGGCAGAGCGGCTCGGTCGCCGCGGGATCGCGCCCGAGCAAGCCGCGGCGTGCGCCCGGCTGGCGCTCGGCGACGGCGCGCGCGCGCTGGAGCTGGCGCTCGGCGACGGACCGGCGCTGCGTGCGGGCGGCGAGTCCTTCGCGCGGGCGGCGCTCGGCGGCCGGGTCGGGGAAGAGGCGCCGTGGAGAGAGCTGCTGGCCGTCCGCAGACGCCGCGGCGACGCGGCCGTCGCGGAGGTCGAGGCGCGTCTCGCCGATGAGCTCGAGCTGGTCTCCAGAAGAGAGCGTAAGCGCGTCGAGAACGAGTACGACCAGCGCATCCGCCGCACGAGACGACGCGTCGAGACCGACGCCCTGGATCTCGGGCTGCAGCTGTCGAGCCTGTGGCTGCGCGACGTCGCGTGCGTCGCGTGGGGGGCGGACGACCTGATCCATCACGTCGACCGCGCCCCGGCGCTGTCCGAGGACGCCGCCGGCCGCAACCCGCAGCGGGTGCGGGCCGGCGTCGAGCTGGTCGAGGACACGCGGCGGCGGCTGCGCAGCAACGTCACGGAGGAGCTGGCGCTCGAGACGCTGGCGTATCGGCTCGAGGCGCTGCTGAGCTGACATCGCTCGCAGGCAGATCGCGCAGCGTCCGCCTGCGCGACGTCACTCTCCCGGCCAGCGGCCGGTGCGCTCGAACTGCTCGCGCGCCTGCTCCTCCTGCTCGCGCTCTCTGTTGCTGACGAGGCTGAGGCGGAACAGGACATTGATCAGCAGCACCATCCCGGCCGAGCCGATCAACACGACGCCCGAGCCGGCGGAGTCCCCGCCGATCACGAGGCAGACGACGCCGGCGACGGTCATCGCCAGAGGGATCCCGTAGCGGACGCTGAGGAGGCCGATGCGGCGCATGGGGCCGATGCTAGTCGCGGCCGGCGCCTGCCGCCCTCGCGCCTGATACAAACCGCAGCAGAGTGTCACAGCGATCCATCGAGGACGAGGCGCTGCTGGATGCCACGCAGGCGTGCGTGCTGGCGGTCGGCGTGCGGCGCACGACGATGACGGACGTCGCGCGGCGCGCCGGCGTAAGCCGCATGACGCTCTACCGCCGCTACGCCGACGTGACGTCGCTGATGCAGGCGCTGATGACGCGCGAGTTCACGCAGATCCTCGGCGAGGTCGAAGGCGAGGCAGCGCCCCTGCTGACGGCGCGCGAGCGGCTCGTCACGGCCGCCGTCGCCGGCGTCGACCGGCTCACGCGCCATCCGCTGTTCCTGCGGATCGTCGACGTCGACCCCGAGCTGCTGCTGCCCTACATCACGACGCGCCGCGGCGCCTTTCAGCGCGCCGCGGTCGGAGCGTTCGAGCTGCGGTTGACGGACGGCGCCGCCGACGGCTCGATCGCCGTCGCGGACCCCGCGGCCGCCGCGCGCACGATCGAGCTGGCGCTGCGCGGCTTCGCCTTCCAGACGCTCGCGCCCGGTGCGCAGGACGAGCGCGAGCAGGAGCTGGCCGAGCTGCGGGTGCTGCTCGACCGCTACCTCGCCCCGGCGGCGAAGGTCGCCGCCGCGAACGGCCGCAAGGCAGCGCGCGCATGACCGTCCCCGCGCCGCGCATGCGCTGGTGGGGCTGGGGGGAGGACGGCCACGACGCGCCGCTGTCCGCCACCGCGCAGGCGCTGCTCGTCGCCGAACTGGGACCGCTCCCAGACGGCCACCGCGACCCGGTCGCGCTCGACGACGTGCGGCTGTCGGCGTCGGCGCTGCCGGCGACGGCGCGCGCGCAGCTGGTCGGCGCGGTCGGAGCCGAGCACGTCTGCGACGACCGCCTCGCGCGCGTGACGCACGCTGCCGGCCGCGGCTACCACGACCTCGTGCGCCTGCGTGCGGGCGATGCGGACGGTGCGCCCGACGCGGTCGTCTACCCCGGCAGCGCCGAGGAGGTCGCGGCGGTGCTGCGGGCGTGCGCGCAGGAGCAGATCGCGGTCGTCCCGTTCGGCGGCGGCACGAGCGTCGTCGGCGGCGTCGAGCCGTTCCGCGGCCGCTTCCCCACTGTCGTCGCGCTCGACCTCGCGCGACTCGACGGGCTCGTCGCCGTCGACCCGGTCTCGCTGACCGCCACGGTGCGGGCCGGCATGACCGGCCCGGCGCTGGAGGAGGCGCTCGCCGAGCACGAGCTGACGCTCGGCCACTTCCCCCAGTCGTTCGAGTTCTCCACCGTCGGCGGTTGGGTCGCCACCCGCTCCTCCGGCCAGGCGTCGACCGGCTACGGCCGCATCGACGCGCTCGTCGTCGCGCTGCGCGTCGTGACGCCGGGCGGCGAGATCGCCACGCGCGCGGTGCCGGCGTCGGCCGCCGGGCCGAGCCTGCGCGAGCTGCTGGTCGGCTCGGAGGGGACGCTCGGCGTGATCGTCGAGGTGACCCTGCGCGTGAGAGCTCGGCCGAGCGTGCGCCGCTACGAGGGCTTCTCCGTGCCGCGCTTCGAAGCCGGCGCCGACGCCTTCCGGGCGCTCGTGCAGGCGGGCGTCGCACCCGACGTGATGCGCCTCTCGGATGCGCAGGAGACGCGCGTCTCGCTCGCGATGTCGGGCGGCGACGGCCTCACGACCCGTGCACTGCGCGGCTACCTGCGCGCGCGCGGTCACGGCGACGGCTGCCTCGTGATCGCCGGCTGGGCCGGGACCGAGGAAGCCGAGCTGCGCCGCCGCCGTGCCGCCGCGGCGCGCCTGCTGCGCGTGCACGGCGCCGTCGTGCTCGGCACGCAGGTCGGGCACGCGTGGGAGCACGGCCGCTTCCACGCGCCGTACCTGCGTGACGAGCTGCTCGCGCACGGCGTGATGGTCGAGACGCTCGAGACGGCGACGACATGGGACCGCCTGCTGGAGCTGCACGACGCGGTGGCGGGCGCGATCGACGGCGCGCTGCGTGGTCGCGGCACGCCGCCGGTCGTGATGAGCCACGTCTCGCACGTCTACCGCACGGGCGCGTCCCTGTACTTCACGTTCGTCGCACGGCAGCAGGCCGGCGCGGAGCTGGAGCAATGGCACGCGGCGAAGGTGGCGGCGAGCGACGCGATCCTCGCCCACGGCGGCACGATCACGCACCACCACGCCGTCGGCCGCGACCACGCGCCGTGGCTGCCGGGCGAGATTGGAGAGCTGGGGATTGAGCTGCTGCGCGCCGCGAAGGCGACGCTCGACCCGGCCGGGATCATGAACCCCGGCAAGCTGCTCCCTCCGGCGGGATCCGATCCCGCCCGCCCCGCCGGGTTCTCAACCTGAGGCGTCCGCCGCGGCTACGCGACGCTCGTCAGGTACGTGCCGGCGTGCCGGCGAGCGCCTCGTGCGCAGCGTCGAGCGAGGCGGCGCGCCACTGCGGTACGAGGCCGATGCGGGTGCGGCGATCGAGCAGGTCCTCGGCCGTGAGCGCGAGCTCGTGCTTAACGGCGAAGCGCAGCTGCGCGTGCGAGGCGGGGACGTCGGGGGCGAGCCGGTCTGCGGGGAGCGCTGCGGGACGGTCCGCGCCGGCGAGGCGGAGGCGATGCGTGACGCACGGCCCGGCTCGCTCGACGTGTGGCCGTGCGACGACCCGGTCGAGCGCGTCCTGTGCCATCCGCCGTGCGGTCGTCAGCTTGCCGCCGACGACGGTGACGACGCCCTCGTGCTCGACGACCGCGTGCCGGCGGGAGAGGTCGGCGGTCGCGTCGCCTGCCGCCTCGCCCTCGCCGGCCAGCAGCGGTCGCAGCCCGGCGAAGCGCCCGACGACGTCGTCCGAAGTGGGCGTGCGCTCCAGCACGCGGCCGATCGACGTCAGCAGGAACGCCTCCTCGTCGGCGTCGACCATCGGCTCCTGCGGGATCGGGCCGTCGAACGGCGCGTCGGTGATCCCGATCATCACGAGCCCGTCGGGGCGCGGGACGGCGAACACGAAGCGCGTGCTCTGGCCCGGGAGCGGCGCGTTGACGGCGGCACGCGGCTCGCCGACCGCGGCAGCGCGCACGAGCAGATGCGAGCCCTTGCTCGGCTGCAGGCGCACCGCGCCGCCGGTCAACTCGCCGGCCCACACGCCGGTCGCGTTGACGACGTGGCGGGCGTGGAGATCGATGGCGGCGCCATCGGCATCGAGCGCGTCTCGCACCGTCGCCCCCTTCGCGCGCAGCTCCGTCGCGGCGACGTAGGTGAGGATGCGCGCACCGTGCGCGGCGGCCGTGCGGGCGATGGCAAGCACGAGGCGCGCGTCGTCCTCAATTTGTCCGTCCCAGTGCAGCAACGCGCCGCGCAGCTGCCGGTCGCTGAGGCCGGGCGCCAGCTGGCGCGCCTCCTCGGCGCTGACGCGGCGGGCGGGGGGGAGGCGCCGGCGGCTCGTGCCGGCAACCGCGCGCAGTGCGTCGCCGAGGCGCAGGCCCACCTCCAGCTTCGCGCCAGCGGCGCGGTTGACCTGCCCGCCGAGCGGGATCAGAAACGGCAGCGCGCGGATCAGGTGCGGAGCGCTGACGTCCATCAGGATCGCCCGCTCACGCGCGGACTCCCATGCCACGCCGACGTCGCCGTGCGCGAGATAGCGCAGCCCACCATGCGCGAGCTTCGAGCTCCAGCGGCTCGTGCCCTGCGCCAGGTCCCCGCGCTCCACGAGCGCCACGCTCAGCCCGCGCGAGGCGGCGTCGAGCGCTGTCCACGTGCCGACGATCCCACCGCCCACGACGAGCACGTCCACGACCTCGCCATCTGCCAGCGCCGCAAGCTCCCGTGCGCGCCGCGCCCCGTCCAGCGAGTCGGACGCGACCGGTCTCGGCACGGCACCACTACGACGAAGTGACATCACACGTCTAACTGTAACGTGCGGTCAGAAGCCCCGCGCCGCACCGCTTCGCCACGCCATCTCGCCGGCCTCGGCTACCATGTCGGCCCCCGCCGACGTAGCTCAGCTGGTAGAGCACTTCACTCGTAATGAAGGGGTCCCCGGTTCGAATCCGGGCGTCGGCTCTTGGTGGAGGCCCTGCTGTGGTGGGCTTTTCGCGTTGTTGGGCCGACCGCGTGTAGCGAGCGGCCGGCCGCCGCAGGTACGAGGCGGGTACGGCCGGCTGCCTGGGAGGAGATCGGCGGACGTTGCACGGACGAAGCCGTACAGTCTCGGCCCATGGACCGCGGCGAACGACTCAGGCTGCTCAAGAAAACGGCGTCTCGCCTTGCGCAGGATTCCTGGCCGGATATGGAGCTGACGCTGAGAACGTTCGAATACTCCAAGGACGGCGTTCCATGGGAGGACGACTACACGTTCTCTCTCAACGTGCTGGAGCGGGGTACCGACGCGCAACTTCTGGAGTTGCATCGGCATTTCTTTCCGCAGGAGGCTGAGATTGCTCGGACGGCGGAACCAGATGTTGGTCACTGGGAGCCTGGGACGTTTCGCCTGTTCATCAGCCACACGAGTGCGCACAAGGCGCGCGCAGCCAAGCTTCGCGAGGTGTTGGCGCCGTGGGGAGTCGATGCGTTTGTTGCCCACGACACCATCGAGCCAACGCTCGAATGGCGGAACGAGATCGAGGCCGCGCTGCGCACCTGTCATGCGCTGTGCACGCTGCTGACCACGGACTTCGTCGAAAGTCGTTGGTGCGATCAGGAGGTTGGGTTTGCGGTAGCGCGGTCGATCCTCGTCCTTCCCGTCAGAATCGAAGTTGATCCGTACGGGTTCATCGGGAAGTTGCAGGCAATCGGCTTGCGGAAAGACGAGACAGTGGGCTCAGTCGCCGGCAAACTGTTTCAAGCACTCGCCCGGAATCCGGCTACGGCCGCTCTCATCGCGCCGAACGTTGCGCTCCGCTTCGAGAACAGTCCGGCGCTTGGAACGACTCGCGAAATGTTCGCGTTGCTTCAAGGCCTCCCGCACTCTGCTTGGACACCGGCGATGATGCAGCAGGTTGATCGCGCGAGCAGGGACAATGTCCATGTCAGGCAAGCAGCACTGCCCGGAGGTCGATCGGTCCCCGATGCCGTGCGGGACCTCATCCGAGAAGTGGGCGGAGAACCCGCTGGTCGGTCCACGGCGGACGACGACATCCCGTTCTGAGATTGGGTACGCGCTCAAGCTGCAATGCCCGACTGCTTGTCGCGCACACGTGCGCGACTGATCTCTCGCTCGGCGTCGATGCGATCGGCGTCCGCGTACTCCGCCAGCAGATGCCCGTACGTCGAGAGCGTGAGCTGAGCGTCGTGGCCCGCCTGGGTGGCGACGTAGTGGATCGTTCGGCCTTCGGCGAGCAGGAGGCTCACGTAGGAGTGCCGGAGGTCGTAGACGCGCGGCGTGCGCGGGCCGGCAGGCTGGGCCGCTCTCCAAGCGTCGGCCCACGTTCGGCGGGTCCATGACTTCCACGCCTCGCGGGTCACCGTGCGACCGTTGATGCCGGGGAAGATCAGCGTGTCGTCGTCGGGTCGGCCGCTCGCGAGTCGCCATTCCCGGAGATCGGCTGCGAGGGGAGCGAGCAGGCGCACGGTGCGCACGGATCGCGTCTTGGTGGTCTTGACGCCGCCGTAGCCGTCGCTCGCGCGCTGTACGAGGATGGTCCGCTCGCGCACGTCGCTCCATCGGAGCGCCAACGCCTCGCCGGGTCGAAGCCCGGCGTAGGCGAGCACGCTCACGAGTGTGGCGTCGCGTGCGTCGAGGCATGCTCGGATGCTCTCCACGGTCGCGGGTGCCAGCGGCCGGATCGACTCACGGTGCGGCGCACGCGGTGCGCGCACGAGCGTCAGCGGATTGGCCGGCATCGCCTCCGACTCAGCCGCGTGGCGCAGCATCGAGGAGAGGACCGCGCGAGCCCGCATGATCGCTCCGTGTCCGACACCGGCCGCGATCAACCCGGCCTGCCAGCGGCGAAGCACGCTTACGGTGATCTCGCGCAGCGGCATGGCGTCGAGGTGCGGGGCGATGTGCTTGCCGTAGACGGCGGCGTAGCTGGCGCGTGTGCTGAGCGCAAGCGTCGCTCCGTGCTCCGGCGTCCATCGCTCGATGACCCACTCGGCGAGCGTCGCCCCCACCTCCGTGAGCTGCGCGACCGCGAGCGGCCCGAGCTGCTGCCGCCGCTTCACCTCGCGGTCCCATGCCTCAGCATCTGCCCGTCTGTCGAAGGCGCGTGCGCGGTTGCGGCCGTGCTCGCGCCAGCGCACTCGGTAGACGCGCGCGCCGCTCTTGCGGGCGATCCGCTCAATGCTCATCGGACAGCCTCGGCGGCTTGGCGCTCGTAGAGCACCACGAGGTGCGACAGCTCGACGCCCAAGCCGTCGCTGAGCTTGAGGAGGATGCGGAATGTCGGGTTGATCTCGCCGCGCTCGATCGCGCCGACGTAGTTGCGGTGAAGGGTGGCGCGGAAGCCCAGTTCTTCCTGGGAAAAGCCGCGGCGTGCCCGGGCCTCGCGAACGGCTCGACCAAGGGCGGTGTGTTGGGCCGATTGGCCCGTCCGGCGGGTACGCTGGTGGCGCATGGGAGGCTCCGTCTCCTGTGCCGGCCCGGCGGGTGTTCGAGCACCCGTCGGGCCACTATTTGACTGTTGACCTGCTTTACGGCGACCTACTTCACGACAGCGTGAGCGTACTTCACGCCAGCCGCCACGACAAGTAGCGTCCCGCGCGTGAGCCGCGAGAAGCTGACCGCGCAACTGGCCGACGCCGGAAGACAGCGCGCGCAGATGATGGAAGCCCGTCACGCGATCACCCGCCGAATCGGCGAGCTGATCCCCGCCGCGTATCGCGCCGGCATCGGCGTAACGGAGATCACGCGACTGACGGGGATGTCGCGGCGTGCGGTCTACGACGTGCTGCACGAGAGCGGCATCTCGCCGACGCGCTGAGTCCAGCCGCGTCATGCCGCGCCCCCTTCGCGGGGACCGCGAATGGCGGCGACAGACGCGCGCTCGCCGCTCGCGGGACGACGCCGAGCAGCGCACGGCGGATCGACCATCGCCGGCCGGGAGGGCGGGACGATGTCAAGCTGATCGGGGTGGAAGCGCCAGCCGGTGCCGACCTTGACAGCGGACAGGCGTCCGTCGCGCGCCATGCGCACGACGGTCTTGGGATGGAGCCGCAGCCGCTCGGCCGCCTGGGCGGGCGTCAGCAGCGGTTGGTGGTCGGGTCGGTCTTCGAGGTGGGGCCGCAGGCGCTCGGCGAGGGCGCGGATCGTCTCGTCATCGAGGGAGGCGAGGATGGCGGCTCCGAGGTCGCGGGCGCTCATGCGACGGCCTCCCGGTCCTCGGCGGGGTTCATCCCTCCCTCCTCTCCGCCTATGGCGGAGGGAGGGAGGGATGAACGCTCCGAGCCGGGGAGGGCGTAGCGGCCCCGGCCGGGTTGCAGCAGCCGGCCAGCACGGACGGCTTGGGAGAGGACGCGGGAGGCGTAGCCGTCGTTCGCGCTGACTCCGGCGAGGTCGCACAGCTCCGCTCGTTGCAGCTCGCCGTGCTGGGCGAGTAGCCGGACGAAGCGAGCTTCGAGCGCAGGCGGCCCGCTTCGCTCGGTGCTGGCCGTCGGCGGCGGCTCGACCGCTTCGAGCGTGACCCTGCCGTCCTCGCCCTCGCTGATCGCGAAGGAGATCGGGTCGGCCTCGGGCGCGAAGCGGCACTCCGGGTTGGTCAGCGTTCGCCGCTGGCGCGTCGGGTCACGCTCGTCGCGCAGGAGATGGAACGTGTTGTCAACGGCGGCACCAAACGCGGAGGAGCCACGCGGGCCGCCGGCCTTGGCGAAGTGGTGCAACAGCAGCACCGCGCACCCGTAGCGGCGCGCGAGCGTCCGCAGCAGCGCGAGGACCGCTTCGACCGCACCGGAGTCGTTCTCCTCCACTCCCGGCGTGAGCGACCGGAACGAGTCGATGACGACGAGATCGGGCCGGCGAGCCGCGATGTACTCCTCGATCTCCCACAGGCTCTCACGGAGGCTGAAGCCCTCGGTGCCGGTGTAGCTGAGCGTGCCCGGCTTGACCCCGAACGCCTGGACGCGACGATGCGCGATCTCCTCGCCGTTCTCACCGTCGATGATGAGTGCGCGCCCCTGCTCGCACTGCCGCCCCAGCACGCTCGCGCCGTGACCGATGGCGGCAGCGAACCGCAGACCGAGCATCGACTTGCCGGTCTTCGGCTGCCCCGCGAGCAGCGTCAACGTCCCACGCGCGAGGATGCCCGGCAGCAGCCACGGGATCGGCGGCGGCTCCGTCCGCAGCATCGCGTCCACGTCGTAGAACCGCAGCGACCGACGGCGCGACTCGCCCAGCTCAGCCGGGGCAGGCAACACCGGCGATCCGGCCGGCACGCCGCCCAGCCCGACCGCCGCGAGCATCGCCCGCTCGTCGCAACCGGTGATGCACCGCAACCGAGCCGGCCCACCCGGCCACACCTCCGTGATCCGCACCGGCCACGTCGCATCGGAGAGGTCGCCGCAGACCGAACATTCCGCGTCCCACGCAAGCTCCCCGCGCTCATCGGGGCGTGTGTCGAGCCCGTGGGCAGCAAACGCCGCCAACGCTTGCGGAACGGTGGCACTCACAGCTCTGCCCTCCCGTCCGCCATCCGGGTGGGCACGCCGCGACCAGCCCGCGACCCGGCAAGGGCCGCAGGCGGCTCAGGATCACCTGATCCGGAGCCGTCGCTTCTGCCGCTGTCGCCGCTGCGCGCGCACGACCGCGCCGCACCACGCGGACGACCAGCACCACGACGACGCGCACCGACGCGAGGCACCGAACGCACGGGACTGCACGGCGGCGCGATCAGCGCGCGCAGCTCGCGCACCTGCCGCCGCAGCTCGCGACGACGCTTCCGTCTGCGTCGCAGCGCCGAGCGCGCGACCTCGCCCCGGCACGCGGCAGCGATCCGCGCCGCCTGCTCCGGTTCCAGCTCCGGCCCGCCGTGCGTCGCAACCGGCGACGCTTCGAGCCATTCGGGACCAATCACCTTCATGTCACGCCTTCCACTCATGCCGGCGTACCGCTACGCCAGCGAAACATCCCCTAGGGAACCGGAGCCGTCGGACGGAACGACCGAGAGCCCGCACAGGGCGGGCATCTCAGCGGGCGACGGTGCGGTAATCCGCCGCTAGCGGCGGCCAGGCGTGACCAAGACCGACACGAACATCGAACCACGCCCACCGGCGGAAAGGCCGGACTGCGCCAGCGCTGCTCCTGCCCGTCGCCGCAGGAAATACGGGGACCGTCCCGGAACCGTCTCGCAACGGTCCCCCCACCGTCTCCGAACGGTTGCGCGAGCCGCTGTAAATACGATCCCCGGTGGCGAATATTCCGCGAGCCGCGCATGGGACCCATCCGAGCAGCACGCCGAATCACCGCCTACCCCCCCGTGTGCCGGGCCGGTGGCGTGTCGACTTTCAGTCAGGCACGCGCGAGGGGGTGCGAACGAGCGGACCGGGATAGGTGAGCTATGTGCGAGCGAGCGGATCGGTTTCGCTGCCGGTGCTCGCTCCGCGGGTACCGCGCGGGTACAACTCGGCAGGGTCGAGCGCTCCCGCGTGCACCCACCATCGGCGAGAACTCGCGAGGCTGCGGGCCGTTGGGGGGCAGCGCGGAATATCCGGTGCCCCTCGTAATGAAGGGGTCCCCGGTTCGAATCCGGGCGTCGGCTCTTGTACCGGGAGTTCGTCGAGCCAGGCGAGCGCGACGCCGGCTGGCCAGGCCGGGCCGGGCGAAGCCCGGACCACGCTAGAACCCACGAAGGACACGCCGCCGTCCCGCACTCGCCGGCATTCTCAGCCCATTGACTAGGAACAGGCGGCCAGCCGTCCACGTTCGGCTGGTCGCTGACCTAAGCCTCCGATACCTTCTCGCCCATGGCCATCGTTCCCGGCGATGTCATCGAGCTTGCAGGCCAGCGCCTCGTGGCGGCTGCCCGTCAGCCGGCGCGCGTGCTGCTGTTCGGCTCGCATGCGCGCGGCGACGCGAGCGCGGACAGCGATCTGGATTTCCTCGTGATCGAGCGCGACGTGCCGAACCGACACGCCGAGATGGTGCGACTTGGTCGTGAGGTCGCGTCGCTCGGGGTCCCGATCGACGTGCTCGTCGTCAGCGAGGCGTACGCCGAGGAGTGGGGCGGCGTGCAGAACACGGTCGTCCACGCCGCACTGACCGAAGGTCGCGAGTTTGTCGCAGCGTGACGGGCGCGACCTCGCGCGCAGACTGCTCAGGCGCGCCGACAACGACGCAACGCTCGTGCGGCGCGTCATCGATGACGCCGACATCGCGGACGCGATCATCGGCTTCCACGCGCAGCAGGCCGTCGAGAAGTCGATCAAGGCGGTGCTTGCTTCGCGCGAGATCGAGTACGGCAGGACGCACCAACTCCACTTCCTGATCCGGCTGCTGGAGGAGCACGAGATCGACGCGCCCGCGTCGGTACTCGACGCCGTCGAGCTGAATCCGTGGGCGGTCGAGTTCCGCTACGAGGAGGACGACGAGCCGCCGCTCGACCGCCGAGCGACGCTCGCCGTCATCGAGGAGATACGGCGCTGGGCCGGCGAGGCCGTCGAGCGCTGACGCCTGGGCAGCGGTCGTGAGGTACCGATGAGGTACATCTCGCGTACACCGACCGCTCTCCTACGCTCCCGGCTGCGCACGTAGCCTCGCAGCAGCGCACTTCCGGGAGCCGCCGGGAACCCCCGGTGCCCCTTGTAATGAAGGGCTCCCCGGTTCGAATCCGGGCGTCGGCTCTTCTCGATTGCGTCGCCCGCGAGCGGGTATGCCCCTCTGCATGAGACGACGCATGCGCACGATGTGGAAGCGGGCGTTGAAGCGCAAGCGCGAGGAGGCGGAGCGGCTGGCGGCCGTCTCACCGCGCCAGGGACCGGACGGTCCCGCGACCGGCCTGGGGAACGGCGGCGTCGACCCGGATGCGGAGGCGAAGTTGATCGCGCACGAGCGACCGCAAGGCGTGGTGGATCCCCGCACGAAGAACTCCGGGCACGGCCAGAAGACGGCCGACAAGTGGAATCAGGGCGCGCCGAGACGCTGACGCGCGCGGCGCGCTATCTCGCGTCCTGATTCGCGACGGCGGCCATCAGCAGCAGCCCTCCGTCGACCACCAGCGACGCGCCGGTCGCGTAGGACGCCTCGGGCGAGCAGAGGAAGGCGATCGCCGCGGCGATCTCGCGTGCGTCGCCTGGACGGCCGGCCGGCACCATGGAGCGAGAGATGGAGCGGGGATCCTCGTCCTCCGCGCTCGTCATCGGCGTGGCGATCTCGCCCGGGGCGACCGCGTTGACCGTGACCCCGTGCTCAGCCAGCTCCAGCGCCATCACCTTCGTGAGCAGGCCGAGCCCACCCTTCGCCGCGCAGTAAGCGCTCGATCCGCGCAGCGGGACGTGCTCGTGTACCGACGTCACGTTGACGATCCGCCCACCGCGTCCGGCCGCGACCATCCGTGCGGCCGCCTCCTGTCCGGCGAGGAAGGCGCCGGTGAGGTCGACGGCCAGCACGCGATCCCAGTCGTAGAGCTCCGTCTCGAGGAACGGCACGCTCGCGCCCGTTCCCGCGTTGTTGACCAGCACCTCGACGCCGCCGAGCGCCGCCGCGAGCTCGCCGACGACCGGTCGCACGCTCGCACGCTCGGTCAGGTCCAGCCGCCGCACCTCCGCGCGACGACCGTGCTCGCGAACCTCCTCGGCCGTCGCGACGGCGCCGTCCTCGTCGTCGTGCCAGGTGACCCCGACGTCGCAGCCCGCCTGTGCCAGCGCGACGGCGGTCGCCCGGCCGATGCCGGAGTCCGATCCGGTCACGATCGCTCGGCGCGGCTCCATGCCGCGTCAGCTACCCGCGCTCGCGAAGCGCGAACGCGGATCGCCAGCGCTAGGAGATCGCGCCGGTCGCCGCCAGCACGATTACGAGCGTGCCGACGATGACGCGGTAGGCGACGAAGACGCCGAGCGTGTGGTGGGCGAGATAGCGCAGCAGGAACGCGATCGAGGCGTAGCCGGTGATGAACGCGATCACGACGGCGAGGATCGTGGCGCCGGCCGGAGCCGAGCCCTCGCCGCCGACGTGGCGCAGCTCAAACAGGCCCGACAGCACGACCGCCGGCACCGACAGCAGGAATGAGTAGCGCGCCGCGGCCGCGCGGTCGAAGCCGCGCAGCAGGCCGGCGCAGATCGTCGCGCCAGAGCGCGAGATGCCTGGCACGAGCGCGAGCGCCTGCGCGAAGCCGACGAACGCGCCGTCGCGCGCGTCGAGCGAGTCGATCCGGCGCGTGCGCTTCGCGGTCTCGTCGATGAACGCCATCACAAGGCCGAAGACGATCAGCGCCGCCCCGATCAGATACAGGTTGCGGAACTCGTTCTCGATCGGGTCTTTGAAGGCAAGCCCCAATACGGCGATCGGGGCGGTGCCGAGAATGATGTACCAGCCGAGGCGCGAGTCGAGCGTGCGGCGCTCCGCGGGATCGCGCAGTCCGCCCAGCCATGCGCGGACGATCCGCCACAGGTCGGCGCGGAAGTACAGCAGCACCGCCGCCATCGTCCCGAGCTGCACGACGGCCGTGAACGCCGCCCCCGGGTCTTCCCAGCCGAACAGCGCCGGCACGATCCGCAGGTGCGCGGTCGATGAGATCGGCAGGAACTCCGTGAGGCCCTGGACGACCCCCTCGACGATGGCTTGCAGGGCGTTCACGCGCGCGGAAGGCTAGTGGTCGGGCCTGTCGGCCGCGGTCAGGCGCCGCGCGCGCCTCAGACCTTCGCCCGCGCCAACCGCACGGCGAGGCGGCTGTGGCGCCGTCCCACGTCGGCGGTAGCCGCCGCACGAGCGACCATCGCGCCGGTGCCGACGACGACGGTCGCGGTGCGCGCACGCGTGATCGCCGTGTAGAGCATCTCCCGCCGCAGGAAGCGCCCGCCGGCGGCAGGGTGCGCCACGACGATCGCGATCGGCAGCTCGATCCCCTGCCCGCGGTGCACCGAGCAGGCGTACGCGAGCCGCAGGTTGCCGACCTCCGCCGGCGGGATCTCGATCACCGCGCCCGCGTCGGTCGCGACGAGCACGCCGCCCGAGCCGGACTCGTCGCCATCCCCGTCGCCGTCCTCGAGCGCCTCCAGCAGCCGCAGCAGCGTCCCGTTCATGATCCCCAGCTCGTGCAGGTTGCGCCCAACGAGCATCAGCTTGTCGCCGATCCGCAGCCGTCCGTTGCCGATCGCCTTGCCGCGCGGGTTCAACGCGGCCCGCAGCGCGTCGTTGAGCGCGTCGATCCCCAGCTCGCCGCGGTACACCGGCGCGAACACCTGCACGTCGTTGACCGGGTCGACGCCGTAGTGCTCGGGCAGCCGCTGCGAGACCAGCCCGGCGATCAGCTCGCGTGCCGCGACCGGATCGCCGCGCTCCATCATGAACAGGTCGTGCTGCATCCCGTCGGAGTGGGTGAATACCGGCGCACGACCCTCGCGGATCGCGTGGGCGCCCTGCACGATCATCGAGCCGGCCGCCTGGCGGAAGATGTGCGCCAGGCGCGCGGTCGGCACGAGCCCGCTCGCCACCAGCTCCGCGAACGGCTTGCCGGCTCCGACCGGAGCGAGCTGGTCGGCGTCGCCGACGAGCACCACGTGCGTTCTCGGCCCGACCGCGCGCAGCAGCGTCACGAGCAGCTCGAGGTTCGCCATCGACGTCTCGTCGACGACGAGCAGGTCGCATCTGAGCGGGTCGTCCTCGTCGAGCGTCGGCCCCTCGCCGGGGATCCAGCCGAGCGCCGAGTGCACGGTCGAGGCCTCCAGCCCGGTCGCCTCACGCATCCGCAGCGCCGCGCGTCCGGTCGGCGCGACCAGCAGGAGCGATGCGCGCTGCTGGGCGGCGACCGCGCCGATCATGCGGATCGACGCCGTCTTGCCGGTGCCCGGGCCGCCGGTGACGAGCGAGAAGCGGTGCGCGAACGCGCCCTGCACGCCCGCCCACTGCTCGGGCGCGAGCTCTCCGCCGTCGGGCAGGACGTCGAGCGGCGGCGTGTCCGGCGCGTGCAGCTTCTCCGACGGCGCGTCGGCGATCAGCGCGTGGACCCGCTCCGCCAGCTCGCGCTCCAGCGCGGCCGTCTCGGCGCGGTAGACCCACACGGCCGGCCCGCCCGCGTCGGCGGCGTCCTCGTCCAGCTCCAGGTCCCCCGCCTCCGCCATCTCGCGCAGCAGCTCCTCCTCGAGCGCGGGCGCGTCGGGACCGAGCAGCTGGCCCGCGGTCGCGCGCAGCGCCCCCTCCGGCAGGCACGTCGAGCCGTCGCGCTCGGCCTCCGCGAGCACGTGCAGCACGGCCGCCCGCGCCCGCGCGGGCGAGTCGGGCGGTACGCCCACCCCGCGCGCGATCGCGTCCGCGGTCGCGAAGCCGACGCCGAACACGGCCGTCAGCTCGTACGGCCGCTCGGCGACGACGCGGTACGCGCGGTCGCCGTAGTGGCGATGGATCCGCGCCGCCAGGTGCGCGAGCCCGTGCGGTGCGAGCAGGAGGTGCAGCCCGCGCGTGGCGCGCAGCGCGTCCCACGAGCGGGCGGCCTCGGCGGCGCGCAGCGACGACAGGCCGGCGCGTTCGAAAGCGCCGCGCGGGTCGGCGTCGATCGCGCTCAGCACATGCTCGCGGTGGGCGGCGTAGAGGGAGGCCGCGCGTCTGGGCCCGACGTGCCGCACTCTGCGCAGGTAGGCGACGAGCGCGCCCTCGTCGGTTGGCGCGAGTGGATGCGCCTCGCGCACCTTCACTTGCGACCCGTAGCGCGGGTCGCGCACCCACGTCCCTGTCACTGAGACGCGCTCGCGCAGCTCGAGGTGCGCCAGCGGTCCGATCAGCACGACGTGCTGTCCGTCCGCCTCGCAATCGAGCACGGCGAACCCCGTGTCCTCGCTCGCGAATCGCTGACCGCGGACCGTGACCTCGGCGGCGAACCCTGTCCCCTCGTCGGCGTTGGACATGTCGCCGGAAGGCCGCGATGGATCCATCGCGGCGCAGCGTAGCGTCAGGTCGGGGGTGCGCGCCGTCGGGCGCGCACCACGGCAGCGCTCGCTGCCATCAGCAGCACGAGGCCGAGAGCACTCAGCGCCGCGCCGAGTCGCAGCCCCGGGACGCGATAGCTCCAGACGATCTCGTGCGTGCCCTTGTCGACCGCGACCCCGCGCATCACGTCGTTGGCGCGGATGACGCTGGCCGGCGAGCCGTCGACCTTGACGCTCCAGCCCGGTGCGAGCGCGTCGTTGAGCACGACGAGTCCTGGCTGTCGCAGCGTGGCGCGGAGCGGCACGCTCGCCGTCGTCTCGTCGACCACCCTGACGCCGGCACCGTCGCCGGAGCTGGTCGCAAGCGCATCCGCCCCCGGCTCGTCCCGCTCTACGATCACATCGCGACGCGGCTCGAAGGATTCGGAGTCGATGGTGCGGATCGTGTCCGTCTCGTCGCTTGTCAGAATGACCCGGGGCGCGACCATTGCGCGCGGCACCGCGTCGGGGTTGACGAACACGGTTGCGTCGTCGCCCGCATAGCCGACGCGCAGCCGGGGCAGCCGCGGCGGCCGGACGGTGCCGGGGTCGACGCCGATGTAGCGCGCGCCCATGACGCTGAGCGCGTTCAGCCCGGTCGCGGTCGGAAGCTGCGGCAATATGGTTTGCGCCCAATCAGGCTGATCAGGGTTCAGCTCGGCCTTCCACAGGTGATACCAGCGGAGGCTCGGTTGGGGTGGCTCCGAGCCGCGCACATCGCGCAGTCCGAGCGGTGCCAGCCAGTTGTTTAGGAACGCGCCGTATAGGCCGGTGAAGCGTCCGTCGTCGGCATGGCGCACGAGATAGTCGATCGATCCAGTGCGTGGCGGAGTTATGTGCGTGGCAGGCTGCATCGGCTGGTAGTCGTGGGCGAAGTAGAGGAGATCGATCGCCGCGAGGCCGACGAGCGCGACGAGCAGGACGTTGCGCCGCCGTGGCCAGCGCCACAGCGCGGCGAGCAGCAGGCCGACGGCGACGACGACCACGATCCACCACAGCACGGTCGATGCGATGAGGCCACCAGCGTCGAAGCCAGGCCCGACGAGCAGGCCGCCGGCTGCGTGGCGCAGCCGGACGACGTTGCCCACGGCCTGGCCGAGGTCGTCGCTCGTCACCGATGCGGTGGTCAATGCGATCAGAGCGACCGCACCTCCGGCGGCCACCACCGCGAGCGCCCGTCGTCGCTCGCGCGGCGCGTCGAGGATCCGCTGCAGCCCGAAGGCCGCCAGCAGTGCGATTCCGAACTCGAAGAACAGCATCGTCCGCTGGAACTGCACTTGGCGCAACAGCGGCAGGTGCGTCGCGAGCCAGAGCAGCACCGGCGCGTGAAGGGGAACCGCCAGCCCGATCACGGCAAGCACGGCGAATGGCGCCTTGCGGCGCCACCCACCGGCCGAGACGAGCGCGATCAGCGCGAAGATCGTCGCGATTCCGCCGGTGTAGAACGTGCGCTCGTTGTAGATCTCGGGACCTGCCGTGCTCAGCGCGCTGGGGCGTCCCCACCAGTCGGGGAAGATCGTCGTGCGGATCGAGCCAAACGGCAGCTGGGACCCCGGTATGTCGGGGTTCAGCCCCATCCGCCCCTGGACGCCGATGGTGTCGCCGCCGGCTCTCAACACCGGCAGCAGCAGGACGGCGCACAGCAGCACGCCGAGGAGCATTCCGCCGCCCGCGAGCGCAAGCCGCTGCGCGCGCTGGCGACGCGTGAGCGACGCCACGGCCGCGGCTCGGATCAACGCGTAGACGCCGGTCGCGACCATCACGTGCACCTGCGTGCCGGGATGGCCGCCGGTCATCACGAGCACCGTCGTGAGCGCGAGTCCGATCGCGGCCTCCGGCCGGCCCCCTCGCATCAGCCGCTCGACGAGCAGGACGCTCCACGGCAGGATCGCGGCGACGGCGACCAGCGTCTCGTGCGTGAGCCACATGACGTTGAACGCGCACAGGCCGTAGCTGACGCCGGCGAGCATCCCGGGCCAGAAGCTCAGTCGCAGCTCGCGTGCGAGCAGGTAGGTCCCGAAGCCGGCGATCCAGAGCTTGAGCGCTGCCGAGACACTGATCCCCAGCTCCAGCGGGAGAATCCAGATCGGCAGCGCGAAGGGAGACAGGATTAGCGTCTGGGGGTTCGCGAAGAACGGCACCCCGGCGTAGGCGTGCTGGCTCCACGACGGGAACACACCTTCGTGCAGCAGCCTCCGTGCCATCACGTGGAACGGGTAGTGCGACATCGGGACGTCGCCCAGTAGGAAGTTCGTCCACTGCGGCCAGTCAGCCGGAGCGGTCGACGCCCACGGCGGGTACTCGAAGAGGACCCCGCGCGGGGAGAGCACGTCGCCGCCGATCAGGACCGGCCACAGGTAGACGAGCACGAGCAGCGCAAGCAGCAGCGCGGCTCCTGCGTGCTCGTGCTCCGCGAGCCGGCGTATCTGTGCGACGCCCCCGTGCGATGTCGTCGGGCGTTCGGGCGCAGCCGACCGCCGCAGCGCTTCCCCCAGGCTGCCCATGTCGCGATGCTCTCACAGTTGAGAGCGCTAAGCGGACGGCAGTGTTAAGCGGACGGCAGGGCTAGGCGACTGCCGGCGCGGGCGGCTCGGCGACGTCGGCCGGCCGGTGGCCCAGCTCGCGCGAGATCTGCTGGACGTGGGAGCGGACCAGCTCGCCGAGCTCGCCGAGGTCGTTGCGCAGCAGCCGCGCCGTCGGGCCGGACACACTCACCGCCGCGACGACTTCGCCATTAGCGCCGAAGATCGGCGCCGCGACGCAGGCGACGCCCTCCTCGTACTCCTCGCGGTCGAGCGCGTAGCCGCGCGTGCGCGCGCGCCGCAGCTCGACCTCCAGCTCGGCGGCCGTCGTCAGCGTGTGCGGCGTGAGCGCGGCGAACGGCTCGCGCGCCGTCAGCGCCGCGATCACGCTCTCCGGCTGATGGGCCAGCATGACCTTGCCCGCCCCGCAGGCGTGCGCCGGCACGCGGCGCCCGATCTCGGTGAGCATCCGCACGGCGTGCGCGCTCTCGGCCTGGTCGACGTAGACGATCGTATGGCGGTCGAGCACGCACAGGTTCGTCGTCTCGGTGGTCGCGTCGCGGATCGCCACGAGGTGCGGGCGCACGGCCGTGCGCAGGCGCTCGGTGCGGTGCTCGGGGCCCCCGGCCAGCTCGACGACCTTCATGCTCAGGCGGTAGCGGCTCGACTGCGGGTCCTGCACGACGTAGCCGCACTCGATCAGCGTCGCCAGCAGCCGGTGCGTCGTGCTCGGCTGCAGACCGGTCCGATGCGCGAGCTCGACGAGGCCCGCCTCGTCGGCGGCCGCGACCGCCTCCAGCAGCTCGAAGCTGCGAACGACGGACTGCACGACGGTGGGGTGCTTGGCAGTGCTGGGCATCGCTCGTCTCTCCCGCCGTGATATCACGGACATTTCCATACTACGGAAACCGCACCCGTCCCGGAGGATGCCGATGAACGCCGACACGCCAGCCCAGCCGCCCGACGCAGCGCCTGTCGGGACGCGGCCGCTCGTCGGCGTGATCGGCCTCGGGATCATGGGCGCGCCGATGGCGCGCAACCTGCTGCGGGCCGGCTTCCCGCTCGTCGTGTGGAACCGCACCGCGGCGCGCGCGGATGCGCTCGTCGCGGAGGGCGCCGCGCTGGCCGCCTCACCGCGGGAGGTCGCCGAGCGGGCGGCGATCACGATCACGATGCTGTCCGACTCGCCCGACGTCGAGGCGGTCTACCGCGGCCCGGACGGGGTCCTTGCCGGTGTGACGTCGCACGACGGCGACACCCCGATCCTGATCGACATGAGCACGATCGCGCCGCGCGTCGCGCGCGAGCTGGCGCACGAGGCCGCGGAGCGAGGGGCGTCGATGCTCGACGCGCCCGTCAGCGGGGGCGACCTCGGCGCGCAGGAGGGAACGCTCTCGATCATGGTCGGCGGCGACGCTGCGGCGCTCGAGCGCGCACGCCCGGCGTTGGAGGTGCTCGGCACGCGCATCACGCACGTGGGAGCCGGGGGCGCCGGCCAGGTCGTGAAGGCCTGCAACCAGATCGTCGTCGGACTGACGCTGGAGGCGCTCGGAGAGGCGCTCGTGCTCGGCTCTAAGGCGGGCGTCGACCCGGCCGCGATCGTCGAGGCGCTCGGCGGCGGGCTCGCGGCGAGCCGCGTGCTGGAGGTGCGCGGGCCGAAGCTGCTCGCGCGCGACTTCGCGCCCGGCTTCAAGCTCGACCTGCACGCCAAGGACCTCGCGATCGTGCTCGCGACCGCGCGCGAGCTCGGCGTCGCTCTGCCCGGCACGGCGATCGTCGACCAGCTGTTCCACGCCGAGCAGAGCCGCGGCCACGGCGAGGCGGACAACTCGACGGTCGTGCGGGCGCTCGAGGCGCTCGCCGGACACGAGATCGGCGCCGATCCGGCGGCCTGAACAGGCGCGCCGACGTGCCTCCCTTCGACCATGCGTCCACGGGTCCGGACCCCATGGATCTGTTCTTCGCGAACGCGAACAATGAATCTTCCGGGGCCTTCTTCAACTCTGTTCGATCCAGCCATCGAGCACTTGTCTGATCAATCAAATTAAGCGCTTGACGTGGCGCCTCGACCGCGTTAGCGTGCCCCTCGCGATCGACTGAGAAGTCAACGCACGGAGGGGGAACGCGTCGCCGCCGCTCACGACGGAGACATGTTCGAACAGTCTTCGTATTTCCGAAAGTTAAAGCTCGAGATCGGGAGGCTCGTTGCTGCACGCAGGCGATCAATCGCAGTTCGTTGCAGCAGCGACATCTTTGATCTCTTCAGACCTGCCGGTCTGTGATCGCCGTGTGCGCCGGCGCGCGTCCTCCGTCCTCCTGCACGGGGCGGACGAGCGCGACGGAGGCGCCAACACGCCAGCGCATGGAGGCGCGACGCATCACGATCGGCAGTGCAAGGCGGCCTCGTGCCAGGCAGCGCCGTGTGACGATGGGATGTGGACCCGGAGCCGTCGAGATCGGGGGATTCTCGACGTCTTCTACCCCGGGACCTCCGTCACGCTTGCGCAGCCGGCAGGCAGCGCCGCCAGCCGCCAATAGACCCGCCTCGGCGGATCTATGGCCCCGGCGGCCAGCGCGTGGGGGACGCGCTGGCCGCCGACCTTCTTCTGGCGGGCCCTCGGACGCCGCTGGCTGCGTCATCGGTCACTCGCCTGCGATTGCAGGCCACGTTCCCTGCTTCCTTGCCAGCGACGCCGATGACCTCGCCAGAAGAAGGTCGGCCGACCTTCTTCTGGTTCGGCTGCTTGGGCGCTGTCGTGGTTGGCGACTGAGCGTTCTCTTGCGGCTTGTGCCGCCTTCGGCGGCTCTCGCCTAGACCTTGAAGAGGTCGAGGAACTCGGCGGCGAGGTCGGGGTTGCCGGTTATGGCGAGGCTCGAAGGTGTGCGTTCCGGGCTCAGTGCCTTGACCCAGGCGGCCTCGGTGCCGCTCATGCGGGCGTCGGGCGACGGGGTGTCGCGGCGCTCGATGCGGGCGCGGCCGTGCTCGCGGACGAAGGTGTAGTGCTCGGGGCCGTCGTCGGTGCCGTCGGCGATCGTGAGCGCGAGCTGGCCGTCGGCGGGCGTGGTGGTCGCGGGTGCGAGCAGCGGTGCGAGGCGGAAGCAGGCGCCGACGTCGATCCACTCGTCGTCGCGCGGCCGCGACCACTGCGTGCGCAGCTCCCAGCGGGCGAGAGCGCCGATCGCCTCACCGAGCGCGTGGCCCTGCTCGGTCAGCTCGAGGTCGACGCGGGGCGGGAGCGAGCGGCGGCGGCGTCGCGTGATCAGCCCGGCGTCGGCCATGCGCGAAAGGCGCGACTCGAGCGCGCCGGCGGAGACGCCGGGGAGCCAGCGGCGCAGCGCCTCCAGGCGCAGCGGCCCGGAGACGAGGTCGCGGACGATCACCATCACCCAGCGGTCGCCGACGACGCTCAGCGCGCGGGCGTCCGGCGCCCACTGCCGGCGCGGCTTGCCGTCCTCGTCTCCTCCTGGCATTGGCCCTTCCCCCGGCCCGCATCCGGTCGGCCCACGGCATCCTGCCGAGTGCCACCGCTCGGGCACCTCGTCGATTGACTTCCCAGGTCAACTCTCTCTGCAACGGGGAACATACGAGTTCCCGGATCCCGGCGGCACCATACCAAAATCCGGGAACATGAGATTCGGGTTTGGACGCGTGTCGGAGAGGGCTGCCAGCGTCCAGACCGACGCGGCGGCGCTCAGCCGTAGCGCAGTCTCGCGCCAGTCAGCTGATCGACCGTCACGAAGCCGTAGCCGCGCGCCTTGAGCGTGCGGATGACGCCCGGGAGCGCGGCAAGCGTCTGCGAGCGCGGCCCGCCGCCGTCGTGCATAAGGATGATCGAGCCGTTCTGCGCGCTGCCGACGATGCGCGCGTAGATCGCGCCGCTCCCCGGCAGCGCCCAGTCCTGCGGGTCGACGTCCCACTGGACCGTCGTGAAGCCGAGCCCGTGCGCGACCCCGATCAGCGACGAGCTGACCGCCCCGTACGGCGCACGGAAGAGGCAGGGGCGGAAGCCGGTCGCGCGCTGGATCGCGCTGGCCGTCGAGGTGATCTGCCCCGACGCGAACCCGCCGCCGCCCGATACGTTCGCATGGCTCCACGTGTGGTCGGCGAGCATGTGCCCCTCGGCCAGCTCGCGTCGCACCAACGAGGCGCCGCCGGCGACCTGCTGGCCGATCACGAAGAAGGTCGCGCGCACCTGCTCGCGCTCGAGCACGTCGAGCACTGCCGAGGTGTACGGGGAAGGGCCGTCGTCGAACGTGAGCGCCACGACGTGGCGGCTGCGCGAGCCGTTGGTGACGTAGGACGGCCCGGCCGGCGTGCAGCCGACCGGCTGCGGCGCGCGCAGTCTCAGCACGGCGCCGTCGGCCGGCAGCGCGTCGAAGCAGCCCGCGCCGTCGGCGATCCTGCAGCCGCTCGTGCTCGACAGCGTGCGCCAGCGCAGCGAGCTGAAGGGGATCGCGAGCTTGGCCGGGTCGAAGCGGGCGACGAGCGAGCGGTCGTCGGGCCGGCGCACGCGCGCGCTCAGCGGGTGCATCGGCCCGTGGCCGCCCGATCTCAGCACGCGCGCATAGGCGAGCCGCGGCGCGCCGCTTGCGGGCGTGACGCACACGTCGCGCGAGGCGAAGCTGCTGCCCGACCGGTAGACGAGTCGCAGGCACAGCGACTGCCCGTCACCGCCCAGCGACGCCGGCGTCCACGCTCTCGACGTGGCGAGCGACCATACGAGCACGCCGCCGTCCTGCGTGAGCGTCGAGGCGTGCAGGTGCAGCGGGGAGGGTGTGGCCGGCGGGGGCACGGCCGGGGTCGTGGTCCCGCCTCCTCCGCCGCCGGGCGGCGTGTCGCCTGGCGCCGCGCCGCCGGGCCCGGCCGCCGTTGCGCTGG
>JBJMLB010000028.1:0-7277 GCA_045805465.1 Conexibacter sp. | reverse complement strand
GGCAAGCCCCCCGCACCGCCCGCGCCGCCGCGCGGCGGCGTCTCAGGCCGCGCCCCGCGCTCAGGCGGCCCCCGCTGGGGCCTGCGCGTCGGCGCCCTCCTTGCCCTCGCCCTCGTCGTCCTGGCCGGCTGGTTCCTGTGGTCGATCTACCAGCCGGGCGCCGGCGACGGCAGCGGCCGCGTCGTCGTCAAGGTGCCGAGCGGCGCGAGCGTCGGCGAGATCGGCGACCTGCTCTCGAGCAGAGGCGTGATCGACTCGTCGTTCTACTTCAAGCTGCGCGCGAAGCTGTCGGGCAGCTCGTCCGACCTCAAGTCCGGCACGTTCACGCTGCGCAACGACATGAGCTACGGCGCCGCGCTCGAAGCGCTCTCGAAGACCCCGCCGCCGCCTCCCGTAATCCGCATCACGATCCCGGAGGGCAAGAGCCGCCGCGAGATCGTGCCGCTGGCGCGGCAGGCTGGCCTGCGCGGCGACTACCTCGCCGCCTCGCGCGCCTCCAGTGAGCTCAATCCGCGTCGCTACGGTGCCCCGAAGGGCACGCCGCTCGAGGGCTTCCTGTTCCCAGCGACGTACGAGCTGAGACGCGGCGCGACCGCCCGGCAGCTCGTCGACCAACAGGCGCTCGCGTTCCGGCAGAACCTCGCGAAGGTCAACCTCAGATACGCCAGAAGCAAGAACCTGACCGTCTACGACGTCGTCACGATCGCCTCGATGGTCGAGCGCGAGGTGGCGGTCGCGAGAGAGCGCCCGCTCGTGGCGGCCGTCATCTACAACCGCCTCAAGGACGGGATGAACCTCGGCATCGACGCGACGCTGCGCTTCGAGCTGAACGACTGGACGCATCCACTCAAGGAGTCGCAGCTCACGGCCGCCACGCCGTACAACACCCGCCTGAACCCCGGCCTGCCGCCGGGCCCGATCGGCAACCCGGGGCTCGCCTCGATCGAGGCGGCCGCGCACCCCGCGAAGGTCCCGTACCTCTTCTACGTCGTCAAGCCGGGGACGTGCGGCGAGCACGCCTTCTCCTCGACCGACGCGCAGTTCGAGCAGGACGTCCAGCGCTACAACGATGCGCGCGACGCCGCCGGCGGCAACTCGCCGACCAAGTGCTGAGCGAGGCGGACTGAGGTGCCGATCTGCGGCGTGCTCGGCTGGCCGGTGCGCCACAGCCGCTCGCCCGCGATGCACGAGGCCGGCTACGCCGCCCTCGGCCTGAGCGACTGGCGCTACCAGCTGCTGCCCGTGCCGCCCGAGCTGTTCGACGAGACCGTCCGTGCGCTGCCGGGCACCGGCTTCGTCGGCGCGAACGTGACGATCCCGCACAAGGAGGCGGCGCTGGCGCTCGCCGACGAGGCGACCGACTCCGCTCGCGCGATCGGGGCCGCCAACACGCTGACGTTCCTGCCCGGCGGCCGGATCCACGCCGACAACACCGACGCGCCGGGCCTGATCGACGCGCTTCCGTCCGATCCGGCCGGCACGACCGCCGTCGTGCTCGGCGCCGGCGGCAGCGCGAGGGCGGTGGTGTGGGCGCTGCTGCAGGCGGGCGCGGACGTGCAGGTCTGGAATCGGACCCGCGAGCGAGCGGAGCGCCTGTGCGCCGAGATCGGCGGCCGCGTCGTGGATGCGGCGCCTGAGCAGGGAGATCTGCTCGTGAACACGACGTCAGTCGGCCTGCGATCGGGTGAAGACCCGTTCAAGGAGCTTCCGCTGACCGCCGATGCTCTCCGTGGATATCCATGCCTTGTAGACCTCGTGTACGGAAGCGGCCCTACGGGCCTGACCAGTGCTGCCCTGACGGCCGGCGCGACGGTGGTGGACGGCCTTGAAGTCCTGGTTCGACAAGGAGCGCGAAGCTTCGAGCGCTGGACCGGGCGCGCCGCCCCCCTCGACGTCCTCCGCGCCGCCGCCCGCGGGGAGCCCGCCGGCACGCCCGGCGAGTCCGCCGCCTGAGCCGCCGCCGGCGGCCGCGCCGCCGCCGCCCACCGAGGACCGTGAATCCGAGTCGGTGGGGCCGACCACAAATCACGCTCCTCACCCGGAGACGCCGGTCTTCGACCCGTTCGCCCGCTCGGCCGACGCCGAGCTGCCGCCGGAGTGGTCGGCGATGCGCTCCGCAGAGGGGGCGCCGGAGGAGGAGCCAACCCCGGTCGCGCCGTTCCCGGCGCCCGAGCCACCGGCCGCGCCCGAGCCCCCCCCTGCCGCGACCGAGCAGCTGCCGCCGTCGGCACCCGAGCCGCCGCCTCCGCCGCCCCGCACGCGCATCGCACCCCCGACGCCGACGCACGGCGGTCCGCCGCACCTCCGGGCCATCGGCCCCGACGACACCGACGGCGCCCTCGCCAAGGCGCTTCAGCACCACGAGGAGTGGAACGGGATCACGCCGCCGAGTCGCCGCGGCGGCTCCGGCCGCTTCCTCACCGACGTGCTCGTCGACCTCGGCTTCGTCGACCAGGCCCGCGCCGAGGACGCCGTCGAGGCCGCTCGCAGCACCGGCAAGCCGCCGGAGCGGATCCTGCTGGAGCAGCACGCCGTCACGGAGGACCAGCTCGCCCGCGCGATCGGGGAGCGCTACGGGCTCGACCACCTCGACCTGAACGCCTTCCCGGTCGACATGACGGCCGCCAACCTGATCGACTCCGCTGCCGCAAAGCGCTACGAGGCGGTCCCGGTCGGCTTCACCGACGACAAGCGCGGCCTGATCGTCGCCATGGCCGACCCGGCGAACGTGCTCGCGGTCGACGACATCGCGATGCTCACCCGCCTCGACGTGCGGCCGTCGGTCGCCAGCCGCGAGGACATCGCGACGCTCGTCGCACGGCTCGACCGCTTCGGCGACTCCGTCCGCGAAGCGGTCGACCAAGAGCACCAGCAGGACGACGGCGAGGTCGTCGAGCTGCACGAGTCGGCCGACGACGCGCCGATCGTCAAGCTCGTCAACTCGATCATCGCCCAGGCGGCCGAGCGCGGCGCCTCCGACATCCACTTCGAGCCGGACGGACGCGAGCTGCGCGTGCGCTTCCGCATCGACGGCGTGCTGAGCGTCTCGACCACGATCCCGTCGCGGATGGTCGCCGGCGTCGTCTCGCGCACGAAGATCATGGCCGAGCTCGATATCGCCGAGAAGCGCGTCCCGCAGGACGGGCGGGTGAGCTTGTCGATCGATGGCCGCGGCGTCGACATCCGTGTCGTCACCCTGCCGAGCGTGCACGGCGAGTCGATCGTGATGCGCATCCTCGACAAGAGCAACGTGCAGATCGACCTCGACAAGCTCGGCATGCAGGCGGCCGAGCGCGACCGCTTCAGACGAGCCTTCTCGCAGTCCTACGGCGCCGTGCTCGCGACCGGCCCGACGGGCTCCGGCAAGTCGACGACGCTCTACGCCGCGCTGCAGCAGCTCAATACGACCGAGAAGAACATCATCACGATCGAGGACCCGGTCGAGTACCAGCTGGAAGGGATCACGCAGGTGCAGGTCAACCCGCGTGCCGGCCTCACCTTCGCGACCGGCCTGCGCTCGATGATGCGCGCCGATCCCGACATCATCATGGTCGGCGAGATCCGCGACGGCGAGACGGCGCAGATCGCGATCGAGTCGGCGCTGACCGGCCACCTCGTCCTCTCGACGCTGCACACCAACGACGCCCCGACCGCGATCACGCGCCTGATCGAGATGGGGATCGAGCCGTTCCTCGTCGCCTCGGCGATCGACTGCGTCGTCGCTCAGCGGCTTGCGCGCACGCTCTGCGCGACCTGCAAGAAGCGCACGATCGTGCCCGCGCAGGCGCTGCGCGAGAGCGGCTTCAACGTGACGCTCGACCTCGAGTGCTACGAGCCCGTCGGATGCGGGCGCTGCGGCGGAATGGGCTACAAGGGCCGCCTCGGCCTCTACGAGGTGATGGCGATGACGGAGGAAATCCGCTCGCTCGTGCTCCAGCGCGCGCCGGCCGACGAGATCGCCGCCGCCGCGATGCGCCAGGGGATGCACCGCCTGCGCGACGACGGCCTGGAGAAGGTCAAGGCCGGGCTCACGTCGCTCGCCGAGGTGGCGCGCGTCTCCGGGACGTCGTAGGCGGCTCTCCGCTTCCCGGTCTGTAAGCACGCAGACACGCAAAGGGCGCAAGCTTGCGAACATTGCGCAGGCAATTACAATCGCGTCCATGCAAACGTCGAAGACCGTCACGGCGGGCCGGCTCGCCGAGGATCTGCAGCGCTTCTTCCATCGCGCGATGAAGGGCGATCAGGGCGAGCTGCTGGCGCTCGTCGCCGAGCTCGACTTGACGATGCCGCAGATCCGCGGCCTGTTCGTGCTCGAGAGCTCCGATCGCACGCTGGCGCTCACCGAGCTCGCGCCGCAGATGGGGCTGTCGGTCGCCGCCGCCGGCCGCGCGGTCGACGGGATGGTGCGCGGCGGCTTCATCTTCCGCACCGAGGACCCGCTCGACCGGCGCATCAAGCGCCTCGCGCTGACGGAGGACGGCCGCGCCGCGCTCGCGCGCCTCACCGAGGCACGCCTCACGGGGCTGCGCCGCTTTGCCGACACGCTCGGCGACGCCGAGCGCGACGCGCTGGCGAACGCGCTGGAGGCGGTCTTCGCGCAATGGGATTCCGAGCAGGGAGAGGGGGCGCCATGAGCGCGAACGGAAACGGGAACGGCGGGCCGGCCGCAGCCGCAGCACCGCAGCCGGCCCTCGGATCGGGCAAGCTCGACGGGCCGCTGCTGGCGATCGCCACCGTCGTGGTGCTCGGGACGATCATGTCGATCCTCGACACGACGATCGTCAACATCGCGATCAACCACCTGTCGAGCGACTTCGACGCGCCGCTGCCGACGATCCAGTGGGTCTCGACCGGCTACCTGCTCGCGCTCGCGACCGTCATCCCGCTCACCGGCTGGGCGGCGGACCGCTTCGGCACCAAGCGCCTCTACATGACGTCGCTCGTGCTGTTCCTCGCCGGATCGGCGCTGTCGGGCATGGCCTGGTCGGCGCACTCGCTGATCGTCTTCCGCGTCCTGCAGGGCCTCGGCGGCGGCATGATCATGCCGGCCGGCATGACGATCCTCACGCAAGCGGCCGGACCACAGCGGGTCGGGCGCGTGATGAGCGTCGTGGGCGCGCCGATGCTGATCGGCCCGATCCTCGGCCCGGTGCTCGGCGGCTGGCTCGTCGACGACGTCTCGTGGCGCTGGATCTTCTACGTGAACATCCCGATCGGGGCGGTCGCGCTCGTGCTCGCCCAGCGGATCCTCAAGCCGGACAAGCCGCAGCCGCGCCACAGACTCGACGTCCCCGGCCTGCTGATGCTGTCCCCCGGCCTCGCGCTGCTCGTCTACGGCCTCGCCGAGACCGGCTCGCACGGCGGCTTCAACGGCCCCAAGTCGATCGTGCCGACGATCGCCGGCGTCGCCTTGATCGCCGCGTTCGTGCGGCACGCGCTGCGGACCGAGGACCCGCTGATCGACGTGCGGCTGTTCTCCCGCCGCGTCCCCGCCGTCTCCGGCCTCACGATGTCGCTGTTCGCGGCCGCGTTCTTCGGCGCGATGCTGCTGCTGCCGCTCTACTACCAGGTGGCGCGCGGACAGACGGCCCTCGACGCCGGGCTGCTGATGATCCCGCAGGGGGTCGGCGCGGCCCTGATGATGCCGATCGGCGGTCGCGTCGTCGACCGCACCGGCGCCGTGCGCGTGGTGCTCCCGGGGCTCATGCTCGTGCTGATCGGCTTCGGCGTCTTCACGCAGGTGGGCGCAGACACCTCGTTCGTGCTGCTGGGCGCGGCGTCCTTCGTCGCCGGCATGGGCATCGGCCTCGCGATGATGCCGACGATGGCCGCGGCCTACCAGACGCTCGGCCATGCGGAGGTCTCGCGTGCGACGACCGCCTTCAACATCGTCCAGCGCGGCTTCGGCGCGCTCGGGGTGGCGCTGATGTCGGTGATCCTCGCCAACCAGCTCGCCGACCGCCTGCCCGGCGCCGCAGACGCGGGCCAGGGGCTCGCGGCCGCCCAGTCGATCCCGCCGGAGGCGCGCGCGCAGATGGCGCCGCTCGTGGCGGACGCGTTCGGCCACACCTACATGTGGGCGTTCGCCCTGATCCTCGTCGCGGCCGTCCCGGCAGCGTTCCTGCCGCGCAGCAAGCCGGCGGTCGCGCAGCCCGTGGAGGAGCGCGCAGACGAGGCCGTGGCCGTGGCGATCGAGGTGTGACGTCGCCGGCAGGCGGTCGCTTGCCACGTCTGCCGGCGAAACCCGAATTGCGCGCTCACGCTCCCGATGGGTTTTGCCGATACCCGTCGGGATGGACATCGACTTCGCCGAATTGCTGATCGAGGTCGTCGACCGACGGGCGTCCGACCTCCACCTCACGGCCGGCGCGCCGCCGATGGTGCGGGTGCGCGGGCGCCTGGCCGCGGTCGACGGCTATCCGACGCTGACCCCGAACGACACGCGGGAGATCGTCTACTCGATCCTCTCCAACGACCAGCGCCAGAAGCTGGAGAACAACTGGCAGCTGGACTTCGCCTACCAGATCCCCGGCCGCGCGCGCTTCCGCGTCAACGCCTACTTCCAGCGCTCCGCGCTCGGCGCCGCCTTCCGCCTGATCCCGTTCGACATCGCGCCGCTGGAGTCGCTCGGGCTGCCACCCGCCGTCGCCGAGATGGCGAACCGCCCGCGCGGCCTGGTGCTCGTCACGGGCCCTACCGGCTCCGGCAAGTCGACCACGTTGGCCTCGCTGATCGACGTCATCAACGAGACGCGCGAGGAGCACATCATGACGATCGAGGATCCGATCGAGTTCCTCCATCGCCACAAGAAGTGCATCGTCAACCAACGCGAGATCGGCTCCGACGCGACGACGTTCGCGGAGGGCCTGAAGTCCGCACTGCGCCAGGACCCCGACGTGATCCTCGTCGGCGAGATGCGCGACATGGAGACGATCTCGACCGCGGTCACCGCGGCGGAGACCGGGCACCTCGTGTTCGCCACGCTGCACACGCAGGACACGCCGCAGACGGTCGACCGCATCATCGACGTCTTCCCCGGGCCGCAGCAGGGGCAGATCCGCACGCAGCTCGCCGTCGGCCTGCAGGGGATCGTCACGCAGCAGCTGCTGCCGACCGCGGACGGCGCGGGCCGCTGCGTCGCCGCCGAGGTGCTCGTGCCGACGCCGGCCGTGCGCAACCTGATCCGCGAGGGCAAGACGCACCAGATCTACTCCGTCCTGCAGACCGGCGGCGCGCAGGGGATGCAGACGATGGACGCCGCGCTCGCTGGGCTCGTG
>JBJMLB010000027.1:0-18269 GCA_045805465.1 Conexibacter sp. | reverse complement strand
CTGGAGACCGACGTCAGAGCGCTGCCGTCGAGCCCGTCGGCGGCGCAGATCGCCAGCATCGCGTCCGACACGGCGAGCGTCGTGAGATCGGTCACGAGCTTCACCGACGCGACCAGCTCGAACTGCGACTGACGGTCGCGTCCGTAGCTCACCGCGACCGGACTGTGCGCAATCCCCGATGCTCGCCGCGCGCGCCGCTGCGACGCTGACACCCCATGACGAAGGTCCTCGTCGCATATGCCTCCAAGCGCGGCTCGACCGCCGAGATCGCCCAGGCGATCGCGGCAGTCCTGCGGGAGTCGGGCGGCGAGGTGGACTGCGTCGAGGCCGGGACGGATGTCGGGCTCGACGGCTACGACGCCGTCGTGCTCGGCAGCGCCGTGTACATGAGACGCTGGCGCGGCGACGCGCGCCACTTCCTGCGCAGGCACCGGCGCGAGCTCGAGCGGATGCCGCTGTGGGTCTTCAGCTCCGGCCCGACGGGCGACCCCGCGAGAGACAACCCCGCCTGGACCGAGCCCGGCCACACGATCAAGCTCGTCGAGAAGCTCGGCGCGCGCGAGCACGTCGTCTTCGGCGGCAGCATGCCGGACGAGCCGAGCGGCGCGATCGAGCGCGGCATGGTCGAGGGCACGCCGCCCGAGTTCCGCGATCGCCGCAACTGGGATGAGATCCGCGGCTGGGCAGGTCGCATCGCCGCCGAGCTGCGCGGCGACGCGCGCCACCACGCCGCGTAGCCCGCAGCGGTCAGCGGTCAGCTCAACGGCGCCAGCAGCGCTCTTCTGCCCTCGAACGCGAACAGCAGCAGGTCCACCATCCGGAACGTGTCTCTGTTCGGCCCGAGCGTCGGGCGCCATCTCGGGTCGCGCACGATCGAGACGGCGCTGCCCTCCATCGCGCGATGGAACGTCTCGGCCACGATCCGCGCCCCGACGCCGGTCATGCGACCGCCGTTGCACTCCGCCTCGCGCAGCACGTAGAACCACAGCGGCGTGTCTCTGAGCAGCGCGGAGCGCTGCGCGTCGGTGAGTCTTCTCAAGCGAGCCCCGTCTCTGCCGTCGCGCAGCTGCGCGCCGGTCAGCGCTCTCACTCTGACGCCGCGTCTTCTGAGGAATCTGACCATCTGCTGGCCGGTCGCGAGGTTCACCATTCTCGCCCGCGTCAGGTTGCGGAACGCGAGGTTCGCGCGTGGGTCGTCGAACGGGACGGGCGGGCCGCCAAACGACCCCGGCGGGAGGTTCTTCAGCGGGTCCACCAACAGCGTGTCGAGCCGCATCGCGCGGTTGAGCCCTCTCGGCGCCGCCAGGTCCCTGCGTCTCGCCTCGCCGGCGAAGTCGTAGAGGCGGCGGAAGTCGGCGATCCAGTTGCTCGGCAGCCGCGGCAGGCCGCCGAGGTCGCCACCCGTGGCCGAGAAGGTGAAGAGGAATCCGAGCGTCCCGTCGCGGCCCGGGAAGCGGGCGTTCCAGTTGTACGCCTGCCGCACCATCGAGTGGCCGAGCCGGTAGGCGGCGATCGAGAACTCGATCGGCATCGTCGGCACGTCGGTCGCCGGTACGCCGATCTCGAACGCCTTGCGCCCGTTTCTGAAGACGTCCTCGACGACCGCTCTCGCGCACAGGCGCGGCAGCAGGTCCGTGCGCAGCATCCACTGGTAGTGGCGCGTGACGATCTCGCGTGCGGTCGCGAAGCGCTGCGAGGGCGGCACCGATCTCGGCAGCGTGTCGACGACGCGGTTGTGGAAGCGGATGAAGGCGCAGTGCGTCTGCGCGACGGCGAGGTTCTCGTCGTTGCGCGGATCGGGGATCACGGCCTTGCGTCTGTCGGCCGCGCTTCTGCCGGCGCCGCGCGGCAGGTCGAAGCCGCTCATCGCTCTGTCGGCGCCGGCCGCGACCGTTCTGCCGGTCTTGAGGTGCACGCCGTCGGCCTCGTAGAACTTCGCCGACTCGGGGTCCTGCGGGCCCGCGCCGTAGAGCGAGTCGAGGTCGAGGCTCGGCGAGCGCGCCTGCAGCAGCGCCGCAGGGGAGATCGCGGTGCCGAGCATCACGGTCGTCTTGTCGAACGTGAGGTCGTGGTCGGTGAACTGTCCGAGGTAGGTGAAGCCGGCCGGGATCTGCGACGCGCCGCCGCCGGTGTGCGCCATCGCGTTGCCGAGCCGCTTGCGCAGGCTCTCGCCGAGCTGGCGCCCTCTGCCGTTCGGCCCCATGCGCGAGAAGCGGAACGGCGGCGCCGCTCTCGCCGTGGAGGCGATCGCCACCTCCGGCGCGTCGCGTCCCCCTGCGCTCTCGCTGAGCAGCCCCTCCCCGATCACAAAGAAGCTCTGCGAACCGTGCCGCTCCACGACGCCTCCCGTCGTTCGCGTGTCGCACCTGAAGATGGTGCCTGGCGGCGGGACCCTCTCACGCGCGACGCGCCGGCGTCAACGCAACTGGACGTACGGGGCGGTTCTCAGCCCCGCAGGACGCCGGTCGCCTGACAGGTGAGGCCGCGGCGGTTGGTGGCGCGCGCGGCGATCTCGTCGGCGCCGGCGAAGTCGGGCAGCGCGCGGCGCACGCGGAAGCCGCCGCCGTCGCTCCTCGCGCCGCCGCGCCAGGCGACGCGGCGCTCGTGTACGAGCACGACGCTCCAGCGCTCGCCTGAGCGCCCGCGGCGCACGCGGTACTCGACCTCGATCGCGCCGTGGTCCTCCTTCAGTCGCAGCTCGGCCGAGGCGCCGCGGCCGCACGTGCCGGCGGTCCGCAGATCGTGCGCGGCCGCTGGCGCTGCCAGCAGCGCGAGCGACGCCACCACCGCGAGCAGTGTCCATCTGCGACCGCCATGCGGTCGGAAAGGGACAGTGATCCGGCGGCAGGGCATGTCGGCAGGGTCGCGCGCCGCGCTCGGCCGCGCAATGGGACCTTCGTCTCGGCGACGCTGACGCTCCATCCACAGCGCGGCCTGCGTGCGGTCGGTCACGCCCAGCTCGCGGAAGACGCGCGTGAGGTGGGACTTGACCGTCTTCTCGCTGATCTCCAGCCGCCGCGCGATCAGCTTGTTCGGCAGCCCCTCGACGAGCAGGTCGAGCACCTCGCGCTCGCGTTGCGAGAGGCCGGCGAGCGGGTCCGGCGCGGCGCGGGCATCCAGGATCGTGCGCGCCGCGCGGGGGTCCAGCGGCGACTCGCCGCGCGCCGCCGCGCGGATCCCGTGCGCCACCTGCGCGGCGTCGACGTCCTTCAGGAGGTAGCCGCACGCGCCCGCCTCCAGCGCGCCGACGATCCGGGCGCGGTCGGAGAACGAAGTGAGCACGAGCACGGCGGTGCCAGGCAGCTCGCCGACGATCCGCCGGGTCGCCTCGATGCCGTCGAGCCGCGGCATCTCCAGATCCATCAGCACGACGTCCGGCCGCTCGCGCCGCGCCGCCTCGACTGCCTCGGCGCCGTCGGCGGCGGTCGCCACCAGCTCGACGTCCTCCAGGCCGCCGATCAGCCGCCCGAGCCCGTCGCGGATCACGCCGTGGTCGTCGGCGAGCAGGACGCGGACTCGGCCTGGGGGCCCGCCTCCGCCGGCCACATGGCCGTCTCCGGCACCCCTCATGGAGCGGGAACCTCCAGCGTCACCGTCGTCCCCTCGCCGAGCGTCGAGTCGATCCTCAGGCGGCCGCCCGCCTCGGCGGCGAGGCCCTCCAGCAGACGCAGGCCGACGTGGCCTGCGGCCTCCGCGCGCGCCCGCTCGTCCGGCGCGAAGCCGCGCCCGTCGTCGGTCACGACGAGCCGCGCGACGCCCGGCGCGGCGCACGCCAGCGCGATTGAGACCGAGCGGGCGCCGCCGTGGTCGCGCGCGTTGCGGATTGCCTCGCGCGCAACGCGGTAGAGCAGTGCGAGCGCCGTGCCGTCGCCGTCGCCGGCGCGGCCGCTCGGAAGCGCGTCCGGGGCGACGTCGAGGTGCGTCTCGATCCCCGCCGCGGCGAGCGGGCTCAGCAGGTCGCTGAGCGCCGCGTCGAGCCCGGCGGACGCGAGGTTCGGCGGGTGGATCTCGACCAGCAGCGTGCGCAGGTCGCGCACGCCCTGGCGCAGGCGTCCGCCCGCGTCGCGCAGCGCGCCGGCCTCGCCGACGTCGCCGCGGCGCTGCGCCGCGTCGGCCAGCGGCGCGAGTCCGAACGCGACGCCCGCCAGCTCCTGCACGACCCCGTCGTGCAGCTCGGCGGCGATCTGGCGCCGCTCGCGGCTCGACGCCTCGACCGCGCTGCTCAGCAGCGCCTCGCGCTGCGCGTGCTCGCGCTGCAGCCGACGCGCGAGCGACCACGCAAGCGGGACCTGCACCAGCAGCAGCACGAGCAGTCCGGCGAGCAGCGGCGGCGCGAACGCGCGCAGCAGCCGTGCAGCGTTCGCGCGCACCGCGCCGTAGCGCTCGTAGACCTCGAACAGCACCTGCTCGCCGTTCGGCGCGCGGAGCGTCGTGTACGCCTCGAGCAGCTTGCCCTGCGGGCGCTCGTAGCGGTTCTCCGGCTTGCTCAGGTCGCTGACCTCGGCGTCGGCGCCGCCGGTCTCGAACAGCTCGCGCTCGTCCTCGCCGAGCTCGTAGCGCGCGCCGATCAGCTGACGCGCGTCGGAGTAGAGGACTCTGCCGCCGCGCGACCACAGCTTCACGCGCACGACCGGTCCGCCGAGCACCTGGCCGAGCACGACGTCGTCGAGCCGCTGCAGCGCGCGCGGGTCGCCGCGCAGCACGCCGTCCGTGAGCCCTGCCGACTCGACGATCCGCCCGTCGGCCTCGACGCGCTGGCGCGTCTCGCGCACGGCCTGGTCCAGCGCGACCTGCCGCAGCGCGAGGTAGCCGCCGACGGCGATCACGACGATCGCGGCGACGCTCGCGAGCATGAAGCGCGTGACGGCGGTCGGCATCGCGTCCATCCTGCCCAGCGCGGCGGCGTATCGCACGGCTTCTGAGACCTAAGTCCCATTGCGGACCGGACCGGCTCGCGGGAAGCATGGTCGCCACGACGCACCCCGACCCGATCCGATGGGAGGCAGTCATGCCCACGAAGCTCCGCAGCATCTCACTCGCACTGGCACTCGCCGCCACAGCGGCCGTTCCGTCCGTCGCGCTCGCCCAGCACGGTGCCGACGACCCGCCCGGCGACGACCGCGGCGGTCAGCAGGTCGAGCCGGGCGACGACCACGGCGGCAGCGGCGGGAGCGGCGGGAGCGGATCGCGCGGCACGCGCGTCGCCGGCACCTGCACCGACGGCTCGTCGGTGAAGCTGAAGGCCAAGCCCGACGACGGCCGCCTCGAGGTCGAGCTCGAGGTCGACCAGAACCGCAACGGCGTCACCTGGGCCGTCCGCGTCCGCCGCGACGGCGCGCTCGCGATCAGACGCAACGCCACGACCCACGGTCCGAGCGGCTCGTTCAGCGTCGAGAAGAAGATCGCCAACCCGGCCGGCAGCGACCACATCACCGCCCGCGCCACGAGCCCGAGCGGCGAGGTCTGCACGGCGTCGGTGACCGTCTGACCGCTCGCGGCGCGCTCGGTGACTCAGTCGAGCGCGCCGCGTGAGATCCCCGGAGCTCGGACGCGGTTCACCCTAAAAAGCGACAGCCTATATTAGGGTGATGGTGAGCCTGGGGCCGGTGCCGCTTTCGACATTGGTCGTTGAGCCCGATATTATAACGCTGAAATCTTCGCACGTGTCGATGCTGCTGAGAGTTCGTTCTATGACGGTACCGCTGGAGACCGTAAACGTACCTGTACTAGTTGCATTTGTGATGATGCAGACAGCCCCGAACGTCGGTTCCCTGACGTCGAATTCGGCGCCGGCTATGGTCTCGGCTACGGAGGTTATGTTCGGTAGCGTTCCAGTGAAGCCTCTGTACCTGCGGTGCCAAGGGAGGCTTCCCCTGTTGACGGTGGCGCCGCCCCTGGCGCACCTGGTGACGACGCCTTCGGTGATTAGGCCAATTAGGGTTCCGACCGTCTTCGTGAGCGTCCTTGTGTGGAATGAACCCCTGAGGACGACTTCGCATTCGACGGTGCCGAAGCCGCCGATGAAGTTCAGCCTGTTCCAGGTGGCCCGATCGGTAAGCGACGAGAACGAGAAATTCCTGGCAGAAACGGATCCGGCCAGCGCGCCGGCGATGATTATGGTGGCGCTCACGACGGCAAGAAGCAGCTTGCAGAGCCTCATGGCAGAGCTCCTTGGGTAGTGAATGACAGAGGTCCGCGCGGGATATAGTTCGCGCGAAGTGTGTAGCGAGCCCCTTCCCGCAGCGTGTCACGTCATGACCGACGACGGGCGCTGCCAGCGCCTGTCGCCAAGCTCCAGCGTAAGCCCCATGCGACGCAGCTGTCAAGTAAATCGATCGACCGGACGGTTGTGTCAAGGTCTAGGCACATGACAGGTGGCGAAGCAGGGTGATCGCGAAGCGGGTGGCGCTCGCCGCCGCGGCGGCGTTCGTGACGGTCAACATCTGGACCGGTGCGCCGCTGCTCGCGTTGTGGGTCGGCTCGCAGACGGCCGGGCCGTCGGGGCTGAGCATGACGGCGATCGGCGTCGTGGTGATCGTGCTGGCCGTGCTCGTGGTGGTGCTCGTGCGACTGCTCACGCGCATCAATGCGCGCTACGACGCCCTCACCGGCCGCGTCGCCGACCGCCGCGTCCAGCCGTGGATGCGCTCGATGCGCAGCGAGCGCGAGGCCTACGCCCGCGAGAGACAGGGGACGAGCGCGATCGAGCGGATCGTCGTGGTCGTCGTCGGCGCCGCGGTGCTCGTCTTCAACGTGTGGTTCTTCTTCTTCGCCGGCTCATCGATCGGCGGCGGCTGAGCCGGCCGCGGCCGGGTGGCAGTCCGCCTCGCGCCCCGGCCGCAGCGGCGAGCCGCAGACCGCGCACTCGAAGTCCCGCCCGAGGCGGATCGGCGTGTCGCCGCCCGGCTCGGCCTCGGTGTCGAGCACGTTCGGGTCGATCGTCAGCCACGCGATCGCGCCGCCGAACGCCGCGAGCGCGGCGGTCGCGGTCATCGCCGTGTGGAAACCGTCCGTCATCGCGACCGGGTCGTAGAAGGCGTCGCCCGTCAACCCGGCGATCAGCGGCAGGATCGCGACGGCGAACAGGCCCGCCACGCGCGAGACCGCGTTGTTGATCCCCGAGGCGATCCCGGCGTTGCGGGCGGGAGCCGCCGCCAGCACGGTCGCCGTCACCGGCGCGACGACGAGCGTGAGGCCGAGGCCGAACACGATCACTGCCGGCAACACGGTCGAGACGTAGGTGTCGCCCGGGTCGATCCGCGTCATCAGCAGCATCCCCGCGGCGATCACGAACGGCCCGACCGTCAAGGGAATCCGCGCGCCGATGCGCTGCGCCAAGGCGCCCGAGCGCGCCGACAGCAGCAGCATCAGCACCGTCACCGGCAGCGAGGCGGCGCCGGCGGCGAGCGGCGACCAGCCCATCGAGATCTGCAGGAACGCGACGAGCAGGAAGAAGACGCCGCCGAGCGCGGCGTACACCACCACCGTCACGAGGTTCGCGGCCGAGAACTGCCGGTTGGCGAACATCGTCAGCGGCATCATCGGGTTCGTCTCGCGGCGCTCCGCGACGACGAACGCGATCAGCGCGAGCACGCCGACCGCGCCCGCGAGCACGACCGCCGTCGACGCCCCGTTGTCGGGCGCCTCGATCAGCGCGTACGTCGTCCCGGCCAGCCCGAGCGCGGCCAGGCCGGCGCCGAGCAGGTCGAGCCGGCCTCTCGCCGTCGGATCGCGCGTCTCCGGCACGTGCCGCGGTGCGGCCAGGCACACGAACAGCCCGAGCGGGAGGTTGATCAGGAAGACCGCCCGCCACGACACCGCGTCGACCAGATAGCCGCCGAGCAGCGGCCCGAGCGCCGCGCCGACACCCGTCAGCCCGGACCACGCGCCGATCGCGCGGGCCCGGTCGGCGCGGCGGAAGCTCGCCTCGATCATCGCCAGCGAGCCGGGCGTCAGCAGCGCGCCGCCGACGCCCTGCAGCAGCCGCGCGAAGATCAGCGCCTCCGCGCTTGGCGCGATCGCGCACAACAGCGACGCGGCGGTGAACCAGGCCGTCCCGATCACGAAGATCCGCCGCCGGCCGATGCGGTCCCCGAGCGAGCCGCCGATCAGGATCAGCGACGCGAGCGTCAGCAGGTAGCCGTTCAGCATCCACTGCAGCTGGCTCGTCGTCGCGTCGAGGTCGCGGCCGATGTCCGGCAGCGCGACGTTGACGACCGTCCCGTCGAGGAACGCGATCCCCGACCCGAGCACCGCGATCGTCAGGACCCAGCGGCCCGGGCCGCTGTCGAACCCGATCGTGCCGGCGCCGTACTCGGCGCTCGGCGAAGCGTCCTGCCCTGGGGCACTCATGCGCGCTCTGGCCAGGACGCTTCGGGTGGCGGCGCGGCCGGGTCGGGGCTGCCGCCGGCGCCGAGGGCGTCGCGCACGCGCGGGGCGACCGCGGTGCCGAGCAGCTCGATCGCGCGCAGCACCTTGTCGTGCGCCAGGCCGCCCATGCCCATGTGCGCGAGGAAGCGGTCATGGCCGAACAGCTCGTGCTGGGCGACGATCTTGTCCGCGACCTCCTGCGGGTCGCCGCAGAAGATCGCGCCCCGCGGCGTGCGCCCGGCCTCGAACTGCTGGCGCACGATCGGCGGCCAGCCGCGCTCGCGTCCGACGCGGTTCATCATCGTCGCGTAGGCGGGGAACATCTCGTCGGCAGCCTGCGCCGCGTCGTCCGCGACGTGCGCGTGCGAGTTGATCGCGATCGGCAGTGCGTCCGGGTCGTGGCCGCCGCGCCGCAGCGCCTCGCGGTAGAGCTCGGCGAACTGCACGAAGCGGGCCGGCTCGCCGCCGATGATTGCGATCACCAGGGGCAGCCCGAGCAGGCCGGCGCGCACGACCGAGGCGGGCGTGCCGCCGACGCCGATCCACACCGGCAGCGAGTCCTGCGCGGGACGGGGGTAGACGCCGGCGTTCTCCAACGGTGTGCGATGCCGCCCCGAGCCCGACCAGGTGACGCGCTCCGCCGAGCGCAGTGCGAGCAGCAGGTCGAGCTTCTCGGAGAACAGCTCGTCGTAATCGTCCAGCGAGGCGCCGAACAACGGATAGGACTCGGTGAACGAGCCGCGGCCGGCGATGATCTCCGCCCGACCGCCCGACAGCTGGTCGAGCGTCGCGAACTGCTCGAACACGCGCACCGGGTCGTCGGTCGAGAGCACCGTGACCGCGCTCGCCAGGCGGATCCGTCTCGTGCGCGTTGCGGCGCCGGCCAACGCGACGGCGGGCGCGGAGACAGCGAAGTCCGGCCGGTGGTGCTCGCCGACGCCGAAGACGTCGAGCCCGACCGCGTCGGCCAGCTGGATCTCCTCGACCAGCTCGCGCAGCCGCCGCCCGGGGTCGACGCCCTCTGCCAGGTCGGCGAAGCTGGTGACGCCGATCTCCATCACGACGAGCCTACGCGTCCGCCGGCCGAGCGTGCAGCGCGACCTCCGCCACGCTGCCGAGCATGCGGTAGCCGACGTTGGCCGCGACCCGGCGCAGGCGCTCCATCTCGGCGTCCGCAGTGCTCACCTGTCACAGCCTGCCACGCTGTGGCGTCAGACGAACATGCCCTCTCCTCGCGGGTACGGACGGCGCGTGCGGACTGAGCGCTCAGGCCGGGTCGAGCGGCGACAGTACGACGATCTGGATCGTGCGCTCGTCGGCCGTCCGCCGCTCGTAGTCGGCGTAGGCGCGCGTGAGTCGCTTGGCGAGCTCGAACAGGCGGTCGCGCTCGGCGGGCTCGGCGACGCGCGCCCGGTAGCGGCCGCCGCGCCCGCGCGCCTGCAGCCGGACGCCGGGGTTCGCCTTCACGTTCGCGAGCCACGCCGGGTGGCGCTCGCGCCCGTAGTTCGAGGCGATCACGACCGCGTCCTCGCCGTCGGTGAAGTACAGCAGCGGCGTCACGTACGTTCTGCCGCTCTTGGCGCCTCTGTGCGTGAGCAGCAGCATCGGGATCCCCGGCAGCGACGTGAGCCGGCCGCCGCTGGCGCGGCCGAACGTGCCGTCGATCTTCGGCGCGACTCTGATCGTGAACCAGCGGCCCGCGCTCGTCATCGCCAACGGCTCCATGATCGCCTTGCGCAGGCGGCGCGGCTCGGTCGGGTCGACGGGCGGGACGCGCATCGCGGCGAAGGCTAGTCCGGCCGCCAGCTGCGGCGAGCCGGTACGAGCTCGGGTACGGTCGGCCGATGAGCGACTACACGATTCGCAGGCTCGCCGACGTGCCCGACGCGTTCGGCGGCAGATACCCCGGCGAGATGCGCTTCCTGACGGGCGATCTCGGGACCGAGCAAGTGGCGATCACGCACCGCCGGATGCCGCCGCAGACCGGCGGCAAGGGCGGCTACGGCCATCGTCACCACACGCAGGAGGAGGTCTACTTCGTGATCTCCGGGCGGCTGCAGTTCAAGCTCGGCGACGAGCTGGTCGACGTCGAGGGGCCGACCGCCGTGCGCGTCGCCCCCGAGGTCGTGCGCTCGATCTGGAACGACAGCGAGGACGACGCCGAGCTGCTGATCGTCTCGGTGCGGCTCGAGGACCCGCGCGCCGACGGCGAGATCGTCGAGGGCTTCTGGCCGGAGTGACCTGACGGCCGGCCGGCGCGCCCGCTCAGCGCTCGCGCCGCGCCGGGTCCTCCGCCGGCAGCACGTCGCACGCCCAGCTCGTCCGCTTCCAGTCCGGCACGGGCTGTTCGCCGGCGGCATCCGGCACGAAGCGCGAGCGTTCCACGAGCGCCATCCGGTGGATGTAGCGCGGGCAGTTGGGGAAGACCTGCGTCGCCCGCACGCGCACGACGAACTGCGCGCCCGGATAGGTCTCCGCGAGCGGGTCCTCCTCGTCCACGCTCGCCTCGCCGTTGAGGCGCAATCGCGACGGCCGCTGCGCCGTGAAGTCGACGAACAGCAACCCGACGTGCGGGTTGACGGCGAGGTTGCCCATCGACAGGTACATCCCGTTGCCGTCGTAGTTGGGGAACGCGATCGTCGTCGCGTCGAGCACGCGCACGAAGCCCGGCTCGCCGCCCTTGTAGGAGCACTGCGGGCGGCCCTCGGCGTCGGCGGTCGCGAGGAAGAACATGTCCATCCGCTCGATGAACGCGCGGTCGTCCTCGTCGATCTGCGCCCGCTGGAGGAAGCGCTCGTCGAGCCGGTCGGCGAGGCGCCGGGTGTCGTAGCGGTCCTGCAGCCGCCGGGCGCCGTCGTGGTACGGAGCGCTCATCGGCCGACCCTACGCCGTTCGGACCTGCGGCGGGGCTACATTCCTGCGGCGATGGCCCGCTACGCCGCCTTCCTCAGAGGGATGAACCTCGGCAGACGCCGGATCACGAACGACGATCTGCGCACGCACGTCGAGGCGCTCGGCTTCACGGACGTCAGAACCTTCCGCGCGAGCGGCAACGTGATCCTCGACGCGCCGGCAGGGGACAGGCTCGCCGACGTCGCCTTGCGGCTCGAGTCGGGCCTGCGGACGGCGCTTTCCTACGAGGTGCCGGTGTTCGCCCGCAGCGCCGAGCAGGTGCGCGCGATGGCCGCGCTCGAGCCGTTCTCCGCCGAGGAGCTTGCGGCTTCGACGGGCAAGCCGCAGGTGATGCTGCTGGCGCAGGCGCCCAAGGCGGCGGCGCGCCGAGCGGCGCTCGCGCTCGCGCCCGCCGACGACCTGTTCGTCTTCGAGGTCGAGGAGCTGCACTGGCTGCCGAGCACCGGCCTGTCCGACAGCGAGCTCGACTTCAAGGCGCTCGCGAAGGCGATCGGCCACGCGACCGTGCGCACGAAGGGCACGATCGAGCTGATCGCCGCGAAGCACTTTGCGGACTAACGGACACACAAGCTGTCTACAATGGACACATGAGCGCGCTTGCTGATCTCGCCCATGACGTCGGCGTCGACGAGCGCACGCTGCGTCGCGCCGTCAACGAGGGGACGCTGCGCGGTACCCGTCCGTCGCCGCGCAAGCTGGACCTGCCGCTGTCCGAGCGTCGCTACGTGCGCCAGGCCTGGCCGCTGCTCGCGACACTGCGGTCGGCATTGCGGACCGAGCCGAACGTTCGCTTCGCGTTGCTGTTCGGCTCCGCCGCGACCGGGGAGGACACGGCCGACAGCGACGTCGACCTGCTCGTGAGCCTGCATGACGCGAGCTTCGAACGGCTGGTTGAGCTCGAGCAGCGTCTTGCCGAGCGCGTCGGTCGACCGGTCGACCTCGTGCTGCTCGACGAGGCCGAGCGCAAGCTCTCGTTTCTCGAGCTGGCGCTGGATGACGGGCGCGTCCTTGTGGATCGTGCCTCGCTGTGGCCCAGGCTCCGACGACGCGCCGCCCGTCTCGCGCGCGCAGCGGACCAACGCGAGGCCCGTCGCGCACGCGCCGCGCTTGCAGACGTCGACGCCGTCTTCGGGCGCTGACCGTGCCAGCCGACGCCATCCGCCCAGCGCACCGCAAGCGCTGGCAACGTCAGATCGTCGACGTGCTTGCGAAGCTTCCGCGCGAGTACCGCGCGCTCGAGAATGCAATGGCGGCGTTCGGCGAGTCGTTCGACCTCGCGTCGTTCAAGCGGGCGTTCGAGTCGGACGACGACCTCGACGGTTACAACCGGGCGCAGGCGGTCGAGCGCGCGGTCGGCCGTGTACAGAACTTCCTCACCGAGCTGGCAGACGCGGGCGCGCTGCTGGCTGCGCTGCCAGTGCCCGAACCTAGACATCGATCACGAGCGGAGGTTGCGTTCACCGCGCTGCGCACGGAGGGCGTGATCGACGGCAGGCTGTGCGCACAGCTGTTCAAAGCCCAGAGAGCCCGTTCCCGCATCGAGCACGCCTACCTCGACCTCACGGCGGGGGAGGTGCACCGCGCGGCACGGCTTGTACATGACACAGCGCCGGGCTTCATGAGGGCGTATCGCGCGTGGATCGAGCCCTTCCTGCCGGCATGACGCCACTCGCCGCGCGCCTCACCGCCCAGCTGCTCGCCGGTGAGCCGGCGCGCGACGCGATCGCGGTGGCGGAGCGGCTGTTGGCGGTGCAGGGGCAGGATCCGCGCGGGGCGCGGCTGGCGGTGCGGGCGCGGACGCTCGGCAGCGGCACGCGCGCCGCGGACGTCGACCGCGCCCTCACCGACGAGCGCACGCTGCTGATCTCCTGGCTCAACCGCGGCACGCTGCATCTCGTGCGGTCCGAGGACTATCCGTGGCTGCACGCGCTCACGACGCCGCCGTTGCTGACCGGCTGCGCCCGGCGCCTCGCGCAGGAGGGCGTCTCGCCGGCCGACGCGGAGCGCGGCGTCGAGGCGATCGAGCGCGCGCTTGCCGACGAGGGGCCGCTGACGCGCGAGCAGTTGCGCGACCGCATCGCGGCCGCAGGGGTGCGGACCGAAGGCCAGGCGCTCGTGCACCTGCTGATGGCGGCGTCGCTGCGCGGCCTGACCGTGCGCGGCCCGATGGTCGGCGCCAGACACGCGTTCGCGCTGGTGCGCGACTGGCTGGGGGAGGCGGCGCTGAGGCCGGTCAACCGCGACGCCGCGCTCGCCGAGCTGGCGCGGCGCTACCTCGCCGGCCACGGCCCGGCGAGCGAACGCGACCTCGCGCGCTGGGCCGGGCTGCCGCTGCGCGACGCGCGCGCCGGGCTGCAGTCGATCGCCGGGCAGGTCACGCAGCGTCCCGACGGTCTGCTCGACCTCGACAGACGCCCCGCCGGACCCGCCGCCGAGCTCCCGCCGCCCCGCCTGCTCGGCGCCTTCGACCCGCTGCTGCTCGGCTGGACCTTGCGCGAGGACGTGCTCGGCGAGCACGCCGACACGGGGATCGTCACCGACAACGGCCTCTTCCGCCCGTTCGCGCTCGTGCGTGGCAGAGCGGTCGCGATCTGGAGACTCGCGCGCGGCGAGGTTGCGATCGAGCCGTTCGGCGCCCTCACGAGACGCGACGCCGCCGCGCTCGGGCGGGATGCAGCCGACGTCCGGCGCTTTCTTGGCTTCCCGTAGCGCGGTGCTCAGCCCGGAACGACCTCGAACTGTCGCCGGCCCTTCAGCTTGTAGATCTGGAAGTCGCTGTCGAGCGTGAACACGCGCGTTAGGCCGCGCTCCTCGGCGAGCGCGACGAGCGTGGCGTCGGCGAGGTCCATCGGCCGGTCGGCGTACGTTTCCATCAGGTGCGCTGCACGCGCGGTCGCCTCGGATGAGAGCGGGTCGATCAGCAGGTCCTCGCGCGAGACGAGGCGCCAGAGCGCTTGTTGGCCCCTCCAGCCGGCCGCGCGCCCGAGCAGGTACATCGCTTTCGTGAACGCGGGCCAAGTGGTGAGGAGCGGGAACGGCAGTTCGTCGAGCGTCTGGCGGCAGCGCGCGTGATCCGGCTCGTCGGCGTCGATCAGCGCGATCAGCGGACCGGCGTCGGTGAGCGTCATCGCGCGCGGCGACGCTCGTTCAGCGCGTCCGCGAAGGCGCCGCCGGTGTCGCGGGCGCGACCGCCGCCGCCGTTGACCGAGCCGATGACGTCCGCGAGCCGCTCGCTGGGACGCTGGGACAGCGTGCGCTGCGCACGCTCCTCGGCGGCGGTGCGCAGGAACTCGGACACGGAGGATCCCTCGACGGCCGCAGCGCGTCTGACCCGCTCGTCGAGGTCGGCTTCGAGGCGGAGGCTTCGCATGATCATGAGCGTATCACCAAAGTGATCATCGGTAATACATCATATATGTGTCACAAGGCCCGCACCGCGGACTTCCGCACCAACGAAGCGGGGTTCTCCCGGATGAGGCCGGCGCAGGGCCGTGGGAGGCTCTCGCTGCCATGAGCGCTCGGGGTCAGGGGAGGATGCAGGAGGTGGCCGTCCAGGCGATCGACGCCACGCGCCTGGAGCCGCTGATCGGCGCCCGGCGGATGAGCGCGTACCTGACTCAGGCCGCCGACGCGCGCCGGGTGCTCAGCAGGCGCTTGGTCGTCAACGTCAACTCCACCGCGGCCGGCGGCGGGGTGGCGGAGCTGCTGCAGTCGCTGCTTGCGTACGTGCGCGGCGCCGGCGTCGACGCGCGCTGGCTGGTGATCGACGGGGACCCGGAGTTCTTCGCGATCACGAAGCGGATCCACAACTGGATCTACGGCACGCCGGGGGACAGCGGCCAGCTCGGCCAAGCGGAGCGGCGCCGCTACGAGCAGGTTGCCGAGCGCAATGCGCGCGAACTGCTGGCGACCGTGCGTCCCGGTGACGTCGTGCTCGTGCACGATCCGCAGCCGGCCGGCCTCGTGCCGGCGCTCAAGCGCGCCGGCATCACCGTCGTGTGGCGCTGCCACATCGGCTGCGACGTCGCGAACGAGTGGACCGAACGCGGCTGGGCGTTCCTCGAGCCCTACCTCGCGGACATCGACGCGATCGTCGTCTCGCGCACGTCCTTCGCGCCGCCGTGGGCGGATCCGGCGCGCGTGCACGCGATCCCGCCCTCGATCGACGCGTTCTCGGCGAAGAACCAGCCGATCGACCCCCAGCAGGTGCGCGAGGCGCTCGTCTACGTCGGCGTGCTCGCCGGCGAGCCCGACGGCGCGCGCGTCGCCTTCACTCGGCGCGACGGCTCGGCCGGGCGCATCGACCGCCACGCCGACGTACTGCAGACCGGTCCGCCGCCACCGCCCGACGCACCGCTCGTGGTGCAGGTCTCGCGCTGGGACTACCTGAAGGACATGCCGGGCGTGATGACGGCCTTCGCCGACCATGTCGACCCCGCGCTCGGGGCGCACCTGCTGCTCGTCGGCCCGGCCGTGACGGGCGTCGCCGACGATCCCGAGGGCGGCGGGGTGCTGCGAGCCTGCATCGACCTGTGGCGCCAGCTCCCGCACGCGGCGCGCAGCCGCGTGCACCTCGCCTGCATGCCGATGGCCGACCCCGACGAGCAGGCCGCGATCGTCAACGCGCTGCAGCGCCACGCGACGGTCGTCGTGCAGAAGTCGCTCGCGGAGGGCTTCGGCCTGACGGTCGCGGAGGCGATGTGGAAGCAGCGGCCCGTCGTCGCGAGCGCGGTCGGCGGGATCGTCGACCAGATCCGCGACGAGCAGGACGGCCTGCTGCTGCGCCACCCGCACGACCTCGTCGCCTGCGGGGCGGCGATCGAGCGGCTGCTGCGCGATCCGCTCCTCGCGGCTCGGCTGGCAAGCAGCGCGCGCGAGCGCGTGATCGCCGAGTTCCTCGGCGATCGTCACCTCGAGCGCTACGCGCAGCTGTTCGCGCAGGTCACGGCGGTGGCGGGGACGGCCGCGCCGCCTACGGCTCCCGCGCGCTGAGCAGCTCCTGCGCCCGCTCGGCCTCGCGGTCGAGCACGGCGAGGAACGCGGCCACGACGCCCGCGTCGAACTGCGTGCCGGCGTGGCGTGTCAGCTCGGCGCGTGCCCGCGCGTGGCCGATCGCGTCGCGGTAGGAGCGATCGCTCGTCATCGCCTCGTACGCGTCGGCGACGGCGACGATACGCGCCTCCAGCGGCAGCTCGTCGTCGGAGAGTCCGTGCGGGTAGCCCGTGCCGTCGGGGCGTTCGTGGTGGGCGGCGACCCAGGCCTGCACGTCGGCGAGCGTCGGGTGCTCGAGGATCTGCGCGCCCAGCTCGGGATGGCGCGCGATCACGGTGCGCTCCTCGGGGGTCAGCGGTCCTGGCTTGCGCAGGATCGCGTCGGGCACGCCGACCTTGCCGACGTCGTGCAGCAGGCCGGCGAGGCGCACGCGCCCGACGCGCCGCTCCGAGAGGCCCAGCTCGCGCGCCATCAGCTCCGCGTAGCGGCCGACCGTCTCCGAGTGGCGCGCGCTGCCGCTGAAGCGCACGTCGACGGCCTCCGCGAGGTCGAGCACGACGGCGAGGAAGCGCTCCGCCTCGACGTCGCACTCCTCGCGGGCGTCGCGTCCGCTGCGGGCGAGCTCGCGCAGCGCGGGGCTGTGGATCACGCTGCGGTTGCGCCCGCTCTCCTTCGCGCCGTAGAGCGCCTCGTCGGCGGTCCGCACGAGCGAGGCGGCGGTCTCGGCGTGCGCGGGGTGGCTGGCGATCCCGAAGCTGATGGTGATCGGCACGGTCGCGTCGGCGAACGCGGTGCGCACGTGGCAGCGCAGCCGCTCGGCGACGGCGAAGGCGCCCTGCGCGTCGGTGCCGGGGAGGATCACGGCGAACTCCTCGCCGCCGATCCGCGCGGGAACGTCGATCTGGCGCACGCCTTCGCGCAGTAGCGCGGCGACCTGCTGCAGGACGGCGTCCCCGACATGATGGCCGGAACGGTCGTTGACCTCCTTGAAGTGGTCGAGGTCGCCGGCGAGCACGGTCATCGGCGCCCCGCCGCGGCGCGCCCGCTCGAGCTCGAGGTCGAGCAGCTCGCGGAAGCCGCGGCGGTTGGGCAGCTGCGTCAGCGGGTCGGTGCGCGCGGCGTCCGACAGCCGCCCGATCAGCAGCTCGACGTGCGTGCGCATCACGCGGATGACGATCGCGGCGATCGCCATTGTCGCCATCCCGACGCTCCACCACGCGCTCGCTCCGGCCTCCGGCGGGCGCAGCAGGAGCAGTGCGCCGTAGAGGACCGCGACGAGCAGCAGCTGCGCGATTGCGGTGCGGGGGCTGAAGAAGTAGGCGGCGTAGAGGAAGATCCACAGGTAGAAGAAGACGAACGGGCTCGGGTGCTCCGCCGAGCGCCAGGCGACGACGGTCACGAGCACGCTGCCCCACGCGAGCGCGAACGGCAGCAGCCGCGCCGGGACGCGCGGCGCCTGCCACAGCAGCAGCGCGCCGACCGCGTACGCGTTCAGCGCGACCGCGAGCAGGCCGGTCTCGCTCGCTCCGGCCGCGTGCGGCAGCACGAGTGTGAGCAGCACGAGCGTCGCCCCCGTGAGGTAGAAGCTCGCGAGCACGCGTACCCGCATGCGAGCCTCGAAGGTGCCTCCCGGGGACGCGTCGAGCACGCCGGGAATCGCCGACATGCGAGACGTGTCGGCGCCTGTGACGAACCGCATGAGCGTCGAGACGCCAGCCGCGTCTGTCAGCTGACCGTGGCCGCCTTGGCGGCAGGAACGCCGTCCCGCGCACTGAACGGCTTCGTGCAGGGCTCCATTCGCGCTCGAAGCGCGCCGATCCTGCCGACAGGTAACGGCCCCGGAGGTCCCGTCGTGTCGCAGCTGGTTCGCATCCGCTCGCTCGCGCTGTCCCTCGCAGCGCTCGCCCTGCTGCCCGCGGCCGCACCGGCGAGCACGGGCGGCGCCTCGCCCGGCGGCGCAGCGGCGCCGGCCACTGCGGTGCGGGCGAGTGGCG
>JBJMLB010000026.1:0-46304 GCA_045805465.1 Conexibacter sp. | reverse complement strand
GACGAAGGTCGGTTCCTTCCAGCGGCGGATCGACTCGGAGGTCTTCTCGCCGAGGGCCGTGTGAGCCTCGTCGCAGATCACGACCGTGTAGGCGTCGGAGATCTTGCCCGCGTTGCGGACGTACCACTGGTAGGTCTCGACCGTGACCGGGCCCTTCGGGTTGTCCTTGCCGGCGAGCAACGGCGCGGAGATGCGGTCGCCGTAGCCGCGATCTCTCAGCTCGCCGTGGAACTGGTCGACGAGGTTGCGACGGTGGGTCAGGATCAGCACGCCGCCGGTGCGCGAGGCGTCGACGAAGCCGAGCGCGGCGACCGTCTTGCCGGCGCCGGTCGCGTGCTCGAACCAGAAGCGCTTGGCCGCGTTGGGATCCTCGGGCTGCTCGGCGAGCTGGACGTCGTCGTCCTCGGACTCGTCCTGCCAGTCCTGCGGCTCCTCGTCGGGCTCGTCGTCCTCCTCGAGCTCCAGCTCGAGCTCTTCCTCGCCCGGAATCGCCGCGGAGGCGAGCTCGGCGGCCTCCTCGACGGACGGCGCCTCGACGACCGCGCGGCCATTGCCGTTCGCGCTGCGCGACTGCACCTCCGCCATCAGCGCCGTCAGGGTGCCCGAGAGCGCGTCGACCTGGTGCGGGTTCAGCAGCGTCCCGTCGGCGAGGCGCGGCTCGTCCTCGGACAGCACGCGCTCCAGGCCGAGCAGCAGCGAGTACTCGCGCCGCCAGGCGACCGAGGGCGCCTTCAGGCCGGCGTCAAGCTCGGCGAGCGCCTCGTCGAGCGCGCGGCGCCGGGCGCTGCCTGGCGCGAGCGCGTCCTCGGGCAGCTCACCCTCGTGAACGAACCGCTCACGGGTGAAGCGCTCCGCGCGTCTGAGCGCGCCGGCATCGGGAAGGGGCGTTGAGTCAGCCATGGAAGGCCTGCAGGGGTTCCCTGTGAGTGGACGTGGCCTCTGCGATGAGGGAGCCGCGGCACGACTGCTGGGCGGCTCAGGAGGTCCGGCGGGTGCCGGGCACGGGGAGAACTCTCACCAGCGTTTCCCCGTCCAACACAGGAGGATAGCCACATTGAATCAGATAGGACGGGGGAATCGCGCGATATGAGCGATCCAGCGAATCCACGCGGGGGTTTGCCGGATCGCTCATCTGCCAAGCTTCGCCCCATGCGCGCCTCCTTCGCAGCAGCGAGCGCATGTGTGCTCCTCGCGCTCCTGCTCGTGTTCGCGAGCGGCTGCGGCTCCCAGGAGGCCGACGTGAGCGTCCCCACGCCGGCGCAGGCGCGCACCGAGCTGGCCGGCTCGCCGGCGGCGCTTGCGGGGCTGCACAGACAGGCGGCCGAGCTGCTCGACGGCGGGCTCGACGCCTACCGTGCGCGCCTCGCCACGCTGAACGGACGGCCGGTCGTCGTGAACGCGTGGGCCTCGTGGTGCCCGCCGTGCCGCTCAGAGATGGCGTGGTTCTCGCGCGCGGCCGTGCGCTATGGCAGACGCGTCGGATTCATCGGCGTCAACGCCGGCGACACGAACGGCGACGCGCGCAACTTCCTGCGCAGCCACTACATCCCCTACCCGAGCTACGTCGACCCGCACAACCAGATTGCGCACGAGATCGGTGTCCGCGCCGGCCTGCCGACGACCGTCTTCTACGGGCGCGACGGACAGGTCGCCTACGTCAAGCAGGGCCAGTACCGCGACGAGGCGGCGCTCGTGGCCGACGTGAGGCGCTACGCGGGGGCCTCGTGAGCCTGGAGATCCGCCGCGCCGACGGGCGCGCCGAGATGGACGCGCTGCTCGACCTGCGACACCGCGTCTTCTGCGTCGAACAGGGGGTGCCGAAGCGGGAGGAGATCGACGGGCGCGACGGCGACGCGATCCATCTCGTGGCACTGCGCGCCGGACGCGTCGTCGGCACCTGCCGGCTGCTGTTCGTCGACCGGACCGTGCAGCTGAGCCGGCTCGCGGTCGAGCCGGACGTTCGCCGCGAGGGAATCGCGACGGCGCTGCTGCATGAGGCCGATCATGAGGCGGCCGCGGCGCGCGCCCGGCGGATCGTGCTGCACGCGCAGACGTACGCGCGCGAGCTGTACACCGCCGACGGCTACGAGCCGCGCGGACGCACGTTCGTCGAGGCGGGAATCGAGCACATCGCGATGGAGAAGCGGCTGTGAGCGAGGTGCGCGTCGACCCGTTGACCGGCCTGCGCGCGATCGTCGCCGGCGAGCGGGCCAACCGTCCGAACGCCGGGCTCTCGACGGATCCCAGCCCGACGCTCGACCCGGCCGGCGATCCGTTCGCGGAGGGGCACGAGGACAAGACGCCGCCGGAGGTCTACGCGCTGCGACCGGGCGGCGGTCCGCCCGACTCGCCCGGCTGGACGGTGCGTGTGGTCCCGAACCTCTACCCGGCGCTGTCGCCGAACGGCGATGCACCGGAGCCCGACGCCTCGCCCGACCTGTTCACTGCCGCACCGGCGCGCGGCGTGCACGAGGTGATCGTCAACGCGCCGCAGTCGGCGACCGCGTTGGCCGAGCTGCCGGTCGAGCAGGTCGCCGTCGCGATGGACGTGTGGCGCGAGCGGATGCGGACGCATGGCGACGCCGCCTACGTGCACGTGCTCGTGAACGAGCGGCGCGAGGCGGGCGCGTCGCTCCCGCATACGCACGCGCAGCTGTACGCGCTCGACTTCGTGCCGGCTGCGGTCGCACGCGAGCGCGAGCGCTTCTCCGCCTATGCGACGCGCACGATGGGCGGCAACCTGCTGGCCGATCTGGTGCAGGAAGAGGTCCGCCGCCGCGAGCGGATCGTCGCGATCGACGACGAGGCGGTCTGCATCGCGCCGTACGGGTCCCGCCTTCCTTACCAGCTGATGATCGCCCCGCGACGCGCGCGAGCGCGCTTCGAGGACGACGGCCCGACTGGGGCGGCGCTGCTGCACGACGCGCTCGGGCGGCTGGCGAGGCGCCTCGGCGCGAACCCCCCGCTGAACCTGTGGGTCCGCACCGCGCCCCGTGGGGCGGACCACTTCTGCTGGCGGATCGACGTGATGCCGCGCCTGACCCACCTCGCCGGGCTCGAGCTGGGCACCGGCCTGCACCTCAACATCGTCGCGCCGGAGCAGGCGGCGGCGGAGCTGCGCGAGGCCTGAACCGCCCACCCGGCCTGGCCCATGCGCGCCCTCGTCCAACGTGTCTCTCGCGCCGCCGTGCGCGTCGACGGCGAAGTCGTCGGAGAGATCGGCCCGGGCTTGCTTGTGCTGCTCGGCGTCACGCACGAGGACACGCCCGCCATCGCCGACAGGCTCGCGGACAAGCTGCTGAAGCTGCGCATCTTCCCCGACGCCGACGGCCGCATGAACGAGCCGCTCGGCCCGGAGCGAGGGGTGTTGTGCATCAGCCAGTTCACGCTCTACGGCGACGCCCGCAAGGGAAACCGGCCGTCGTACGTCGCCGCCGCGCCGCCGGAGCTGGCGGAGCCGCTGTACGAACGAGTGTGCGAGGCGTTGGGCGCCGAGCGAGGCGTGTTCGGCGCGTACATGGAGGTGGCGCTGGTGAACGATGGGCCGGTAACGCTGCTGGTCGAGGTGTGACGGCGGTCGCGCGCATTGCGACGCTGTGGACCCGCTCTGTCGCAGCGGCTCAGGAATTCCGGAAGATTCCGCTCGGCAGCGAGGCGTCGCATCTACGGTCGCCCGCGTGCCGAAGACGGTCCGTCAGATCGAGACGATCCTCCGTGCGCACGGCTGGACGCACGTGCGCACCGCGGGCAGCCATCGGCAGTGGGTCCACCCCGACAACGGGCATGTGGTGACGGTCCCCGGATTGCCCGGGAAGCAGCTGCCGGTCGGTACGCTGTCATCGATCAGGCGCACGACTGGGATCAAAGAGCTGCGATGACCGAGTACTCCGCCATCTACGAGAAGACCGAGGAAGGTTGGTGGGCGTACTTCCCCGATCTCCCCGGATGCACGACGTTCGGCAGAACCCGCGACGAGGTCGAGCGCAACGCGCACGAGGCCATCGCGGCTCACGTCGCGCTGCTGCGCGACACCGGACGTCCCGTGCCTGAACCGACGCGCACCACGGTCTGAGCGCAGATCCTCAATGCCGTCGGCGGATGACGGTGATTGGTCGAGGCCTGAGCAGCGCTCCGCTCGCGCGCCGCCGGCCGCTCGGCGCGCACTGCCCGGTCGGAGCGCTAGTAGGCTCCCGCCGCGATGGCGCCGACCGACCGCTTCGTGATCCGCTTCGCCGCGGAGCCGCCGCAGGAGGCGCTGCCGTACGGGCGCTGGGCCGACACGCTGCGAGGGCACTTCCTCGCGGCGGTCGCCGCGATCGACTCCGACGGCGAGGACCTGGGCGAGCCGGGCGAGATTGCCTGGTTCCCCGACCGCACCTACGGCGGGCGCACGTACGTGCCGGCGACGGCGCGCACGACGACCGGCTACGAGCTGTTCGGCTTCGTCTCGTTCGCGGAGGACGCGAGCGACGCGCCGGACGACTTCGCCGCGCGCGCCGACTTCACGAGCGAGACCGCGGACGACAACCCCGACTGGCAGATCGACCTCAACGAGGAGGTCATCGGCCGCTGGCGCGGAGAGCACGGCAGAGCCGCCGACATGACGCTCATCTGGGGGACGCCGATGGTCGAGCACGGCGCGCTCGCGACGGCCGAGCTGGCGAACCTCGCGGTCGACCAGTGCGAGCTGGTGGACGACCGCTTCACGCTCGTCGCGCCCGACGCCTACCGCGGCGACTTCCTCGACGTGAAGCTGTTCTCCTCGCGCGGCCAGGAGCTGGCGAGCGAGTCGCTCTACGTCGACGACGAGGAAGACGGCGGCGAGGACTGAGGTCCGTCGTCGCCCGCAGCGGGCGACGCATCGGGACGGGAGGGGAGCGATGCGGACGGTGCGGCCGAGGGCGCCGTCCCCGGGATCCGCGGCACCGCCGCCAGCAGCTCGCGCGTGTAGTCCTCGCGCGGGGCGCGGTAGAGCTCCTCCACCGGCGCGACCTCGACGAGCTTGCCGTCGTGCATCACCGCGACGCGATCGCACACGTGGCGCACGACGGCGAGGTCGTGCGCGATCAGCACAAGCGTCAGGCCCAGCTCGCGGCGCAGCTCGCGCAGCAGCGTGAGGATCTGCGCCTGGATCGAGACGTCCAGCGCGGAGACCGGCTCGTCGGCGACGAGCAGCTCGGGGCCGAGCGCGATCGCGCGCGCGATCCCGACGCGCTGACGCATCCCGCCTGACAGCTCGTGCGGGTAGCGGTTGGCCAGAGCCGGCTCCAGGCCGACCTGCTCCAGCAGCTCGCTCACTCGCCGCGCACGCGCGGCGCGCTCCGGCAGCAGGCCGTGGATCGCGAACGGATCAGCGATCGCGGCGCCGACCGTCTTGCGCGGGTTAAGCGAGCCGGCAGGATCCTGGAAGACCATCTGACGCTTGCGGCGCAGCTGCTCCAGCCGCGCGCCGCGTGCATGCGTGACGTCCTCGCCGCGGTAGCGCACGACGCCGCTCGTCGGCTCGAGCAGGTTCAGCAGCATGCGCGCGAGCGTCGACTTGCCGCTGCCCGTCTCGCCGACGATCCCGAGCGACTCGCCCTCGCGCACCTCCAGCGTCACGCCGTCGACCGCCGGCACCTCGCCGAGCCGGCGACGCAGCAGCACCCCGCGCGTGAGCGGGAAGCGCTTGACAAGCTGCTCGACCGCGGCGAGCGGCGGGGCGGCTGCGGCGGTCATGCGGGACGCTCCTCGCTCGCGGGATCCTCCGCCGGTCCGGGCGAGGCGCCCTCGACGAGGGCGGGCGGGGACGCGGCCGCACCGCTCGTCAGCCCGGCCCAGGTCGCCCGCCGCTCCGCCTCCGGCAGCAGGCATGCGACGCGATGTTCCGGGCGGGTGGCGAGCGGCTCCAGTGCCGGGTCCACCGTGCGGTGGCGCTCGCGCACGTACGGGCAGCGCGGATGGAAGCGGCAGCCGGACGGCGGGTCGATCAGCGACGGCGGGCGCCCCGGGATCGCCACGAGCTCCGCGCCGACCGGCGTGTCGAGCCGCGGCACCGAGCGCAGCAGTCCCCACGTGTAGGGGTGCTGCGGGTGGGCGAACAGCTCGGCCGCGGGCGCCTGCTCGACGATCCGCCCCGCGTACATGACGGCGACCTCGTCCGCCGTCTCGGCGACGACGCCGAGGTCGTGCGTGATCAGCACCATGGCCATGCCCAGCTCGTCGCGCAGGCTGCGCAGCAGCGCGAGGATCTGCGCCTGGACCGTCACGTCGAGCGCAGTCGTCGGCTCGTCGGCGATCAGCACGCGCGGCTCGTTCGCGAGCGCCATCGCGATCATCGCGCGCTGGCGCATGCCGCCGGACAGCTCGTGCGGGTAGGCGTCGATCCGCTGCGCGGCGTTCGGGATCGCCACCAGCTCGAGCAGCTCCAGCGCGCGGGCTCGCGCGGTTGCGCGCGAGACTCCGCCCCGGTGCGCGCGGACCGCCTCCTCGATTTGGTCGCCGACGCGCAGCAGCGGGTGCAGCGCCGACAGCGGGTCCTGGAAGACCATCGCGATCGCGTCGCCGCGCAGCTCCTGCAGGCGCCCGGGCGCGGCGGCCAGCAGGTCCTCGCCATCGAGCAGCACCCGACCGGACACGCGCGTGCGCGGGCCGCGCGTCAAGCCCATCGCCGTCATCGCCGCGACCGTCTTACCCGAGCCCGACTCGCCGACGATCCCGAGCGTGCGGCCGGGCGCGACCGCGTAGGAGATCCCGTCGACCGCCTGCACGAGGCCGTCGCGCGTGTCGAAGCCGACACGCAGGTCCTCGACGCGCAGCGCCGCGTCCGCCGCTGCGGGCGCCGCCGCGCTCACGTCGTCCGCACTCGCGGGTCGAGATACGCATACGCGACGTCGACAAAGATGTTCGCCACGATCACGAAGCAGGCCGCCAGCAGCACCGTCCCCTGGATCACCGGGTAGTCGGCGTGCACGATCGCCTCATAGTTGAGGCGGCCGATGCCGGGGATCCCGAAGACCGTCTCCGTCAGCACGGCGCCGCCGAGCAGCAAGCCGATGTCAAGCCCGGCGAGCGTCACCAGCGGCGTGGCGGCCGCACGCAGGCCGTGACGCCACACCACGCGCCGCTCGCTCAGGCCCTTGGCGCGCGCCGTGCGCACGTAGTCCTCGGAAAGCACCTCGATCATGTTGCCGCGCAGCAGCCGCGCGTAGACGGCGGTGAAGGTAGAGGCGAGCACGATCCACGGCATGATCAGCGACGTGAACCACTGCCACGGGTCGTCGCTGAACGGCACGTAGCTGCCAGCGCCCGGGAAGAGCGGCCAGATCCCGATGTCGTCGGCGAACAGGTAGAGGGCAACGAGCCCGAGCCAGTAGACCGGCGCGGAGATCCCCAGCAGCGCGGCGCCCGTCGTCAGCTTGTCGATCCAGGTGCCGCGGCGCGTCGCCGCGACGACGCCGAGCGGCACGGCGACGAGCACCCAGATGACGATCGCGCCGAGCGTCAACGAGATCGTCGCGGGCAGCCGGTCGACGAGCAGCGAGCCGACCGACGCCTGGCTGAAGTAGCTGTAACCGAGGTTCGCGTGGAAGGCGACCTGCGAGAGGAACGTCCAGTACTGCGCCGTCAGGGGTCGGTCGAGCCCGAGGCTCTCGCGGATCTGCGCGAGCGTCGCCGGCGAGGCGTTGCGGCCGGCGCGCAGCTGCGCGGGGTCGGCCGACGGCAGCACGTAGAAGACGACGAACGTGAGCAGGCTCACGAGCACGAGGAGCACGAGGCCCCACAGCACCCGGCGGAGGACGTAGGCGGCCACGGTCCTGTCTGATTCGGCGCCGGGCAGGCTTCTCCCTACCCGGCGCAGCCGCTTCGCGCGGCCCTACTTCTTCAGCGACGTGTACGCGAAGTCGCAGTGACCCTGGTTCCACAGCTCCGGAACGCAGCGCACGTCGGCCGAGAAGACATTCGGCTGTCTGTCGTACAGCCACGGGATCGCGGCGCCGGTCGCGGTGACCTGTCTATCGATCGCGCCCCACGCGTCCGCGCGGGCCTGGTCGCCGACTGTCACCTCGCCTCTCGCCATCGCTCTGTTGATCGCGGGGTCGTCGAGCTGCGGCCAGTTCGGGTTGTTCTCGGGGAAGATGTACTTCCCGTTGAAGGCGACGTCGAGCACCGTCTGCGGATCGGCGAAGTCGCGGATCCAGCCGACGTTGGGGCAGACGTGCACTCTCGCTCTCGGCACGCCGCAGAAGCGTCCGTACATGACGGAGACGTCGACGAGCTTGAGCTGCGTCTTGAAGCCGAGGTCCTGCAGCGTCTGGTCGAGGATCTGCGCGTCGTTGCTGTCGGGCGCCCCGGCGAGCCCGACGACTTGGATCGTCTCGTCGCCGGTGTATCTGCCGTCCGGGTAGCCGGCGGCTCTCATGTATCTCGCGGCCAGCGCTCTGTCGCCCTGCGGGTTTGCGAGGAAGTCGACGCCGGTGCCGTCGAGCCCGCCTGCCTCCTCGAAGCCCAGCACGCCGGGGTAGAGGAAGTGCGAGGCGATGTCGCCGACGATCTCGCCGCCGCGGATGCGCCGCATCTGCTCTCGGTCGAGCGCCGCGGCGACCGCCTTGCGCAGGTTCGCGTCGTCGAACGGTGGGATCGCCGTGTTGAGCGCGGCGTAGCGCGACCCGGCGCCGGGCGAGAAGAAGATCTGGTCGCGCGCGGTCTGGTAGGCCTTCTTCACCAGGGCGGGCGTCGGCGAGTCGCCGAGCACGAGGCCGTCGCCGGCGAGCACCTGGCGGCCGGAGACGGTCGACGAGCCGCCGATTCTGAAGTCGACCTCGTTCACGTAGGCCGGACGGTCGTCCGTCGCCGCGCTCCAGTTCGGGTTGCGCACGAGTCTGACGCTGCGACCGGGGACGTAGCCGTTCCCGAGCACGTCGCCGTCTCTGTCAGCGGCGACCATGTAGGGACCGCTGGCGACGAGGTGGTTGCCGTACGTGGACGGCGACTTCGCGTCGAACGGCTTCGCGTACTCCGGCGGGACCGGCGCCGACAGCGGCAGCACGGTCGCCTGCGCGAGCAGCGAGGCGGTCGGCCGCGTGAGCTTGAAGACGAGTGTCTGGTCGTCCGGCGTCTGGATGCCGGCGATCGGTCCGCCCGTCGCTCTCGCCGCACCGACGACGTCGCCGTAGTAGGTGCTGGCGTAGGCGTTCGCGACGTGCGGGTTGAAGCCGCGCTCGATCGCATACTTGACGTCTCTCGACGTCACCTCGCGGTTCACCGGCGGACCGAACTTCACCCCTCTGCGGATTCTCACCGTCAGCGTCTTGCCGTCAGGTGAGACCTGCGGGGCACTGGCGGCGAGGTCAGGCTGGATGTCCGTCGGGTTGTCGGGCGCGTAGGCGGAGAGCGTGCGCACCGTTGCGGAGAGCAGGTTCAGGTCGAGCGACCCGTAGGTGATCCCGGGGTCGAGGCTCTGGATGTCCTGACTGGTGAGGAGTGTGAGGGTGCCGCCTCTCTGACCTCCCGAGCCGTCGTCGACCGTCGCAGCCGCCCCGCCCTCGTTGTTGCTCGAGCCGCACGCGCCGATTGCGAGCACGGTGGTGCAGAGTGCGAGGAGGGGAAGCGCGCGCTTGACGAGTCGCGGCATGAAGGGTCCTTTCGGGGGTCGGGAAAGGGGATTCACCTGGTTCACCGTTCAGCTCTCGGGTCGAGCGCGTCACGAAGTCCGTCACCCAGCAGGTTGAATGCAAGCACGGTCAGCAGCAGCGCTGCGCCGGGAAACACCATGTACCACCACTGCGTGTCGAAGTTGTCGGATGCGTCGGCGATCATCCAACCCCAGCTCGCCGTCGGCGGGGATACGCCGACGCCCAGGAACGAAAGGGCCGCCTCGAGCAAGATCGTCTGCGGGAGCAGGAGACTTGAGTAGACAATGAGAGGTGCGGTGAGGTTTGGGAGGATCTCGCGCACCACGATACGGTGGTTCGACGCACCGAGAGACCGTGCTGCGACGACGAATTCCCGCTCGCGCAGTGACAGCACCTGACCACGCACCACGCGTGCGATCGACGTCCAGGTGACAAGCGCGATCACGAGGATCACGGTGCGGACGCCCGGGGTTATGGCGCCCGAGACGCAGCCGTTGCCGAGCGAGCAGGCCGAGGCGATCCCGATCCCCAGCAGCAGCACGGGGAACGACAGCACGACGTCGACGAAGCGCGAGAGCAGCGTGTCGACCCAGCCGCGGTAGTAGCCGGCGACGAGCCCGACCGTGACGCCGACGAGCACGGCGATGCCGGTGCCCACGATCCCGACCAGCAGCGAGACGCGCGCGCCGTAGACCGTGCGCGCGAGCACGTCGCGACCGAGCGGGTCGACGCCGAACCAGTGCTCGCCGGTCGGTCCGATCGGGGTCCCGAACATGTCGGTCGCGTTGCGATCCTGCACGTTCGGCCCGGGAGCGCCGGCGAGCTTCACGACGAGCGGGGCGAGAATCGCCACGAGCACGAGGAGCACGATCACGCCGAGCGCGACCATCGCTACGCGGTCGGAGCGCAGCCGGCGCCAGAAGAGCTGCCACGGCGAGCGCGCGACGCCGGCCGCGAAGTCGCGCTCGTAGCGCTCCTCCTGTGCGAGCAGGCCTGGGGCGCCGACGCTCATCGGCGGACCTCGTGCATCCGGTGTCGTTGCTTGCTCGTCACGGTGATGGCCTGTCCCGCCTGCCCTGTGAACGGAAGTTCGCTCGCGCCAAGCCAACTCCTGTGTGTGATGGAGCTTTCGCACGGCTTTTCCCGCGACGGCTCAGCCGGTCGCGCCGGCTGTCAGCGCCGGCCTGGGCGCGGCCTGCATGAGCCGTGCGTCTGCGCAGCCCATGCCGCGATCCACATGTCGCGGGCGTGTCGCCACTCGTCGCCGAGGCAGCCTTCGACGCGCTCGACGGTGTCGAGCCAGGCGAGCGCGCGGTCGTAGTCGCCCTCGTGGGCGGCACGCTCGGCCCACCGCAGCGACTGGCGGATCGAGAGGGCATGCCGCTCGACGGCCGGGATCCGCCCGGCCGGGGCCGGTCGCGGCCGCGCGGGGCGGCGCACGGCCCCGGAGCGCAGTTGACGATAGGCGTCGCTGAGTGTCAGCGCGACGCCGACCGAGGCGGGCAGCAGGTCCACGAGCGCCGAGCCGCGCGGCGCGACGACGACGGCGTGGAAGCTCGCCGGCCGGCCGGCGAAGATCGCGGCGAGCAGCGCCGGCTGCTCGCCGGCGAGATCGATCGCGCCGGCGTCGACGATCAAGCGACGGCAGCCGCGCTCGAGCAGCTCGGAAATGCGCGTCCACAGCCGTCCCGCGAGCGCGGCGTCGAGCGGGCCGACCAGCGTCAGCGACCGCACACCGTCTTGGAAGGTGTGCGAGCGCCACTCCGAGCTGCTGCCGGCCGCCGCGAGCTGGGCCCGCTCGCGCGCCGGCGAGGTCGATGCCGATCGTGCCATTTGCATGCTCCGTCACCTCGCGATTTGGGAGCGGACGGAAGGGCGCATCGCTACCGTCCTGGTGGCGTGACCGTGCAGCGCGCGCGTCATGCGCAGGACCGTCCTTCGAGCATCCCTACTCGGTCCCGTCACGCAGCGGCGACGCGAGGCGTGTCGGGAGCGTCGCGTCGCCCACGGACCAAGCACCCTTCCGCCCACTCGGTTCGGCTCGGCCTCAGGCGCAGGGGGCCGAACCTCGACACCGCCGTGTGAGCGTCAGCCCGGCGGCGCCAGCTTGAGATCTCTCGAACACGTTCTTCGCGGCCCAGGCCCGCGCATGGTCCCCACGGCCCTCGGCGCGTCTGCGCGATTCGCACCTCCGATTGGGACGACGACAAACCGCCTTTGCACCAACACCTGGGTACCCGAGGTCGACGCGATGCCTAACCGGACGGCGAGCGCCGACAGGCCAAGTCCGAGACCGCCGAGCGATCGGCTGACACCGACCTCGCGCACGCGCCATGACGACCGGCGACGGGACGGGGACGGGGACGGGGACGGGGACGGTCAGTCGGCGTTTTTTTCCATGAGAGGGTCCGGCCTTGGAAGCGCTTTTCCACGACGCTGGACGAGCTACTACGCTTCCGCGCAGCCCCGGTAGCTCAGCTGGATAGAGCGTTCCCCTCCTAAGGGAAAGGCCGCAGGTTCGACTCCTGCCCGGGGCATCTCGGAGGAGTCGCGTGCGGACGTTCCGACGGGCCGCAGTGACCGCGAGACAGGGATCAGTAGTAGACGTCGATCTGATCCCCGAGGTGGATCCACGAGTAGATCGCGAATGCGTCGGGGATCGGGACCCGCAGGCAGCCATGGCTGGCGTTGTAGCTCGGGACGTCGTAGTAGCCGTGGATCGCATAGCCGCGGATGAAGTAGGTCGAGTCGACCATCCCGTGTCCGTTCGTGCCCGGCTCTCTCATGTAGAAGCGGAAGTTGCCGAGCACGGTAGGGGTCGACGGCTTGCCGGAGCTGGTCGTGTAGGCGCGCACGACTCTGCCCTTGTCGATCAGCGCGAGCACCTGCCAGCCGAGGTTCGCCTCGACGTGGCGGCCGTGCTGGGGGAAGCGCACCTTGAAGCCGCCGACGCCACGCATCGCGCGGTCCACGATGAACGGCGTCAGCGTCGTGATGCGCGGCATCTTGTTGACCTTGCGAAAGGCGAGCACGGCGCGTCCGGTGGCGGCGTCGTACGTGCCGTTCTGCGGCGTCGCGTAACCGATCGCCGCGAGCCGCTGCTGCAGCAGCGCGACGAACGGACTGCTCGTGCCGGGGCCTGCCTTCGGCGTGACGATCGACAGCGGCGCCTTCGCGAGCAGTCTGCGCTGCTCGGCGGTTCTCTCGTGCAGCGCGAAGATCTGCACGTCGCCGCTTCTCTCGGGCGTGAAGCTGACGCTGAAGACGGCCGTCTTCCTCGTGCGGGTCGGCTTCGGTCTCACCGACACCTGCTTGAGCAGCTTGTGCCCGCGCCAGATGCGCACGCTCATAGACTGGCCGGCGACGTAGGGGACGACGCGGCCTTCGACGTTCAGCGGCCGACCGGCGACGGCGAGCTCTCTGCCGTTCACGGAGAAGGCGCCCGCGATCTGCACGCCGATGCGGCCTGTCGGTCTCGGCGCGGGCTCGGCTCTCGCCTTCGGCGCGGGCTTCGAGGCGGCGGCCGTCACGGCGGGAGCCGCGTCCTCCGCGAGCGCCGCGGCGGGCACCGCGAGCAGCACGGCGAGCGTCAAGAACGGAAGGGCGACCCGGCGGAGCATCAGGCGGCGAATGCTAGATGAGCGGGCGGGCGTCAGACACGCCGGCGCTCGCGCGGGAGCAGCGGGACGCACGCGAGCATCGTGACGCTCACGGCGCCGACCAGGAGCAGCAGCGTCGCGCCGCCGGACCACTTCTCCGTGATCCCGAACGCGAGCGCGTTGTTCATCGCGTGCAGCGCGATGCACGGCAGCAGCGATCCGGTCTTCCAGCGCACGATGCAGAGCATGAAGCCGAGGATCGCGAGCGGCACGAGGAAGACAGCCGGCGCCGAGCCGACGTGGATGCCGCCGAAGACGATGCCCGTGACGAGGGCCGCCGGCCACACGCCGCGCCAGTTGCGCAGCGCGCCGAAGAAGTAGCCGCGGAAGAACGTCTCCTCGGCGATCGGCGCGATCACCGTCACCACCACGCAGACGGCGACAAGCGCGGCCGTGCTCTCGTCGGCGCCGAGGCTGTCGGGCAGCTTGTCCTCCGCGTGCGTGTCGACGATCTGCGCCCACACCGCCCCGAGCGCGACGTAGGCGACATACGCGCCGGCCATCCAGCCGAGCGCCGTCAGCAGCCGCGTGCGCACGAAGCCGAACTGCGCCGGCACGATCTGCCCGGCGCGCGCGGCGAACATCAGCGCCGCGCCGATGAAGGCGCCGTCCTGCACGACCGTCGCGGCGATGTTCACGGCCGGCGGCGGGTCGGTGAAGCTCGCGCCGAAGATCGCGCCGACGATGCCGACGAAGATCGCGCCCATGAGCGCGAACAGGAACGCGACGACCAGCGCGACGCCCGCGGTCCATGGTGCCCAGCCCTCCGCGCCACCGTCGTCGTCGGCTCCGGTCGGACCGGGCAGCGGCGGCCCGCCGGGCGGCTCGCCGAAGGGCGACACCCACGAGCCGTCGGACGGGAGGCTGCTCACGCGCTGAACGATACGGAGCCGGCTCCGTCGAGCAGGTCCAGCAGCGGCCGCAGGGTCGGGATCGCACGCACGCCGGGCGGAACGGCTGCCTCGGACGCGGGGTGCCGGAGGCGTGCCCCCAGCCCGTCCTGTCCCTCGCGCACGACGAGCAGCGGCTCGATTCCCGCCGCGAGCGCGCCGGCGACGTCGTGCTCGACGCTGTCGCCGACGTGGACCACCTCCGCCGCCGCGACGCCCGCGAGCTCCCGCCCGCGCGCGAAGATCGCGCCGTCCGGCTTCGCGCTGCCGACCTCCGCCGACGTGACGACGCCGTCGAGCAGCGGAGCGAGCGCGGTCTCCGCCAGCACGTCGTGCAGCGAGACGTCCCAGTTGCTGACGACGATCAGTCGGACGCCGCGCTCGCGCGCCGCACGCAGCACCTCCGGGACCTCGGCGAACGGACGGAACCGCAGCGCCGCCAGCAGCGCCTCGGTCAGGGCGCCCAGCGGCAGCGACCCGACGTTTCGTCCGCCGGCGACCGCAAGCGGATCGCCTTCAGACGACGTCACCAGCGCGTCGCGCAGCGCGATGGTCGCCCGCCGCCGCAGGTCCTCCAGCCGCTCCCGATCCGACGCCTCGTCGTGATGCGCGCGATAGAAGGCGATCTCGGTGCGCAGGGCGACGCGGGCCTGCGCCTCGCTCACCTCCAGCCCGAAGCGCTCGCGCAGCTCGCGCCGCAGCGGCTCGACCGGCGGCTCCAGCTCGACGAGCGTGCCGAGCGCATCGAGCAGCAGCGCTCTGACGTCGCCCGTAGATCGCTCGCTCGCCGCCGTGACGTCGGCCGCAGGTCGTCCGCTTGCGGCGACCGAAGGGCGAAACACCGATTGCCTAGGCAACGAACCCCCACCGCGCGAACTGCGCAGCCATCAGCCCCAGCAGCACCGCGCTCACGCCGACCGCGCGCTCTACCCCGCCCTCGCGCTCCCCGGCCCACAGCGCGAGCCACATCTGAAAAGGGAACAGCACGGCGATGTAGCGCGGCAGCGACATCAGCGGCTGCCCGTCGACCGGATAAGAGACCGTCATGAGCAGGGCTACGCCGGCGTACGCGCTGTACGCGAGCGGCAGACGCCGGATCGCGCCGGCGAGCGCGACCAGCGCGAAGACGAGGAAGCCGAGCAACATCAGGCTCTGGCTGGCGCCGTCGAGCGAGTTCCCGCCGCCCTCCGCGAGGTAGCGGCTCGCGGTCCCGTCGCGCGTCAGCTCCCGCAGCGCGTCCGCCGCCGCCTCGACCCCGCCGGTGACCGCCCCGAGCGGCCGCAGGTGGCGCATCCACAGCTCCTGCGCGTGAAACGGCGCGAGCGCGTCGCCGAGCGCGATCGCCGACCACCCGAGGTAGAGCGCCAGCCCGAGCGGCGCGAGCGCCAGCCATGCCAGCTGGGGCGTCACGCGATAGCGCGGCAGCCACCGAGCACGGCCCGAGGCGAGCACGCCGCCCGCGCGCGGGCCGTACAGGAACAGCAGCACCAGCGGCAGCAGCAGCAGCACGCCGCTGTTGCGCGTCAGCGCGGCGAGCGCTCCGAGCGCTCCGGCCCACGCCCAGCGCTCCTGCCGTGCGGCGAGGAAGGCGCCGACCGACACGAGCAGGAAGAGCGACTCCGAGTAGACCGCGGAGAAGAACAGCGCGGTCGGGAAGAAGGCGACCAGCAGCAGCGTCGGGCGCGCATGCTGCGGCCCCAGCTCGAGCGAGACGAGGCGGTGCAGCAGCACGAGCGCCCCGAGGAAGCACGCGAGCGAGATCAGCACCCCCGCCAGCAGTGGCGAGCCGACGACCCAGCCGCCGGCGCGCATCAGCAGCGGATAGAGCGGATAGAAGGCGGCCTGCGGGTGATCGCTCGCGGAGCCGTAGCCGTCGTGCGCGATCGTCAGGTACCAGACCGAGTCCCACCGCGCCGCCGGCGCCACCAGCAGGTCGCCGAGGCCGGAGAAGGGCGTCGTCAGTCCGTGCGCGTCGAAGGCGCCCGTGCCGGGCGCGCGACCGAACCACATGAGTCCGAGCAGCCCCGCCGCCCACACCACGAGCCGCGAGGTCCAAAGTACCTTCCACGCCTCACGCCACGCGAGCGCGGTCTCGGGCCGCAGGCGCGCGCCGCCGGCCGCGCCGCGCAGGCGCGCACGGGCGCCGAGGCGGGCGGGGAGACTGCCGCGGCTGACGGTACGCTCGCGCTCCATGCTCGGCCTCGATGTTCCCATGCTCGCGACCACATTCCTGCAGGAGCACGAGAACGAGCTGACGGCGCTGCTCACGATCGCGGGCACGATCGTGCTCGCGATCGTCGTCGATCGAGCGCTGCTGCACCGCGGCCACAGACTCGCCACCGCCGTCGTGCGCGAGGAGCTGACGCCGGTGTTCGACACCCGCCTGCGCTTCCTGCGCCGCCTGATCACGCTCTCGATCGTCGTCGTCGGCCTGCTGCTGGCGCTGTCGCAGTTCGGCGGGCTCAGCCGCCTCGCCGCCGGCCTGCTCGCCTCCGGCGCGCTGCTCGCGGCGATCATCGGCTTCGCCGCGCGCCAGACGCTCGCGAACCTGATCGCCGGCGTGATGCTGACGATCACGCAGCCGCTGCGGATCGGCGACCGCGTGACGATCGAGGACGAGACCGGCACCGTCGAGGATGTGCGGCTCAACTACACGGTCGTGCGCGGCGGCGACGGCGGGCGCATCTTCATCCCGAACGAGCGGCTCGCGGCGGGGATCCTCCACAACGACACGATCGTCGAGCCGCTCGTCGGGCTCGAGGTCGAGCTGTGGCTCGCGCCGACGGTCGACGCCGACGCGGCGCTGGCCGCGCTGAGAACGCTCGACGGCACGCCGATCGCGCGCGTCGCGGAGATCACAGCCGACAGTGTCCGCTTCACCGTTGCGCGCGGGACGATCCCACCGGGGGAACGCCCGGCACGCGAATCCGCGCTGCGCGCCGACGCGCTGCGGGCGCTGCGCGGCGCGGGTCTGCTGGGGTAGCAGGACCGGCATCGGCCGGGCCGAAACCCCTTCGTGGCTACACTTTTTCCCTCGCCGTTCGGGCCGGCGTCGCAGTGCCGGCCCCGTCCCCTTTCATCCCGTGACCCGCCGAGAGCGACAGAGGCGCCACCGGCGCCGACACGGCCGCCCCCTGCGGCGCGCCCTCATCGTCCTCGCGACGCTGCTGATCCTCGCCGCCGCGGCGGGCGGCATCGCGTTCGCCGGCTGGGTCGTGAGCGTCGTCCAGGACACGCCCGACATCCAGGACCTGAAGCCGCGACCCCAGGGCGCCGTCTCGATCGTCTATGCGGCCGACGGCACGCGCCTCGGCTTCATCGCCTCCGACACGCTGCGCCGCGCGATCCCGGGCAGTCAGGTCCCGCTCGTGATGAAGCGAGCGACGGTCGCGATCGAGGACAAGCGCTTCTACAAGCATGGCGGCGTCGACTACGTCGGCATCGTGCGCGCGGCCGTCAAGAACGTCACGTCCGACCAGACCCAGCAGGGCGGCTCGACGCTGACGATGCAGCTCGTGCGCAACCTCTACACGCCCAAGACCCGCTTCCAGAAGACGTTCACGCGCAAGATCCGCGAGGCGAAGCTGGCGGAGGAGCTGGAGAAGGAGCACTCGAAGGAGTGGGTGCTCGTCGCCTACCTCAACAACGTGCCGTACGGGACCGTCGGCGGCCAGACCGCGGTCGGCGTGCAGGCCGCGGCGCGCATCTTCTTCAACAAGCCGGCCTCCGCGCTGACGCTGCCGCAGGCCGCGCTGCTCGCCGGGCTGCCGCAGGCGCCGACGCAGTACAACCCATTCAACAACCCGGCCGGCGCGCGCAAGCGGCGCGGCGAGGTGCTGCACGCGATGGTCGAGGCCGGCTACATCACGCAGGAGCAGGCCGACACCGCGAACGGCGAACCGCTCGGCGTCCATCGCAGCGACTACTACGCGCACCGCCGCGAGCAGTTCTTCTTCGACTACGTCAGAAGCGAGCTGATCAGACACTACGGCCGCCGCGTCGTCGAGCGCGGCGGGCTGAAGGTCTACACGACGATCAACCTCAAATTCCAGGAGCTCGCGCGCCAGGCGATCCAGGACCACGTCGGCACTCCCGGCTCCCCGTCGGCAGCGCTCGCGACCGTCGACCCGGCTAACGGCCACATTCTCGCGATGGCGTCCTCGGCGACGTACGGCCCGACGATCTTCAACTACGCGGCACAGGCCCACCGGCAACCCGGCTCGACGTTCAAGGTGATCGACCTGATGGCCGCCGCGCGGATGGGAATCGACCCGGCCTCGACGTATTACGTCTCCAGACACCTGACGCCCGGCTGGCTGCCCGAGGCGCCGACGTGGGACGTGCAGACCGACGGCCATACCTACGCCGGCAGCATCAGCCTCGCCAGCGCCCTGCCGGCCTCCGACAACACCGTCTTCGCGCAGCTCGGCGCCGACCTCGGCCCCGAGAAGGTGCGCCAGGCCGCCTATGACATGGGCATCACCTCGCACCTCGACGCCTACTACGCGGAGGCGATCGGCGGCCTCAGATACGGCGTCTCCCCACTCGAGATGGCGAACGCGTACGCGACCGTCGCCGACGGCGGCTGGCGCAACACCGTGACCGGGATCGAGAAGGTCGTGCATCCCGACGGCAGAGTCGACGACCTCGGCAGATCGAGACGCGAGAAGGAGTTCACCGACGGCGAGACGTCGGTCGTGATCCCGCCGATGGAGGCCGTGCTGGTCAGCGGCACCGCCGGCGGCCAGGGCATCGGCTGCCCGAACGCCGGCAAGACCGGCACGACGTCCAACAACACCGACGCGTGGTTCGTCGGCATCACGCCGAGACTCTCGACGGCGGTGTGGGTCGGCTTCCCGAACGAGACGACCACGCTCGGCAGCTCGGTCTTCGGCGGCACGATCGCGGCGCCGATCTGGAACGAGTTCATGAGCGTCGCGAAGGGCGACTACTGCGGCGACTGGCCGCCACCGAGAGAGCCGTTCCAAGGCTCGTCGTTCGTCGGCACGTACGCCGGCTCGTACGACGACAGCTCCAGCGACGGCACGACGGACGGCACGACGACCACCCCGGACACGACGACCACGCCCGACGGCGGCGCGAACCCGAATCCAGACGCCTACGCGCATCCGCCGCAGCAGGCGCCCCAGACCCCGGCGCCACCTGCGGGCGGCAACACCCCGCCCCCGAGCCAGGGGGGCGGCGCCGGCGCCCCGACGGGCTGATCCGCGCCGATGCGCTGATCGCTGGTACGGTTCCCGCGTGCCAAAGGAAGAAAAGGTCGAGCTCGAGGGCGAGGTGATCGAGGCCCTCCCGAACGCGATGTTCCGCGTGAGACTCGACAACGACCATGTCGTCCTCGGCCATGTCGCCGGCAAGATGCGCCGCTTCCGCATCCGCATCCTGCCGGGCGACCGTGTGCGCTGCGAGCTGTCGCCGTATGACCTCGATCGCGCGCGCATCGTCTACCGCCACCGCTGATCCTCACCGCCGCTCGCCTCTCCGTCCGCTCCGCCTCCGCCGCCCGTGCGTGAGCTGGCGCTGATCGAGGCGCTGGAGCGCGTGCTCGTCCACGACGACCCGCGCGTCGTGCGATGGCTGGGCGACGACGCGGCCGTCGTGCGCGGCCGCGCCTACGCGGTCACGTCCGTGGACACGATGGTGGAGGGCGTCCACTTCCCCTCCCTCGCGGACGGGACCGCCACGCTCGCCGACGCCGGTCACCGCGCACTGGCCGGCGCGCTGTCGGACCTCGCCGCGATGGGCGCGGACCCGGGCGAGGTCTACATCGCGCTCGTGCTGCCGAGCGGCCTCGGTCAGGACGACGTGCTCGAGCTGTTCGGCGCGGCGCAGGCGCTCGCGGCGGCGAGCGGCGTCACGATCGCCGGCGGCGACGTCGCGCGCGGTCCGGCGCTGATGCTCGCCGTCACCGTCGTCGGCTGGGCCGACGACGCGGCGCAGCTTGTCGGCCGCGACGGCGCCCGACCCGGCGACCTCGTCGGCGTGACCGGCACGCTGGGCGACGCCGGCGCCGGGCTCGCGATCCTGCAGGGCCGCGCACAGGGTATGCCGCAGCTCGTGCAGCGCTACCTGCGGCCGCTGCCCCGCCTTGCCGAGGGCCGCGCGCTCGCGGCCGCGGGCGCCCACGCGATGATCGACCTGTCCGACGGGCTCGCGACCGACGCGCGCCACCTCGCCCGGCGCAGCGGCGTGCGACTGGTCGTCGACCTCGAACGGCTGCCGCTCGCGCCCGGCGTTGACGAGGTGGCGCGGACGCTCGGACGCGACCCGGCGGCGTTCGCGGCGACCGCCGGCGAGGACTATGAGCTGTGCGTCTGCGTGCCGCCGGAGGCGCGTCGCGCGGCGGAGGCGGCCGCCCCGATCAGCTGGGTCGGCACCGTCGAGGCCGGTGAGCCGGAGCTCGACCTCGGGCCGCGCGGGGCTTCATTGCGCGGCTTCGAGCACGAGCTCTAGTGTGACGTCGCCGTAGGTCGCCGCTTGCGGTGACCGGCAGGCGAAAGCGGGCTGTCCCGGTCGCCGCTCGCCTGACCGGAGGGCGAACTACGCAGTGAGCCGCATCTCGCTGAGCGCCGCATCCCCGAGCAGGGCACGCACGTCGGCCCGGCGCAGCGCGCCGTGCACGACGAGCATGCGGGAGACGAACGCCTCCGCCACCGCCTCGACGTCCACGTCGTAGGCCGCGCGCTCGATCTGCGCCTTGAGCTCGGTGATCTTCATCTCGGTGGTGTTCTCGTCGTCCATTCGATCCCTGCCACGACTTTCCCGGACGCGCCGGATGGCACGCACCGCGGACCCGCATCCGCATCGTCCGTGCCCGTCGTTGCAGTGGGTATCGGGGTTCCCCGAATACGGCGTGAGAACACGTCCGCAACATCGGACGTCCGGCCACCAGGGTCCCCGTGCCCGATGCCAGGGGGGTCTCGGGAGAACGCCGTCGTTCAGCCGCGCCGTGCGGCGCCGAGCGCCGCGACGTGCTCCAGCCTTGCGAACACAATGATCCGCTGCGCCGCGCTGTAGAGCGGATGGCAGGCGGACAGCACGAGCCGCTGATAGCCGACGTCTCTCGTGACCCACAGCGCCGTCGGCTTGACGATCTGCGTGCGCTCGACCGCATAGGTGAAGCGGGCGTAGGGCATCGTGAGCACGACCCGGTCGCCGTGCCTGAGCTCGTCGACGTTGCGGAAGGGCGCCAGATACGTGGTCCGGTGGCCGGCGATTGCGACCGTCCCGGGCAGGCCGGGGAACGTCGTCGACGGATAGTGGCCAGGTCCCTTGCGCAGCGTCGCGCCGTCGGTTCCCTGCACGACGACGAAGTCGGCGCCAATCTGCGGGATCGCGATGCGGCCGATCGGATCGCCGGTCTGCGCCGTGCGGCGTGCCTCCCGCGCAAGGAACGCGATCCGGCGTCTCTGCGTGTCGAGCGCTCTCAGGACGCGCTGCTGCACGCGCGTGGGCGGCGCGGCTTCGATCTTGTCCAACTCACCGGAGAGCTTGTTCTGCTCGATGCGCGCCAGCAGCGCCGAGACCGGCTCCTGCCACGCGAGCGTGATCCCGGCGTCGGCGATCATCAGCGCGCCCGCCACGATCAGGACCGTCGAGATTGCCCGCAGCGTGCGCCTCATCGACGCAGCATCCTACGCGCGGGTCAGGCGTGGCTCATCGGCGCAGGGCGGACTCGGTCCCGCCCAGCGAGCCGGGGCCGGCGTACGTCTTCGGGCCGCGGACCGTGATCGGCGTGGCGGCGTCGGAGGCGCCGCCCCCCGCACGCAGCACGACCGCGAGCACGGCCGCAGTGCAGCCGAGCACCACGCACCAGACGAGCACCGTCAGCAGCGAGAGGCCGCCGCCCGCGACGAGCAGCGTGACCATCCACGCGAGCTCGAGCGGGTCGAGCCCGAACTGGCGTCCGTAGGCGTAGGCGACCAGCAACGGCGCCAGCAGTCCCAGCCCCCACAGCGCGAGCGCCGCCGGTCGGCGCAGACGCGTCTCGGGCGCCATCGCGAGCAGCCACAGGTGCAGCGCCGGGATCAGCAGCAGGCTCGCGTACGGGTTCGCGATCCACACCGTGAGCGCCGCCGCGCACAGCACCAGCACTATCGCCGTCGCGGCGCCGCCGCCGCCCACGTCTCCCTCGATGCCGAGCAGCTTCATCGACAATGGCCGCAGCCCGAACCAAGCGAGCAGGACCAGCACCGCGACACTCGCGAGCGCCGCCGCGTTCGGCGCCGATGCAGGACCGGCGACCGGCCCGTCCGGCGCCGCCTCGATCAGGCCGGTGCGGAAGAGAACGATCGCGAGCACCCCACCGAGGAGGAACGGCAGCACGCTCATCCCGACCCAGCCCAGCCACATGCCGACGCGCTCGCGGCGCCGGCGCACGCGCGCGAACGCATCGACGGCTGCGAGCAGGACGGGCAGCATCAGCGCGATCGCGAGCAGCCGCACCGACCAAGCCGGCAGCACCTTGTGCTCGAGCAGCATGTAGGGCTCGCTGCCACGCAGATCGCCGCCGTCGTCGAGCGCACCGACGCTGCGCAGCGCAGCGCGGCCGAGCTCCGTCAGGCGCGCGGCCGACACGGGAGCGTCGGCAGCCGGCGCACGCTCGCCGCTGGCCGACAGCAGCACCGCGCCGAGTCCATGCGCGTTGAACGGTCCCTGCTCGCCGAGCGTGAGCGGGAACGCGAGCCGCGCGAGCTGCACGCTCGGCGACACGGTGCCGGCACGCATCCGCGCCTCGGCCATCAGCGCCGACTCGACCGTGCGCCGCAGCTCCAGCGGCGCGAGCGCCGTCGACTGCGACCAGGGGACCACGAGCGGACGGTCGACGCGCGTGCCCGCGAGGTCCCCGAGCACGAGCACCGCGTCCACGGGTCCGCCCGGCTTGCGCGCCAGCTGCTCGGCCGCCGCGAGGCCTGCCGTCCCGCCGCTCGTCGACGCCAGCACGAGCGTCCGACCCAGCGTCCGGCCGCCCAGCACGCGCGCCAGCTCCAGCAGCGCGGCGGTGCCCGACAACTCCGCCCGCGCGCCGCGGCCGAGCGCGTCGCGATGGGCGATCACGAGGATGCGGCGATTCGAGAAGCCGGCGCGCTCGCCGACCACGGTCTCCAGCGCGCGGCCACCGTCGACCGTCTCCGCCGTGAAGCGCCGCGCGCCGACGCGGAAGCCGTTCGCGCGCAGCGTCTCCTGGACGCGCTGCGCCACCAGCCGGTCGCCCGCCGAGCCGGGCCGCCGCAGCGGCGCCTCGGCCGCCAGTCTGTCGAGCTGGTGAAACGCCGCGGCGCCATCGAACGCATCCGGGGCCAGCGACGCCGTCAGCGGACGCGGGGGCTCCCGCAGCGAGAAGCCCAGAAGCACGAGCGCGAACAGGATCGGGAGGAATCCGGCCCGGTAGATCCGCGGATCGAGCACAGCGGCAGGTTATCCACGCGCGCCGTCGGGCCCGTGCCCCCGCGAGACTCTCCTGGGATTTAGCTAGTACGTCTACGTTCAGCGGACTAGGCTTCATGCACCCCATGGCGGAGCGATCCACCCGCATTCTGCTCGTCGACGACGAGCAATCCATCCAGACGCTGCTGTCCTACCCACTGCGGAGAGACGGCTACGAGGTCGTGCAGGCGGTCGACGGCCGCGAGGCGCTCGACCGCTTCGACGAGCGTCCGTTCGACCTCGTCGTGCTCGACGTGATGCTGCCGAAGCTCGACGGGCTCGAGGTGTGCCGCCGCCTGCGCAGCCGCAGCGCGGTCCCGATCATCATGCTGACGGCGAAGTCCGAGGAGATCGACAAGGTCGTCGGGCTGGAGATCGGCGCCGACGACTACATCACCAAGCCGTTCTCGATGCGCGAGTTCCGCAGCCGCGTGAAGGCCGCGCTGCGCCGCTCCGAGCTGTCGCGCGCATCCGACGGCGACGGCGCCGCGCTCGAGCACCACGAGCTGCGCATCGACCCGGACAAGCGCTCCGTGTGGCTCCAGGGCGAGGCGGTCGCGACGACCTTCGTCGAGTTCGAGATCCTCTTGACGCTCGCGCGCAGCCCCGGCCGCGTCTTCACGCGCGACATGCTGCTGGCGCGCGTGTGGGGCGACTCCGCCTATCGCGACCCGCGCACGATCGACGTGCACATCCGTCATCTGCGCGAGAAGCTCGAGCGCGACCCGAAGGAGCCGCAGTACCTCTTCACCGTGCGCGGCGTCGGCTACCGCTTCCGCGACACGGACGACTAGAACCCGTCCCGCCCGGCCCGTCCCGCCCGGCCCCGCTCGTCCGTCCCGCCCGCCCCGCTGTCGCGCCTCGCAGATGCGCTCGCTCCGCAACCGCCTCACCTTCCTCTTCTTCGCGATCACGCTCGCCGCGATCGGCGTGCTCTACCTGTACGTCGTGCCGCAACTGCAGTCGCGCCTGCGCGACGAGAAGCTCTCGCAGCTGGAGACCTCTGCGAGACAGACGGTCGAGCAGATCGCGGCGACGGTCGGGGGAAGCCTGCCCAACACCAACGTCGCGAGAGTCGTGCGCGGGGCGAGCGACGCCGCGAACGCGCGCATCACGCTGTTGCGGATCAGCCGCCTCGGCGAGGTCCCGGTACCCGGCACGATCACCGACTCGAGCGACCCCGCCCTGCCGGAGCTGGCGCTGCCGACGGCCGACGAGGCGGCCCGCAGCGGCCGCGTCGCGAGCGGCTCGGAGGTGTCCGCCGACGGTCCGATGGCCGAGGTGGCGGTGCCGCTGCGTCAGGACGGGCGCGTCCAGGAGGTCGCCGTCTACTCCACGCCGATGGCCGACGTCGAGCGCAACGTCGCGATCGTGCGCGCGCAGATCCTCGTCGCCGGCGCGCTCTCTTTGACGCTCGCGGTGGCCGCCGGCTGGCTGATCGCGCGCGCGCTCGCGCAGCGCGTCAAGCGGCTCGAGAAGGCCGCCGAGCAGGTCGCCGCCGGCGACTTCTCGCGCCCGATCCCGGTCGACTCCGACGACGAGCTCGGCCAGCTCGCGGTCGCCTTCAACGACATGCAGCGCCAGCTCGCGCAGCTCGACCGCGCGCGCAAGCAGTTCATCGCGACCGCCTCGCACGAGCTTCGCACGCCGCTCTTCTCGCTCGGCGGCTTCGTCGAGCTGCTGGAGGACGAGGAGCTCGACCAGGAGACCCGCGCCCGCTTCCTGGGGCAGGTGCGCCAGCAGGTCGACCGCCTGGCGAAGCTGTCCGTCGACCTGCTCGACCTCTCCCGCTTGGAGGCCGGATCGCTGGAGCTGCGACCCGAGCCGGTCGACCTCGCGGAGCTCGCCCGCTCGGTCAGCTCCGAGTTCGAGCCGGTGCTCGCCCAGCACGATTCGCACCTCGAGGTGCGGCTGCCGGGCACGCCCGTCGAGGCCCAGTGCGACCCGGTGCGCGTCGCGCAGATCGCGCGGATCCTGATCGACAACGCGGTGACGCACACGACGCCCGGCACGAACATCGTCGTCTCGGCGGCACGCGACAACGGCTTCGCCTGCCTCTCCGTGCGCGACCACGGCCGCGGCATCGCGCGCGCCGCCCTGTCGCAGATCTTCGAGCCCTTTTACACCTCCGACGACGCGCAGGGCTCCGGGCTCGGGCTCGCGATCGCGAGCGAGCTGGCGGAGCGGATGAACGGACGACTCGGCGTCGAGTCGCGGCCGGGGCGGACGGTCTTCACGCTCGAGCTCCCCACCTGAGCGGCAGTTCAGCGCCAGCGCGCCAAGCCGCGTCCCGGCGCCAGCGGAGCGATTCGGTATCGTCCGCGCGCTCCAGCCCTCCGTCCCGAGCCGAGCGAGCGCCACTGCCATGCTCCAACCCATCGCCGTCGGACACAAGACGCTCGCGGACTACGCCAGCATCGTCGGTCGCTCGCTCGTCGAGGAGATCCTCGAGCTCGCAGAGCCGTTGAAGGGCAAGCGCGTCCTGCATCTCTCCGCGACCGCCTTCGGCGGGGGCGTCTCCGAGATCCTCTACACGCTCGTGCCGCTGATGAGAGACGTCGGCCTCGACGTCGAGTGGCACGTCATCTACGGCCGCGAGGAGTTCTTCAACGCGACGAAGGTGATGCACAACGCGCTGCAGGGCAACCCGCAGGACCTCACCGAGGAGCAGTGGGACGCGTGGCGCCGGTACAACGAGATGAACGCACGCGAGCTGTCCAGAGGCTGGGACACCTGCATCGTCCACGACCCGCAGCCCGCCGCGCTGCACACGCTTGCGCCGGAGAAGTCGCGCCACTGGATCTGGCGCTGCCACATCGACCTCTCGACGCCGAACCCGGCGACGATCGAGCGCCTGCTGCCCTACATCAAGACGTTTCCCGCCTCGGTCTTCCACATGCAGCAGTACGTGCCAGCGGGGATGGAGGGCACGATCAACATCGTCCCGCCGGCGATCGACCCGCTCGCGCCGAAGAACATGGCCTTCTCGCCGGAGGACTCGGTCTACATCTGCGAGCAGTTCGGGATCGACGTCGACCGACCGCTGCTGTGCCAGGTCTCGCGCTTCGATCCATGGAAGGACCCGCTCGGGGTAATCGATGCGTACCGCGTCGTGAAGGAGCAGATGCCGGAGGTGCAGCTCGCGCTCGTCGGCTCGATGGCGACCGACGATCCCGAGGGCTGGGACTTCTTCAACGCGACGCTCGCCCACGCCGACCGCGACCCGGACGTCCACATCCTCAACAACTTCAACAACGTCGGCGCGATCGAGGTCAACGCGTTCCAGTCGCACGCCGACGTGCTGATCCAGAAGTCGACGCGCGAGGGCTTCGGCCTGACCGTCTCGGAGGCGATCTGGAAGGCGCGCCCGTTCATCGGCGGCAACGTCGGCGGGATCCCGCTGCAGGTCGAGGACGGCGTCACCGGCTTCCTCGTCGACAGCGTCGAGGCGTGTGCGGCGCGCTCGCTGGAGGTCCTCGCCGACCCGGCGCTCGGACGGCGGCTCGGCCGCGCCGGCAAGGAGCACGTGCGCCGCCACTTCCTGATGCCGCGCCTGCTGCGCGACTGGTTGCGGATGATCACCGCGCTGGAGGGGCAGGGCTCCTGAGCCCTTCCGGCTCCGCCCCGCTCGTCCTGGTCTCCAACCGCGGCCCGGTCACGTTCGGGCCAGACGGGGAGGCGCGACGCGGCACGGGCGGACTCGTGACGGCACTGACCGGCCTCGCCTCGCACCGCGAGGCGGTCTGGATCGCCTCCGCAATGACGGAGGAGGACATCGTCGCGTCGCGCGAGCACGACGGTCGCCCGTTCGCCATCGAGCTGCCCGACGGCGGTACGTACCACGTGCGCCTCGTGGCATCCGACCCGGACGCGTACGACCGCTTCTACAACGTCTTCGCGAACCCGATGCTGTGGTTCATCCAGCACTACCTGTGGGACCTCTCGAACGCGCCGGACATCCGCCGCGAAGAGGTCGAGGCGTTCGAGTTCGGCTACAACGTCGTCAACGAGGACCTCGCGCGCGCCGTGCTCGACGAGATCGAGGGCGAGACGGAGCCGGTCGTGATGGTCCACGACTACCACCTCTACACGCTGCCGGCGCTCGTGCGCAAGATGCGCCCGGACGTCTTCCTGCACCACTTCATCCACATCCCGTGGACGCAGTCGGACGCGTGGCGCGTGCTGCCGAGCCAGATCCGCGAGGAGATCTACAAGGGCCTGCTCGCGAACGACATCATCGGCTTCCACACGCGTTCCTACCGGCGCAACTTCCTGCAGTGCTGCCGAGACCTGATGGATCTGGAGGTCGACTTCGACCGCGGTGTCGTCCAGTTCGAGGGACGCGAGGTGTGGGTGCGCGCGTACCCATTGCCGATCGACGCCGCGGCAACCCGCGCCGTCGCGAAGCGGCCGCGCACGGACGAGTTCGAGCGCGAGCTGCTGCGCCGCCGCCGCGACCACCTGATCCTGCGCGTCGACCGGGCGGACCTGTCGAAGAACGTGCTGCGCGGCTTCACCGCGTTCGACGTCTTCCTCGACCAGCACCCCGAGTTCCGCGAGCACGTCACCTTCATCGCCCAGCTGATGCCGTCGCGGACCGACGTGCCGGAGTACGCCGAGTACCTCGAGCGGATCGAGGCGGTCGTCGCGGTCGTCAACCACCGTCACGGCACGCCCGACTGGATGCCGATCCACCTCAAGCTGCGCGACGATCTCGAAGAGGCGGTCGCGGCCTACAAGCACTACGACGTGCTGCTCGTCAACGCGATGTTCGACGGCATGAACCTCGTCGCGAAGGAGGGGCCGCTCGTGAACGAGCGCGCGGGCGTCTCGATCCTGTCGGAGAACACGGGCGCCCACGAGGAGCTCGGCGAGTTCGCGCTGTCGGTCAACCCGTTCGACATCCAGGAGCTGGCCGACTCGATCCACGCCGCGCTGACGATGGACGCGACGGAGCGCCAGCGGCGCATGGCGGGACTCGAACGGATCGTCACGCAGCGCGACCCGGGCGACTGGATCGACGAGCAGCTCGCGGACATCCGCAAGAAGGCCGAGTCGCGGGCCTGACCTCCCGGCCGAGCCTGGTGCTGGTGCTCGCCGCTCCCGTCCGAAGCACCACCCGAAGCTTCCCGGCCCGGTCTCGTCCTGCCGGCTCAGGGCAGGACGCTTGCGCTCGTCAGCCGATCGCGAACTCCGGCGCGGACCGCGCCGGGTTCACGGGCGTCGGGGGCGCCGGGCTCGCGGTCGCGGTCGGCGCCGTGTCAGCCGCGCCACCGCCCGCCTCGGGCGCAGGCGCCACGGCGGGCGAGCCCTGTCGTATCGGTCCCACCCGCTCGCGCGCACGCCGCTTGCGCGGGGCATGCGCGTCCTCATCGCCACCCGCCCGGTCGGCGTGCTCGCGTTGGCGCGACCGCTGGCCCGCCGGCCGATGCCCCGCCGGGCGCCGCCCCCTGCTCCAGGGCCGCATCCCGTCCCGTCGCCGCCCGCTCGCGTTGGCATCGCGCCGCCGCTCGTCACGACGCTCGCCACGGCGCTCGCGACCGGCCGCATCACCCGGCCGCTCGCCCCCGCCGGCCCGGCTCGCTCCCTCAACCTCCGCTCCCCCTCCCTGCCCAAGCCCGGCCGGATCCACAGGCTCCGCAACAGCCGTCGGCACGGTCTCGACCGACAACCCCACCGGCACCGAAGGCGTATCGGCGCTCGACGAACGGAGCCAGACGAGGGCGAGCAGGACTGTGAGGACGATGGCGACGGTGGTGGCCGCGTTGCGGCCGCGGGGAGTTGAGGGCATAAGGGGTCAGAGGACCCCGGGCGGCAGATCTCGCCCCCGTTGGTATAGTGCCCGCCGCACTTCAATCAGCCATGGCCCCGCTTCCTCCCATCTACGACCTCATGGTCCTCCTCGCCACTTCGGCGGAGGACGAGCGCCGCGCGAGAATCCTCGGGGACGTCGAGCAGACGATCGCGGACGGCGGCGGCACGGTCGAGCTGAAGCAGGATTGGGGCGTGCGCAGACTGGCCTTCGAGATCGACCACACGGCCGACGCCGACTACCACCTGCTGCAGTTCAGCGGGCCGCCGGCGCTGGTCGAGACGCTGAGCTACAACCTCAAGATCACGGACGGTGTGCTGCGCCACCGGATCATCAAGGTCACGCCCGGCACCCCGCCGCCGCCGGAGCCGACGCTGCAAGAGCCGGTTGCCGTCGCCGCCGGCGAGCCCGAGCCGGCGCCCGCAGGCGCCGAGGCGTAACGGATCTCACGCGTTTACACGCGCCGCTCACGGCGTCGTGTCACGTTTCCGCGCAGTTTCCGGCTATGACATCGGTGCACGACCGACTGCTGCGTACACTCGGTCGCCGCTGAGCATCTGCCGCTGAAAGGAGCCTCATGGCCGCCACCAACATCAACCGCGTCGTGATGACCGGGAACCTCACTCGAGACCCCGAGCTGCGCTCGCTGCCGAGCGGCATGTCCGTCTGCAGCCTGCGAATCGCCTGCAACACGCGGCGCAAGGGAGCCTCCGGCGAGTGGGAGGACAAGCCCAACTACTTCGACGTCACGGTCTGGGGCGCGCAGGGCGAGAACTGCGCCCGCTACCTCGCCAAGGGGCGTCCGGTCGCGATCGACGGCCGTCTCGAGTGGCGCGAGTACGAGAGAGATGGGCAAAAGCGCCAGGCAATCGATATCATCGCCGATTCCGTGCAGTTTCTTGGCGGGCGTGACGACGCCGGCGCCGGGAACGGGTTCTCCGGAGCTCCCGTCGCCACGACGGGGGGAGGCGACGTCCCGATCGACGATCGGGACTTCCAGTCCGCCCCGGCAGCGCCCGCTTCCACCGCTGACGACGACATCCCGTTCTAGGGAACTGCTGACGACTTCAACGAGGTAAGGCCGAGTGGCAAAGCAACGTAGACGCCCCACGAGGCGGCGTGACAAGAAGGGCGGTCCGGGCTCCGGCCGACGCAAGTCGTGCCCGTACTGCAAGGAGAAGGTCGAGCAGGCGGACTACAAGGACCTCGCCACGCTGCGGAAGTTCGTGTCCGAACGCGGCAAGATCCGCTCCCGCCGCATCACCGGCGCGTGCCGTCGTCACCAGAGCCAAATCGCGCGCGCCGTCAAACGCGCCCGCGAGCTCGCGCTGCTGCCGTACGTCGCCGAGCCCGCCAACGAGCGCGCAGGCGGTGGCCGTCGCGACCGCGACCGCGATCGCGAGGACCGGTAGCCCTATGCCGCAGGCGATCCTCACGCAGGACGTCGAGCAGCTCGGCGAGCGCGGCACCGTCGTCGACGTCTCGGCGGGCTACCTGCGCAACTACCTGATCCCGCGCAAGCTCGCCCAGCCGGCCACGAAGGGCGCGCTCGAGGCGGCGCAGGAGCGCAGAGCCGCCGCCGAGCGGGCCGAGCGTGAGGCGAAGTCGAGGGCGCAGGAGAACGCGGCGCTGCTCGGCAAGACGGTCCTCACGATCGAGCAGCAGGCGGGCGACGACGGCCGGCTGTTCGGCTCCGTCACCGCCCAGGACATCAGCGACGCGATCCGCGACGCGCGCGGTATCAAGGTCGACAAGCGCAAGGTGCATCTCGAGGAGCCGATCCGGCACATTGGGACGCATATGGTCGTCGTCGAGATCGAGGATGGCGTCCACGCAACCATCAAGACGATGGTCGTCGAGCAGAAGTAGCTGGCAGCTTCGGGTCGGCAGCTTGGCGGCCACCCACAGCCTCACCTCGTAGAACGCGCCGCGGCCTCCGCGGCGCGTCGTCGTTCTGGCCCACCCGGCGACGAAAAGCGCGCAATCTGCGGGCTTCGTCGGCGCCAAGTGGTAACCCGCTTACCTCCCGACCTAGACTCGGCCACCCTCGATGTCGCGATCCCTCAGCTGACATGTCTGCAGTCGAGCAGCAGCACAACCCCGCCCTCCTGCCCCCGCACAACCTCGAAGCCGAGCAGTCGGTCCTGGGGGCGATCCTGCTTGCGGACACGACGCTCTACGGGCTCGTCATCAACGAGGGACTCAAGCCGGAGCACTTCTACCGCGAGCAGCATGCCGCGACCTACCGGGCGATGCTCGAGCTCTACGAGGAGAGCCGTGAGATCGACGTGCTCACCGTCACCGAGCAGCTGCGCCAGGCGGGCCAGCTCGAACTGGTCGGCGGACCGGCGATGGTCGACGCGCTCGCAGGCGCGGCTCCGGCGGCAGGCAACGTGCGCGAGTACGCGCGGATCGTCCAGAGCAACGCGCTGCTGCGGCGCCTGCTGACGACGACGCAGCAGATCCAGGCGAACGTCTGGAACCACGAGGCGCCCGCGCGCGAGCTGGTCGAGTGGGCCGAGCGCGACATCCTCGAGGTCGGCCACGACGACCGCCAGAAGGACTTCCGCGCCGTCGGCGAGGTGCTGCACGACGAGATGGACAAGCTCCATCGGCTCTCGTTGGAGCAGACCGCGCTCACCGGCACGCCGTCCGGCTTCAAGGACCTCGACGAGATCACCGGCGGCTTCCAGCCCGGCAACCTGATCATCCTCGCCGCGCGGCCCTCGATGGGCAAGTCGGCGCTCGTGACGAACATCGCCGAGAACGCGGCGCTGGAGCACGGCAAGCCGGTAGCGCTGTTCTCCCTCGAGATGTCCGAGGCGGAGCTCGCGCAGCGCTTCGTCGCCTCGCAGGCCCGCATCCGCGGTGAGGAGCTGCGCAAGGGACGCGTCGCCGAGAACCGCTGGCCCAAGATCCTCGAGGCGTGCCAGCGGCTGTCCGACGCGCCGCTGTACGTCGACGACTCGTCCGACATCGGGATCCTCGAGCTCCGCGCGAAGGCGCGCCGCCTCCATCAGCAGAGCGAGAACGGGCTCGGCCTGATCATCCTCGACTACCTCCAGCTGATGCGCGCTGACAGCCGCGTCGAGAACCGCGTCGAGGCGGTCGGCCAGATGAGCCGTGGGCTGAAGATCCTCGCGCGTGAGCTGGAGGTGCCGGTGATCGCACTCTCGCAGCTGTCGCGCGCGGTCGAGTCGCGCACGGACAAGAGACCGATCCTCTCCGACCTGCGCGAGTCCGGCAACATCGAGCAGGACGCCGACCTCGTGATGTTCATCTACCGCGACGAGTACTACGACAGAGAATCCGAGCGCGAGGGCGAGGCCGACATCATCATCTCCAAGCACCGCAACGGTGCACTCGGAGACGTGGTGCTGACGTTCCAGAAGGAGTACCCCAAGTTCATGAACTTTGCTGGGGATCGGTTCGGGGCCTAAGCGCTTCGGCTGCGTTTCGTTCGTTGCTGGTACGCCGATGCGCGGCCGTGCTCCCTCGCGAGACCCTCACGTGAACTGGGGTTGGCGCTTCGGCTTGTTTGTGGACGCCGCAGGGGGGTCTCGCGAGGGACACGCCGCGCCCGGCTACCTGCCACGTCCGGTCGCCAGGCGCCTGAGCCCCGCCCGCTCTTGGCTGGCTGGGGCGTCCGGGCGCGGGTAGCTAAAGCCCACGCCGATGCCGCCTGTGCGGGGCCGGCGTAGGCGCCTGGAGGCCGCGGTTCTGCGCCGAGGCGTGAGCGGTGCTGGGCAGCCGGGCGCGCAATGTCCTCCGCGAGAGCCCCCTGCGGCCACCCCGCCAAGGAGCGCTGCCAGCCCCGTCACACGATGAGGCTCTCGCGGGGGAGCATTGCGCGCGCCGGCGTACCACAAGCAAACCGGACCCCAGGCGACGAGGCAACGACGACGCAAGGCTCCCTACACTGTCTCCCGCCATGCCAGGCATCGTGATCGTGGGCGCCCAGTGGGGCGATGAGGGCAAGGGAAAGATCACCGATCTGCTCGCCGAGCGGTCGGATGCGGTCGTGCGCTTCCAGGGCGGGAACAACGCCGGCCACACGATCGTGCGCCACGGGGAGACGTGGAAGCTGCACCTGATGCCGTCGGGGATCCTGTATCCCGGCAAGCTCTGCATCATCGGCAACGGCGTCGTGATCGACCCGAAGGTGCTGACCGACGAGCTCGACGAGCTGCGCGGGCGCGGCGTCGACACGAGCGGGCTGCGGATCTCCGCGAACGCGCACATGATCATGCCCTACCACCTGATGCTCGACGACGCGGGCGAGGCGAGGCTGGGCAAGCTGAAGATCGGCACAACGCGCCGCGGGATCGGCCCCTGCTACGCCGACAAGGCCTCGCGCATCGGCATCCGCGTGCAGGACCTGCTCGACGAGAAGATCCTCAAGCAGAAGATCGTCGCGGCGCTGGAGCCGAAGCGGCTGTCGCTGCGCCCGTTCGCGCGCGACCCGCGACTCGACCTGCAGGCGATCACGGAGGAGTACCTCGCCTACGGCCATCGCCTGTCCGAGCACATCCAGGACACGACGCGGCTCGTGTGGGACAAGCTCGACGACAACGCGACCGTCATCTTCGAGGGCGCGCAGGGCGCGCTGCTCGACATCGACCACGGCACGTATCCGTTCGTCACCTCCTCGAATCCGATCGCCGCCTCGGCCTGCATCGGCAGCGGCGTCGGTCCGAAGGACATCGACGAGGTGTGGGGCATCACGAAGGCCTACGGGACGCGGGTCGGCTCCGGCCCGTTCCCGACGGAGCTCGACGACGAGCTCGGCGAGCAGCTGCGCCAGAAGGGCGGCGAGTTCGGCACGACGACCGGGCGCTCGCGCCGCGTCGGCTGGCTCGATCTCGTGGCGCTGCGCTACGCGGCGCGCATCAACTCGCTGACCGCGCTCGTCGTGACGAAGCTCGACGTGCTGACCGGGCTCGACACGATCAAGGTCTGCACCCGCTATCGCGGCGAGGACGGGGCGGAGTTCGACCACTTCCCCTACCACCAGAGCGTCCTGCATCACGCGAAGGGCGAGTACGTGGAACTGCCGGGCTGGAGCGAGGAGATCGGCGAGGCGCGCAGCGAGGACGACCTGCCGGAGAACGCGCGCAGCTATCTCGCGTTCGTCGAGGAGTTCCTCGGCGTGCCGGTCGTGATGATCGGCGTCGGCCCGGGTCGCGAGCAGACGGTGTGGACGGCGGCCGGGCTGGAGACGACGCCCGGCAAGGCCGTCGCCGCGGCGTAGCCGTCGACCTGTCGGAAGCGACCCGTCAGTCGGCCGACCGCTGCCGCGAGCCGGCTCAGCGCCAGCGCTCGATCAGATCCTCGTCGCCGACCTCGCGCACGACGCGCGCGGGGACGCCCATCACGACGGCCCGAGCGGGCACGTCGCGCGTGACGACCGCGCCGGCCGCGACGAACGCCTCCTCGCCGACCTCGACGCCCGGCGTGAGGACGGCGCCGCCGCCGATGCGGCAGGCGCGGCGCAGCGTGGCGCCGGCGAGTCTCGTGCCGGGCGCAAGGCGTCCCATCGCATCGTCGTTCGTCGTCATCGCGCAGGGCCCCACGAAGACGTCGTCCTCCACGACCGAGAAGGCCGTCAGGTAGACGTTCGTCTGCACCTTCGCGCGCGCGCCGACGGTGACGTCGTTGTCGACGACCGATCCGCGCCCGATCACGCTCAGCTCCCCGACCACCGCGCGTTCGCGCACGAACGCCTGGTCCCCGACGATCGCGCCGGCGCCGATCGAGGCCCCCGCGAAGACGATCGCCCCGCAGCAGATCGTCGCACCCTCGCCGATCACGAGCGGGGCGACCGAGCCCGCCGCCGCCGATCCGGCTGCGAGCCGCGGCCGCTTGCCGAGCACGACGCCGTCCTCGATCGTCACGCCGTCGCCGATCTCCACGTCGTCGTGCACGACGACGTGCGCGCCGAACGTCACGCCGGTACCGACGCGTGCGGAAGGTGAGAGGACGAGGCCGGGCGCGTCGGACACGGCAGGAAGCCTACGGGGCGCGGATGCGGACCCGCGGGCGGGGCGCGGGATGGCTGGCGCCGCCGATAAGCTGCGGGCGTGCTGCGTGCAGCCACGCTCGGGCTCGGCATGATGGGCCGCCATCACGCCCGCATCCTCCAGTCGCTGCCCGGCGTCGCGTTCGCCGGGGCGGTCGACCCGCTCGGGGACCGCAACGACGCCGTGCGCGACCCGGCGCTCGTGTTCGCGACGCTCGACGAGCTGCTCACGGCCGGTCCGCTCGACATGGCGATCGTGGCGCTGCCGACCGAGGAGCATCTGCCGGTCGCGCTCCAGCTCGCCGAGGCCGGCGTCCACATGCTGATCGAGAAGCCCCTGGCCGCCTCCGTCGAGGAGGGCGAGCAGATCGTGGCGGCGTGCGAGCGCGCGGGCGTGCGCGCTGCGGTCGGGCACGTGGAGCGCTTCAACCCGGCGCTGATCGCGCTGCGCGAGCGGGTGCTGGCCGGCCAGCTCGGCGACGTCTTCCTCGTGGCGACCGAGCGGATCGGCCCGTTCCCCGAACGCGTGCGCGACGTCGGCGTCGTGAAGGACCTCGCGACGCACGACCTCGACATCGTCACCTGGGTCGCCGACGCGCCGATCGAGACGGTCGCCGCCCAGACGGCGCACCGCACGGGCCGCCCCCACGAGGACCTCGTGCTCGTGACCGGCCGGCTCGCCTCCGACGTGCCGTTCAACTCCATCGTCGACTGGCTGACGCCGACGAAGACGCGCCGCACGCGCGTGCTCGGCGACCGCGGCATGCTCGTCGCCGAGACGGTCACGGCCGACCTGACGTTCTACGAGAACGGGCAGGTCACGTCGTCGTGGCCCAGCTCGCAGGCGCTGCGCGGCGTCTCCGAGGGAGATTCGACGCGCTACGCGCTCGCCCGCGCGGAGCCGCTGCGCACGGAGCTGGAGGCCTTCCGCGACCTCGTCGGCGGCGCTGACGCGGCCCCCGTCGTGACGCTCGCGCAGGGCCTCGCTGCCCTGCGCTCGGCTGAGGCGGTGCTCGCGAGCGCCGAACGCGGGGAGAGCGTGCGGCTCGCGCCGGTCGGCGGCGGAGCGGCTGGCGGCGCTGCGTGAGAGTCGTCGTCGTCGCACTCGGGAAGATCGGCCTGCCGCTGGCGGCGTACGTCGCGCGGGCCGGGCACACGGTCGTCGGCTGCGACGTCGACGAGCGCGTGTGCGAGCTGGTCAACGCGGCGCGCGCGCCGTTCCCCGGCGAGGCCGGCTTGGAGGAGGCGCTGGCGGAGGTCGTCGGCGACGGTCTCCTGCGCGCGCAGACGGACACGGCGGCCGCCGTGGGCGAGGGCGTCGACCTCGTGATCGCGGTGCCCCCGCTCGTGGTCGACGAGAGCGCACAGCCGGACTGGCGGATCCTCGACAGCGTGGTGGCGGACGTCGGGCGCGGGCTGCGGGCTGCGGCGGACGCGGGACATACGGGCACGGTCGTGTGCGTCGAGACGACGCTGCCGGTCGGCACGACGCGCACGCGCGTCTCCCCCGCGCTCGCCGCCGAAAGCGGGTTGGAGCCCGAGCGCGGCTTCTACGCCGCGTTCAGCCCGGAGCGTGTCTACAGCGGGCGGATCTTCGCGGACCTCGGCAGATATCCGAAGCTCGTCGGCGGCTGCTCGCAGGCCGGCGAGGAGCGCGCGGTCGAGCTGTACCGCTCGTTTATCGAGCGCCGGCCGGAGGGCGACGACGGACCGCCGACCGAGGTGTGGCCGATGGACTCCGCGGAAGCGGCCGAGCTGGCGAAGCTCGCGGAGACGACGTACCGCGACCTCAACATCGCCTTCGCGAACGAGCTGGCACGCCACGCGGACGGCGTGGGCATCGACGTGCACCGCGTGATCGACGCCGCCAACAGCCAGCCGTTCAGCCACATCCACCGTCCGGGGGTCGCCGTCGGCGGGCACTGCATCCCCGTCTACCCCCACTTCTTCCTGCACGGCGCGCGGGAGGCGCGGCTTCCCGCGGTCGCACGCGAGGTCAACGGCGCGATGCCGGCATACGCGGTCGAGCTGCTGGCCGACGCGCTCGGGGAGCTGGCGGGCGCGCGCGTCCTGATCCTCGGCGTCGCGTACCGCGGTGACGTCAAAGAGACGGCCTTCTCCGGCGCCTTCCCACTGCGCGACGCGCTCGCTGCGCAAGGGGCGACGGTCGTCGCCACAGATCCGCTCTACGACGACGCGGAGCTGACCGCACTCGGCTTCGAGCCGTGGGACGGCACCGCGATCGACGGCGCGATCCTGCAGGCCGACCACGCCGAATACAGCGCGCTGGCCCCAGCCGACCTGCCGGGCATCCGCGCAGTCGTGGACGGCCGCGACGTGCTCGATCCCGCAACCTTCGCGGCCGCCGGCGTGGCGCTGAGTCGCATCGGCCGGCCCTAGCAAGCGCCGATCGGGCGGGTGGCCGTGAGGACGCACGTGCGACCGCCGTCAGGCGGGTGTGCGCGCGCCCGGAGCGGTCAGGACCCGCCCGCCACGAGGCCGGGGCTCAAGCGAGCGCGGCCGACGGCGAAGCAAGCGACCGCACGGCCGCCGCGACTCGCTCGCCCGCGCGGCCGTCGCCATAGAGCTGCGGGCGCGAACCAGGCAACGCGCGTTCGAGCGCAGCCAGCGCCGCGTCGGCGTCGAGGTCCACCAGCACGTTCCAACCGGCGTCGACCGTCTCGACCCACTCGGTGCTCGGGCGCAGCGTCACGCACGGCACGCCCGCGAGGTAGGCCTCCTTCTGCACGCCGCCGGAGTCGGTCACGATCGCGCGGGCGTTGCAGAGCAGCGCTGTGAAGTCGAGGTAGCCGAGCGGCGGCGCGAGACGGATGTGGTCTGCTCCGGTGATCGTGTCGAGCAGGCCGGCCGCATCCAAGCGCGCATGGGTGCGGGGGTGGAGTGGCAGGATCGTCGGCAGCGGCAGCGCCAGCAGCAACTCGACGAGCAGGCGCAGGCGCACCGGGTCGTCGACGTTGCCGGCGCGATGGGCGGTCGCGAGCAGATAGCCGCCGCCTTCGACGCCGTAGGGCTGGAGGCCCTCCATGCGAGCGCGCGCGGCCGGCTGCAGCAGCTGCGCGACGTCGACCATCACGTCGCCGACCAGCTCGACCGCGCCGGCGACCGACTCGCGCCGCAGGTTCTCCACGGCCGTCTGCGACGGGCACAGCAGCAGCGCGCTCAGGTGGTCGGTGAGGACGCGGTTGACCTCCTCCGGCATCGTGCGGTCGAACGAGCGCATGCCCGCCTCGACGTGCGCGACCGGGATCCCCGCCTGCACGGCGGCGAGCGCGCCGGCGAGCGTCGAGTTCGTGTCGCCGTAGACGAGCACCGCGTCGGGGCGCACGTCGGCCAGCAGCGGCTCGAGCGCGGCGAGCATGCGCGCGGTCTGCGCGGTGTTCGTGCCGCCGCCGATGCCGAGCAGGTGCTCGGGCGGCGGCAGTTCGAGCTCGTCGAAGAAGACCTGCGAGAGCTCGGCGTCGTAATGCTGTCCGGTGTGGACGGTCACCTCCTCGCCGAGCGCGCGCAGGCGCGAGGAGACGGCCGAGGCCTTGATGAACTGCGGGCGGTTCCCGATGACGGTGAGGACGCGCATGCCGGTCGCGGTCAGCCGAGGTCCGCGAGGATCCGCGCGTGGGCGCGCTCGGCGAGCGCGCGCGTAACCACGCCGCCGGCGAAGCCGCTTGCGTCGGCGCCCGCTCCGATCAGCCGCCCGTCGACGCTCGCGACCGGCTGCAGCTCGCGTGTCGTGGAGGCGAGGAACGCCTCGTCGGCGGCGAGCAGCTCGTCGAGCGTGCACGAGTGCTCCTCGGCGCCCGACAGCTCGATCGCCAGGGCGCGCGTGATCGACGCGAGGATGTGGTCGCTGAGCGGGGGCGTGCGCACGACCCCGTCGGCGACCCAGAAGATCGACGAGGTAGGCGCCTCCAGCACGCGCCCGTGCGGCGTGACGAGCAGCGCCTCGTCGGCGCCCTGCTCCTGCGCGAGGCGGGTCGCGAGCATGTTCGCGCCGTAGGAGAGCGACTTGATCCCGTCGAGCAGGCGCACGGGCGCGTAGGTGACGGTCGCGAGGCGGATCGCGGGGGCGTGCTCGGGCAGCTCCTCCGTCAGCAGCAGGCGGCGCCCGCCACGCGTGAGGACGATCCGCAGGCAGCCCGGGTCCGGCCGGCCTCCCGCCGCGGCGAGCAGCCGGGCCGCGTCGGCGCGTACGGCATCGAGCTCGATTGGGAGGCGCAGGTTCGCGGCCGAGCGGCCGAGCCGTTCGAGGTGCTCGTCGAGCGCATACGGCCGGCCGCCGTAGAGCCGCAGCACCTCGAAGACTCCGTCGCCGCGCAGCAGCCCCTCATCGGTCGCGGGGACGACGGCGTCGGCCGCGGGCATCACGGCGCCGTCGAGGCAGGCGAGGTGGGCGGTCGCCATGGGCGCGAATGCTATTGGGCTTGCCTGCCAGCGTCCTGCCCTGGGGTCGCCGCGGGGCCGCTGTCCAGGACGCTTCGCGCGGGATCCCTTGCGTCGCGCCGCAAATCCCGCGAGACTGGCTGCACAGCCAGTCCGCCACCCGACACCCCACCGTCCGCCCCGAAGGAGAACTCCATGGCCAAGCAGCCTCGCTCGCTCACCGGCAAGGTCGTCGCGATCACGGGCGGCGCCCGCGGCATCGGCCGTGCGACGGCCGCGGCGCTGGTCCGCAAGGGCGCGAAGGTGGCGATCGGCGACCTCGACGCGGACTTGGCGGAGCGCACGGCGGCGGAGCTGGGCGGCGGCACGGTCGCGCTGGCGCTCGACGTGACCGACCGCGACTCGTTCGAGCAGTTCCTCGATGAGGCCGAGCGGCAGCTCGGGCCGCTCGACGTGCTGATCAACAACGCGGGGATCATGCAGCTCGGTCGCTTCGAGGAGGAGAGCGACGCCGTCTGCGCACGGCAGATCGACATCAACCTGCACGGCGTGATCTACGGCTCCAAGCTCGCGCTGCAGCGCTTCCTCCCGCGCCGTACCGGCCACCTCGTGAACATCGCCTCGACCGCCGGCAAGGCGGGCGTGCCGGGCGGCGCGACCTACTCGGCGACGAAGCACGCGGTCGTGGGCCTGACCGAGGCGATCCGCGGCGAGATCCGCGGCAGCGGCGTCGAGACGAGCGTGGTGATGCCGGTTCCGGTCAACACCGAGCTGGCGGCCGGCCTCGTGAGAGGTCGCGGCCTGACGGCGACGGTCGAGCCCGAGCAGGTCGCCGATGCGATCGTCGAGGCGCTCGAGCACCCGCGCCACGACGTCTACGTGCCGAAGGCGATCTCCGTCGGCGTGCGCATCGGAGCATTGATGCCGCGCCGCCTGGCCGAGGCGATCGGGCGCAGCGCGAAGACCGACCGCATCCTCGCCGAGGCCGACTTGTCCGCCCGCGCCGCCTACGAGCAGCGCGCCGCGGCGAGCGAGCCGAGCCGCGAGCCGGAGCATGCGTCCCCGGCCGGGTGACGAAGCGCCGCGAGGCGGAAGCGGATGGGCCGTGGAGGAATCGAACCTCCAACCTTGGGATTAAGAGTCCCCTGCTCTGCCAGTTGAGCTAACGGCCCGGGGATGACGGCCGGAGGGGCCGATCGGCCAGGAATGGTAGCCGGTGACCGGGCGATCTGCATACGCGCCGACGGCGCTCTGCTCACCCCCAAGCCGACTGCGTCAGCCGACGCCCTGCGTGCCGCCTCTCGGCGCGGGTGCCCCCGCGCCGGTTCCACCCTCGCTGAGCTGTCTCTGCGCGGCCGCCTCGAGCACCTGTCTCTTGATGTTGGCCAGCTGCGCTCTCACGAGCTTGCGCTGAGCGTCCGGGGCCAGCTGCACCGCCCTCGCCGCCGCCAGGTCGCCCTTGCGCATCTGATCGGCGACATAGGCGTACTGGGCGAGCGCCGAGTACGACGACGCGTTGGGCTGCTCCTCCGTGACGATCTCCATCGCTTCCGCTGCCTTCGCCGGCTCGTTGAGGCCGACTTCCGAGTAGGCCTGCGCCATCAGTCGGGCGAGCGTCGGGTCGGGGTGCTTCGGGTCGAGCGTCAGGTATCTCTTCCAGGCGATGGCGGCCTGGTCGAGCTTGGCGACCCCCGACTTCGTGAACTTGCCCGCGCCCTGGTTGGCCGTCTGGTCGTAGTTGTCGCCGAGACCGGCGGTCTGGTAGCGAGCGCGTGCGAGATCGGCCCAGGCTTGCGGGTTCTGCGGGTCGGCTCTGACCTCTTTCGCCGCTCTCTTCTCGACGTTGCTGACCAGCGAGCTGGTGCTCGAGCCACCGCTGTCGAAGACGTCGAACAGCCCGCCGCCGCCGGTCCCGGTCCCGATGCCGAACAGGACCAGACCGCCGCCCATCAGGATGGCGAGCCCCAGGTAGATCACCTTGACGAAGCCTCTGCGTCCGCGGCTCTGCAGGTCAAACAGCATCTCTTCAGATTCCCTCGGTCTCGTCGCCGTCGTGCGACATGTCCGCCGTGATCTCGCCGCGGTCCCCCCGCCGCCGATCGGCGATCGTCAGGAGCAGGATACTCAGGAGGTAGAGCACGAGCAGCGGTACCATCAGGATGACCGTGGTGACGGGGTCGACGCCCGGCAGGACCGCTGCGACGACGGCGATCGCGACGATCGCATAGCGCCAGCTCGCCCGCAGCTGCCGGGCAGTCAGGAGGCCGAACGCGTTGACCACGAGCAGGCCCACCGGCAGCTGGAAGACCAGCCCTGTCGAGAGCAGCGCGAGCAGCTCGAAGCGGTAGTACTCCTTCGCCTGGATCAGGACGTCGAAGTTCGTCGTGTTGAAGTTCTGCAGGAACGAGATCGCCGGCGGCAGCACGAGGTAGTAGCCGAACGCCACCCCGACGAGGAACAGCACCGGGACCATCAGCATCATCGGCATCGCGAGCCGTCGCTCGCGTGGACTGAACGCCGGCAGCACGAACGCATACGCCTGGTAGAGCAGGACGGGCAGCGAGAAGAGCAGGGCGAAGTACGCCGCGATCATCAGCGTCACGGTGAACGGCTCGCCCACGCCGATCGTGATCGGGACGCGCTCCGGCGTCGTCTTGGGGAGCGCCTGGGCGGCGTCGGCGCTCTCCACGGCGGCAGCGGCGATCAGTCTTCTCTGGGCCGGCGTGAGGTTGTCCGCCGTCGCGAGCGCCGCGAACGCCTTAGCGCTGGCGGCGAAGCCTCTCTGCACCTCCAACTGCGCGGCCGCGACTTGCGCGAGGCGGCCGTTGCCCTTGCTGTCCTGGGCGGTCGGGGTGCTGTCCTTCAGCGGCTTGTTGAGGACGTCGAGCAGCGCGGCGTTCTGCCAGAAGCAGAGCCCGAACGCGACGACGAGCGTAATGGCGCAGATGATCAGGCGCGAGCGAAGCTCGTCGAGGTGATCGACGATCGTGAGCCGGTCCTCGTGCCCGATGGGCTTGAGCGCGGTAGCCATCGGTCCTGCGAGCTCGGGCGATTCAGCCGCGCTGCTCGGGGGCGGGCTCGGCCACTTCGGCCGTCTGCGCAGTCACCGCGGGAGCGTCTGCCTGAGCCTGTGTGAGGGCGGGGCGGCCGGTGGCGTCCGTCTGCTCGTCGTGCTTGTCGTCGCCGGTGATCGAGTCCTTGAACTCGCGCATGCCGCTCCCGAGCGACTTGCCGAGCGAGGGCAGACGTTTGGGCCCGAAGATCACGAGCAGAACGACGATGACGAGGATGATCTCGAGAGGGCCGATGGAAGAGAACACGCAAAGCCTCCGATGGGGTCTGCACAGCGTAGCGGCCGGCTACGCGAAGCATCTGGAATTCCCCCCTTGTGGGTGTGTGCTGTTCCCACTCAAGTTCAGGCGCCCGACGGCCGATCCAGTGGCCAGAGAGCCGATGAACCACCCCGCCGACCACCGCTCGACACGCCGCGTCACCCTTCCCACAGGGCAGGCGATCGACGTCCTCTTCGTCGAGGGCGGCAAGCGCGTGCCGGAGGCGCCGGCGAGCACGCAGACCGAGACGGGTCTCCACGTCTGCCCCGACTGCGCGTCGCCGCTCGTCGCGCCCGTCGCGTGGGAACAGGCCGGACCGCAGGAGTGGGCGGTCACGATCCAGTGCCCCAACTGCGAATGGTGGGACGCGGACGTCTTCGATGAGGAGACCGTCGAGCGCTTCGACGAGGAGCTCGACCGCGGCACCGAGGCGCTCGTGCGCGACCTGCTGCGCCTGATGCGCGCGAACATGGAGGACGACGTCGAACGCTTCGTCACCGCCCTCCGCGCTGACGCGATCCTGCCCGAAGACTTCTAGCGGCGCGCGAGCCGCTCAGCCGTAGCGCTCGACGACGCCCTCGGCGACGAGCTCGAGCGCGTGGTGCTGGGCCGGCGGCAGCGGCGGCAGATCGGCACGGGCAGCCGCGACCACCGCGAGCGCCTGCTCCTTCGCCGCGGCGAGCGCCCCGGTGGCGGCGATCCGCTCGCAGACCTGCTCCGCCTCTGCGGGCGTGGTCAGCTCGCGCAGATCGAGCCGGGCCAGCTCGGGATCGCGCTCGCGCGCGAGGATCAGCGGCAGCGTGACGGTCCCGTCGAGCAGGTCGGTGCCGCGGGCCTTGCCGGTGCGGCTCGCCGGCCCGGAGACGTCGAGGACGTCGTCGAGCAGCTGGAAGGCGAGCCCGATGCGGCGCCCGAACAGCGCGAGCCGCTCTGTGACGTCGCCCGCAGGCGGTCCGCTTGCGGTCGTCGGAGGGCGAAAGTCCGCATCCGCAGGCGGTCCGCTCGCGGTCGCCGGATCGGGTGACGTCACCGGCAGGCGCCCGCTTGCGGTCGCCGAAGGGCGAAACCCCAATCCTCCGCCGAGCGCGCCGAGTCGGCACGCCGCCTCGAACAGCGACCCCGTCTTGAGCTCGCAGCGGTGCAGGTAGCGCTCTAGCGGAACGGTCGCATCCCAGGCGTCCGCACGCTGCATCAGCTCGCCGGCGGCGAGCGAGGAGGCGGCCGCCGACAGCGCCCGCACGTCGTCGATCTCACCGCCGACAGCAAGCTCCGCGAACGCGCGCGAGAACAGCAGGTCGCCCGTCGCGGTGGCTACGGTGCGTCCGGCCGTGGCAATCACGGTCGGGGCGCCGCGCCGCAGCGCCGCGCCGTCGAGCACGTCGTCGTGGACGAGACTCGCGCTGTGGATCAGCTCGAACGCGGCGGCGGCCCGCACCAGCCGTGCCTCGGCCGCCTCGGAGAGCCCTTCGCCGGCGGTGAGGAACACGAGCAGCGGCCGCAGCCGCTTGCCTCCCGCCGAGATCGTCGCGGTCGCGTGGCGCGCGAGCGTGTCGCCGTGCCCGGCCGCGAGCTCGACCAGGCGCGACTCGGTCCGTTCCAGCAGCGCGGTCAGGCGCGGCCCGCCGGCTTGCACGACCGCGTCGACGGCCGCGGTGCTGGTCGTCGGCTCGTCGCGTTCGGCCGCGCCGTTCACGCGACCTCGCCGACGTGGATCGCGATGATCCCGCCGGCGGTGAGGACGTAGCGGATCGAGCGCAGCCCGCAGCGCTCCATCGCGGCGGCGAGCTCCTGCGGGCCGGGGAAGCGTCTGACGGACCGGGGAAGGTAGGTGAAGGCGTCGCCGTCGCCCGCGGCGCGGCCGAGCAGCGGCACGACGCGGTCGAACCACACGCGGAAGAACGTCGACAGCGGCGGTCGCGTCGGCGTCGTTATCTCCAGCACGACGACCTTCCCCCCGGGGCGCACCACTCGCGCCATCTCGGAGAGGCCCCGCTCCAGGTCGGAGAAGTTGCGGGCGCCGAAGCCGACGGTCGCGGCGGCAAACTCGTCGTCTCTGTACGGCAGCTCGAGCGCGTTCGCCCACTCGACGCGGATCGGGGCCGGCGAGTCGGTCGCGGCCGACGTCGCCTTCGCGCGCGCGAGCTCGAGCATCTGCTCGGAGAAGTCGCACGCGACGACCTCGCCGCCGGGGCCGACGCGCCGCGCCAGCTCGAGCGCCAGGTCGCCGGTGCCGCACGCGACGTCGAGGGCGCGCGCACCGGGCTTGAGCTCGGCGAGATCGGCGGCGCGCTCGCGCCAGCGGTGGTGCATTCCGGCCGTCATGACGGAGTTCATGCGGTCGTAGACGCCGGCGATGCGGTCGAACATCGCGCGCACCTGGGGCTCCTCCAGCGTGCCGGTCGCCGGTCTCGCCTCGGTGGTGCCGCCGTTCGCGGTCATGAGGGCGCTACTTGAGCTGGCTGAGGAAGGAGACGAGCGCCTGGAACTTCTCGGGCTGCTGCTCCGCGAGCGCCTGGAACGACGGCATCGGCGCCGTCGGGTTGCGCAGCGTCTGCGCGATCGCCGAGGCCGGCAGGGTCGCGCCGATCTGCGACAGGTGAGGGCCGGGGCCGTCGTTGCCGTTCTCGCCGATCTTGTGGCAGGCGAGGCAGCCCGACTGGGCGGCGACCAGCTTGCCTCTGTTCCACTCCGTCAAGGCGGCGCCCTTGAGACCGGGCGGCGGGTTCAGGTCGATCTCGTTCGGCGAGCCGGCGCTGGCGCCGAGATACGTCAGGAACGCCATCGCGGCGATCGTGAAGATGCCCGCCGCGGTCGCGATCGGCCGGCGCTCGGGGCGACGCTCCGCGCCGCGGTCGTAGAACGGCAGCAGGAACAGCAGGATCATGCAGATCGTCGGCACGCCGATCGTGGCGAGCGGGACGAACTGCGGCGGCTTGATGACGCGCAACAGCTCGAACAGGAAGAAGAAGTACCACTCCGGCCGCGGGACGTAGGTCGTCGTCGTCGGATCGGCCTTCGGCCCCATCTCGGCGCCGAGAATGATCGACAGCGCGATGATCACCAGCAGCACGATCGCCGCCATCGCGGAGTCCTTCGCGACGGCGTAGGGGAAGAACGGCTTCCCCTGCGTCTT
>JBJMLB010000025.1:0-69199 GCA_045805465.1 Conexibacter sp. | reverse complement strand
GCAGGACCTTTCTCGCCGCCGCGACCACGCCGGCCTTCATGTCGCCGCTAGGGCGCACGACCGCCTGCCCGTAGACCGCGGCGTCGGCGGGGGCGACGGTGGCGGGATCCGGTCCGTCGCTGCTCGAGGACGTCGAGTCGCTACCGCCGCAGCCGGCGGCGACGAGGGCGATCAGCAGCGCGATCAGCGCGAGCAGGGCTGCGCCGTGGGGGAGGCGGCGGAACATCGGCCGCGAATCCTACGCACAGTCCGGCGTCTTTGGGCCGATCCGTCAGGTCGCTAGACATATCCGCCGCCGCTTCGTCTAGGATGCCGCGCAACGCCGAATCCATGGCCCGAAGCCGTGGACCGGGGGACCCAGCAGTTTGGGGCTAATCCCGTGGTGCATCCACGAGAGGCGCCGGCTCTTTCCGCGCCAGCCCGTCAGCTAACCCCGGAGGCCGACGAAAGAGATAGCTGTTGCGCGCAAGAACCCTGTTTGCGCTGGGTTTGACGATGTTCGGTCTCGCCTGTTTCCCCGCGGTCTCCGCGGCGGCCTCGGGCGGCGCCGGCATGCCTGGCAAGAAGTCCCCGGCGACGACGTCCGGGGACGATTCCGCGGCCCCCGCGCCTGCGGCGCCGCAGGATCAGGCCGGCGGCGCGGCGTTCGGATCCGTGCCGGCGATGCTCCATCCGACCGTCCCCGGTGACGTCGGCGTCGTCAGAAACGGCGTCGCGTACGCGCCGACCAACGCGCCGCTGCCCGTGCAGGCGGCGATCTGGGCGGCCAACAAGCTTCGCCACAAGCCCTACATCTACGGTGGCGGGCACCAGAGCTTCCGTTCGCGCGGCTACGACTGTTCCGGCACCGTCTCCTTCGCGCTCCACGCCGCCAGACTCCTCACCTCGCCGCTCGACTCCGGCAGCTTCATGCAGTGGGGCGAGCGTGGGAGAGGCCAGTGGATCACCGTCTACACGAATCCCGGCCACGCCTGGGCGATCATCGCGGGCATGCGGCTCGACACCAGCGGCCCCGGCGAGTCGGGTCCCCGCTGGCGGACCGAAGCGCGCACGGGCCGCGGGTTCCGTGCACGGCACCCGCTCGGCTATTAGCCAAGCGACCGGCGATCTCCGTCATGCGGCGTCCTCGTCCGCTCACGTGCGAAGCACGCTTCGCGGACTGCGTCCTTGCCTGACGGCGCCGTCGGCCGCCTGGACGCGAGCGTCCGCTCGATAGGCTTGACCGACCTGCCCCTCGAAGCTGTCCCAAGGAGGATCCGATGGCCGGGTTGACCGGGCGTTTCTCCACCGTCGTGAAGGCGAAGATCTCGAAGCTGCTCGACCGCGCCGAGGATCCATCCGAGACGCTGGAGTACAGCTACCAGAAGCAGATGGAGCTGCTGCAGAACGTCAAGAAGGGGCTCGCGGACGTCGTCACCGCGAAGAAGCGCCTTCAGCTCCAGTCGCAGAAGCTCGAGCAGCAGGTCGTCAAGCTCGATACGCAGGCGCGCCAGGCGCTGGCCGCCGGCAACGAGGAGCTCGCTCGCACGGCGCTCGAACGCAAGAGCGCCGTGCAGAACGAGCTCCAGGGCCTCGACACCCAGGTCGCCGAGCTCGAGGGCCAACAGCAGTCGATGATCGACAACCAGGCGAAGCTGCAGTCGAAGATCGAGGCCTTCCGCTCGAAGAAGGAGGTCATCAAGGCGCAGTACTCCGCTGCCGAGGCGCAGGTGCGGATCGGCGAGGCGGCGACGGGCGTCGGCGAGGAGATGGCCGACGTCGGGCTCGCGATGCAGCGCGCGCTCGACAAGACCGAGAACATGCGCGCCCGCGCACAGGCGGTCGACGAGCTGGAGAAGGCCGGCGCGTTCGAGGACCTCACGCAGCTCGGCGGCGGGGAGGACGACATCGACCGCCAGCTGAAGGAGCTCAGCAGCGGCACGCAGGTTGACAGCGAGCTGGAGAAGATGAAGGCCGAGCTGGCGGCCGGCGGCAAGAGCGCCGGGGAGCTGGGCAGCGGCGACGCGTCCGGCAGCGGCGAGGAGCAGTCCGCATGATCGTGCGGATCGCGACGGAGGGGCAGTACCGCCTTCCCGACGACGTCGTCGCGCGCGTCAACGCGCTCGACAACGAGGCCGTCGCCGCCGTCGAGGCGGGCGACGAGGGACGCTTCACCGAGCTGTTCGGGCAGATCATCTCGCTCATCCGCGCCGAGGGCGCCCCGCTGCCCGAGGACGAGCTGCACGGCTCCGACGTGATCGTCCCGCCGCCCGACACCTCCTTCGAGGAGGCGCGGCACGAGTTCACCGGCGACGGTCTGATCCCCGACTGATCGCGCGCGAAACGCCCCCGGCGCGGGCACCGGCGGCGAAGCCGGTGGTCGGGGGCGCTCGCATCCTTGCTCCTGTGCGGGAGCGTCAGCTGGCAGCGGGGTGGGCCGACGTGGGTTCTGGAGCGGATGCTCGTCGCTCGCGAACCGCCTTGCCCGTCGCGGCCAGCAGCCCGGTCGTGAGCAGCAGGAAGCCGATGCCGGTCAGCAGCAGCGCGGCCCCCATCACGATCGCGAACAGCGCGACCGACTGGGCGAAGTACGACGTGTTGAGCGCCGTGCTGAGCGCAGTCTCGGTGACCCACACGTTGCGGGCCGGGTTGTCGACCGGCTGGCCGCTTCTCGTGAGCGCGCTCGCCGCGTCGTTCGTGCCCTTCCCGTCTGCGGTCGCGTAGCGCGGCATCTCGGCGTAGGTCTGGCCGCCGGTCGCCTCGAGCGCGTGGACGCGCATGTAGCTCGCGAAGCACCGCGCCTCGCTGCCCGTGTCGACCGTCTGGCCCGCGACGGAACAGGTCGGCAGCGAGACGTTCGTCAAGCCGGCCGCCTTCGCCTCTCTCGCTATCGCTGCCGGCGTCATGTCCGGCGTCCCGACGATCGCCTCCTGCTTGAGGTTGTCGCTGACTTCTGAACGGCCGCTGAAGCCGACGACGATCGCGCCGATGCCGAGAGCGATGAGAACGACGCTGGCGGCCACACCGCCATAGCGAAGGATGCTGCGCATTTGAGGGCCTCCTCCTCGATGATCCGAAACAGGTTGCGAGGAGTCTGGGCCACGCGGACCCGTCCGCCCACCGTGGCGGGCCGCGCATCGCGACGGGAGACCCGCCGACGGCTGCGGGCATCTACGCGACTAGATCGGGATGCCCCAGAGCGGGAACCAGCGCTCGAGTTCGCCCTCGATCGGCAGCTCGGCGCCGACCTGCGCCTTCAGCCGCAGCTCCCGCTCGTGGTCGCGCTCGTGGTCGCCGGCGCCCGGGACGAACGGGTAGAAGGCCCCGCGCTTGTAGTTGTAGATCCAGTAGAGCGGACGGCCTCTGGCGTCCTCGAAGGCGAACACCGCGCACAGGATGCGATCGCCGTAGCCGCCCGCCTCGAGCGCGCCGCTGACGGCGTTGACGCCGACGACGAGGTCGTCGAAGTCCTGGTCGCGCAGGATCATCCAGCGGTAGTCGTACTCGTCGTCGCGCGTCTCCACGCTCGTGCCGCTGTCGCTGGAGGTGCCCTCGACGACCTCGATCATGTCCTGCGCGATCTGCTCGAAGTCGGCCGTCGCGAGCGCCTGGAAGACGATCCCGGCGACGCCGCGCGTCGCGATCGACAGCTCCGTCTGGAACGTCACGTACGCGGTACTCATCGCGAACAGGCGATCGGGCGCCGGTCTGGCGAGCTTGCGCTTGCCGGCGATGATGTCGAACAGGCCCATGATGTCGGAGGTGGGGCGGGATCCGCTACGCGGCGCCCTGCAGCTGCGACTCGAGGCGGTCGAGCGCCGCGAGCCGCTTCTCGAGCGGCGGGTGCGTCGAGAAGAGGTTCATCAGCGACTGCTTCGCATGCGGCGGGAAGATGTAGAAAGCGGCGAGCTCCTCGGAGGCGCGCAGGTCGCGCTGCGGGATCCGCTGCATCGAGCCGCTGATCTTCATCAGCGCCGCCGACAGCGCACTCGGTCGCCCGGTGATGACGGCCGCGCCGCGGTCGGCGGCGAACTCGCGGTAGCGCGAGAGCGCCTGCAGCAGCATGAACGAGATCACGTAGACGACGACCGAGACGAGGATCACAACGGCCATCGACGGGCTGTCGTCGTCGCTCGAGCCCATCCCGCCGCCACCGAAGAAGAAGCCGAACTGGACGATGTAGGCGGCGATCGTCGCGAAGAAGCTCGCGATCGTCATCACCATCACGTCGCGGTTCTGCACGTGCGTCAGCTCGTGCGCCATCACGCCCTCGAGCTCGGACGGGGAGAGCAGCTCCATGATCCCGGTCGTCGCGCAGACGGTCGCCTTCTTCGGCGAGCGGCCGATCGCGAACGCGTTCGGCATCGGCGTGTTCGCGACGGCGACGCGCGGCTTCGGCAGGTTCGCCTGCACGCACAGGCGCTCGACCATCGCGTGCAGCTGCGGGGCCTCCTGTGGCGTCACCTCTCTGGCGCCCATCGCGTGCAGCGCGAGCTTGTCGGAGGCGAAAATCTGGACCAGGAACATGCCGGCCACGAACACCAGCAGGAAGCTCTTGCCGGACGCGAACACGACGCCCACGAGCACGGCGTAGACGAGGCCGAGCAGGAACAGCGTGAGCGTCATCCGGAGCTGGAGTCCGGTGTCGCGACCGAACGACGTCGGGCGGGCCATGGTGCGGGATCCTCCTGGGATCTAGGTTCCAGGACCCATCATGGCAGACGAGATGAGCGCTTCCTAAGGACCGCGATCGGCGACGCTGCAGGCCAGCTGGATCCGGCTTTTAAGGCTCGCCCCACGCCAGCCGGCTGCCGGCGTGCGAGGCGGCGCCGAAGACGTCGTCCAGCAGCGGTTCGGGCTCGGCGACGCCGAGCCGCTCGCGCAGGTGCTCCTCGACTTCCGCGCGCGAGGAGCCGCCGACCGCCATCTCGATCGCGACGAGGCGGGCGGCGCTGGGAACGGGGATCTCGCTCGTGCCGTTGGTCTCCGGAGTGCCCGTGGCCTCGGCGTACTCGGGTCCGGCGCTGCTGCGGGCGGGTCCTGTCGGCTCCGGGTGCGCGCCCACCGGACCTTCGGCCGGCGGACGTGCATCCTCACCGCCACCCGCCCGATCGGCGTCAGCGGCGGACGGCGAGGGCGCTACCGTCGGCTCGCTCTCGATGCGGCTCCAGGTCGGCTCGTGGGCTGGGGCGGGCTTTGCGGGCTGAGCCGGGGGAGGAGGCGGGGCGGCAGCCGTCGGCTCAGCCTGCGGCGTGCGGGTTGCGGGCCACGGCGCTCGTGGTATGCGCGTCTCGGGGTGCTGATCGTCGGTCTGCAGCTCGCGGGTGAGTGCGGCGACGGCGTCGGTCAGCTCGTCGGCGAGGCGCCGCGCGGCCGTGCTCAGGGTCTCGATCCGGGCGGTGCGCGCGGCGGTCTCGGCGTCGACGTGCAGGCGCGCGGCGGCGAGGTAGCGGCGGACCTCCTCCTCGGCGCTGCGGCGGTGCTCCGCGATCGCCTGCTCGGCGACGCGCGCCTCGCGCTCGGCTGCGTGCACGATCGACTCGACGTGCGCGGCGAGGTCCGCGCTCAGCCGGCCTCCTGCCGGTCCCGCAGTGCTGTCGTGGGGGTGGGCGCCCATGCCGTTCTCGCGCGCAGTATGACAGCGCGTGCGTCAAAAGCCAGCGCTTGCAGCCACTTTTCCGTCGCAACGCGCTGCAGTGCGTGGTAGGCTCCTGCGCGCCGAGTCTCCTGCATGCGTGCGGGAGAGCGGGGGACCCACATGAGTTCCCTCCGGGGCGAATCGCAGCCTGGTGGCTGCGTAGCGCATCGCGCGAGCCCGACAGCTAACCCCGCAGGCACCGCTGCCATGAAGCCGATCGACGCACGCCCGCAGGCCCAGGCCGACCCACGGCCCGCTCGGCGATCCATAACACTGAACCTCAGGTTGACCCTCGGGGAGGCGCGAGCCTAGACTCGCGCGTCGCGCATGCGTCTCCGAAGCGTCCTGCTGATTGCCGTCCTGGCCCCACTCGCCCTGTGGGTGGCGCTGCCGCTCGTCTCCAGCGCGAGTCCGGAGGCAAGCATCAGCTCGCTCCAGGACAGAATCGACCACAAGCAGAGCCAGCTCGACCACGTCAACGGCCGCGCCCAGGTGCTGACCGGCGACATCTCCGGGCTGACGCAGAGAATCGACGCGCTTCAGGGCACGATCTCGACGCTGCAGCAGCGCGAGAACACGATCCAGGCCGACCTCGACGCCAAGCGCAACGAGCTCGCACGGACCCAGGACGAGCTGCGGCGCGTCCGCGCCCGCCTGATCCGGCTGCGCGCTCGCCTCGCGCGTGCGAGAACCGTGCTGGCCGATCGGCTCGTCGAGCTCTACAAGTCCGACCAGCCGGACATCGTCAGCGTCGTGCTCGACGCGAACGGCTTCGCCGACCTGCTCGAGAACGGCGCCTACCTGCAGCGGATCGGACAGCAGGACCGCGCGATCATCACTGCGGTGCGCGACGCGAAGGCGCAGATGGCCTCCGCGGCCAGACGTCTCGGCGCGCTCGAGCAGCGCCAGCAGCGCATCGCGATGGAGATCACGGAGCGCCGCAACGCGGTCGCACGCGTACGCGTAGCCGTGGAGGGCAAGCGCGACGCGATCGACCGTGTCCGCGGCGACAAGCGGGCCGTGCTGAGCTCCGTCCGCGAGCACGCGAGCAAGATCGACGAGGACATCAAGGCGCTGCAAGCCCAGCAGTCGAAGATCGAGGAGCAGATCCGCACGGCGCAGGGCGGCATCCCGGCCGCGCCGATCAGAGGCAGCGGTCGCTTCATCTGGCCGGTCAACGGCCCGATCACCTCCCCGTTCTGCGAGCAGCGCTCGTGGGAGAGCTGTCACCCCGGCATCGACATCGGCGTCCCCGCCGGCACGCCGATCCGCGCCGCCGGCAACGGCAACGTCGTGATCGCCGGCTGGGTCAGCGGCTACGGCAACTACACCTGCATCGACCACGGCGGCGGCGTCTCCACCTGTTACGGGCACCAGTCGGCGATCCGCGTGAGCGTCGGCCAGTCCGTCGCGCAGGGCCAGGTGATCGGCCTCGTCGGCTGCACCGGCCTCTGCTTCGGCGACCACCTCCACTTCGAGGTGCGCATCAACGGGTCGGTCACGAACCCGTTGAACTACCTCGGGTGACGGTAGCCTCCCGGGCGTGCTGAAGCAGATCGACGTCCTGGGCGTGCACCTGCAGACGTTCGGGATCTTCTTCGCGCTCAACTTCCTCTGCTGGGCCGCGGTGATGGCCCGGCGGCTGAGGGAGATCGGCAAGCCTGTCGACTGGGCCTACGAGATGCTGTTCGCCTCGCTGATCGGCGGGCTGATCGGCGCCCGCCTCTACTACGTGGTGCAGAACTACGACGAGGTCAAGGGCGACCTGGTCGGGAACCTCTTCTCCGGGGCCGGGCTCATCTGGTACGGCGGGCTGCTCGGCGGCATCGTCGCGGTCTTGCTGTGGGCGCGCTGGCGCGACTTCCTCAGACTGGCGCTGCTCGACATGGCCGCGCCGGCGCTCGCGCTCGGCTACGCGATCGGGCGGATCGGCTGCCAGGTCTCCGGCGACGGCGACTACGGCAAGGTCTCCGGCCTGCCGTGGGCGATGGGCTACCCGCACGGCGCCGTGCCGACGGACCCCGGCGTGACCGTGCAGCCGACGCCGATGTACGAGACGCTCGCGATGGGCTTGTTCGCGCTCGTGCTGTGGCGGCTGCGCGACGCCTTCCGGCCGGGGACGCTGTTCGGCATCTACCTCGTCGGCGCCGGGCTCGAGCGCTTCTTGGTCGAGTTCGCGCGGCGCAACGAGCACGTGCTTGGGGTGCTGACGGCGGCGCAGATCGAGAGCATCACGCTGATCGTCGCCGGCGCTGTCTGGCTGCTCGTGCTGCATCGCAGACACGGGACGCTGCGGGCAGAGAGCGCGCCGCCGGCACGAGCCGGCCGCTCGCGCCCGGCGACGGCATAGCTGCAGCTTCGGCCGCTCAAGCGCCCACTTTCCGGCAATCGACGCGGTTCGCCCTTGGCATGCGAGGGCGGGTCCGCAAGGATGCGCGCGTTGGTTCGCTGCATGGACGCGGCGATCGTCGAGCCGCCGGGGGATGCGGCGGGGGGAGATCACAGCTGGGGGTGGCGCATGCGCGCTTCGAAGGGGTACGTGGCTGGTGTCGGCACGACGGGCGCGCTGATGGGCGCGATCGGCTGCGCGTTCGCGGTCCTGTCGACGGTCGTGGCAGTGCAGGGCTGGCCGCTGTCGTCGATCGCGCCGAGCGTCGCGACGCTCGAAGAGCGCGCTCCGTCCGCCGGAGATGCGCTCCTGCCGCTCGAGGTGTTTCCGACCGCCGCTCGGGCACGCACGGGTGCGCCCGCCGGCGCGACGGGGTCCCGCACCACGCCTCAGGTGCTGCGCCCCGGCGGCGTTCCGGCCGACGGCGGGCCGCTCGCGAGTGCGTTCGCGCCGGGTGGGGGCGGTCGCCAGCCGACCTCGGCCGGCAACGCCGGCCGCGTGCCGAGCGCCGGCGCGGCGAGCCCGGCGCCGGGAGTGGGCGGCGCCTCGACGCCCTCGCCGATCCAGCCGGGCGCCGGGAGCGGCGGGTCGGGCGCCAGCACGCCGACGACCTCCGGATCGAGTGCGTCGCCGAGCCTCGGCGGCACGGTCACGCAGGTCACGAGCAGTGCTGGGACCGTCGTCTCGCAGACGGGCCAGCAGCTCAGCGGCACCGTCCAAGGGGCGACGGGCCAACTCGGCGGCGTCGTCGGTCAGGTGAGTCCGGGCGCCGGCCAGGCGCTCACGCAGACGGGGCAGGTCATGGGCGGGGCGCTGAGTGGTACGACGGGGGCTGCCGGCCAGGTCGTCTCGGGCGCCGGCGCGACGGTCGGCCGGCTGCTCGGCGGCCTCGGCAGGACGAGCAGCGGCTGAATCGGCTGGCGCCGCGACGGCCGCTGGGGCCGGCGAGGTCGGTCGAGCCGGCATAATCACGCCCGCATGGCTGCGACCGAGCCCCAACAGCAACGACGGCTCTCGCACGTCCTCCCGCTGGGCAGCCGCATCAACGCGCGCGGTCATCTGGAGGTGGGCGGCTGCGACACGGTCGAGCTCGCGCGCGAGCTCGGCACGCCGGCGTACGTCTACGCGGAGGACGACCTACGCGCCCGCGCCCGCGCCTACGTGGACGCGATGCGCGCGCGTTGCGGAGCAACGGACGACGGCTTCGACGTGCTGTTCGCCTCCAAGGCGTTCCCCTGCACCGCCGCGTACCGTCTCTTCGCCGCCGAGGGGATCGCGTGCGACGTCGCGTCCGGCGGCGAGCTCGCGCTCGCGCTGCGCGGGGGCTTCGACGCGGCGCGCATCTACCTGCACGGCAACGCGAAGTCGCTGAGCGAGCTGGGGGAGGCGCTCGACGCCGGCGTCGGCCACGTCGTGCTCGACTCGTTCGACGACATCGAGCGGCTGGAGCGCGTCGCCGTCGAGCGAGGAGTGAGCCAGGCCGTCCTCATCCGCGTCACGCCGGGCGTCGCCGGCAGAACGCACGCATCGATCTCCACCGGGCAGGCGGACTCCAAGTTCGGCTTCGGGATGGATGACGCCCAGCGCGCCGTCGCGCGGCTGCGCAGCTCCGACGCGCTCGACCTGCAGGGCCTGCATATGCACATCGGCTCACAGCTGCTTTCGCTCGACGCCTATCGGCCGGCGGTCGAGGCGATCGCGACGCTCGGCGACTTCCCCGTCTACAACCTCGGTGGCGGGCTCGGCGTCGCCTACACCGCCGACCAGCATCCGCCGTCGATCGAGGAGTACGTCGACGTGCAGGTGCGCGCCGCGAACGAGCTGCTCGGCAGAGGGAAGAAGCTGCTGATCGAGCCGGGGCGCTCGCTCGTCGCCAACGCTTGTGTGACGCTCTACACCGTGCAGACCGTCAAGCGCAATGTGTCCACCTGGGTCGGCGTCGACGGCGGCATGTCGGACAACCTGCGCCCGATGCTCTACGGCTCCGTCTACGAGGCGTTTTTCGCCGATCGGGCGGCGGCGGCTGGGACCGGTGAGCCCTGCCACGTCGCCGGCAAGCACTGCGAGTCCGGGGATGTGATCGTGCGCGACGTGCCGCTCGACGATCCGAAGCCCGGGGACATCCTGGTGACGCCCGCGACCGGCGCCTACGGCCACGCGATGGCGAACAACTACAACGGCATCCCGCGCCCGCCGGTGATCTTCTGCAAGGACGGCGACGCGCGCGTCGTCGTGCGGCGCGAGACCTACGACGACCTGGCTGCTCGTGACGTCGGCTGACGCCTTGTTCCGCGTCGGCCTGCTCGGGCACGGGACGGTCGGTGCGGCGTTCGCCGAGCTGCTGCCGCAGCGCGTGGAGCAGGTCGCCGCGATCACCGGGCTGCGGCCGGAGATCTCCGGCGTCCTGACGCGCTCGCAGGGCGACTTCGAGGCGATCCTCGCCGACAGTGACCTGATCGTGGAGCTGATCGGCGGGATCGAGCCGGCGCGCGACTACGTGATTCGAGCGATGCGCGCCGGCAAGCACGTCGTGACGGCCAACAAGCAGCTGCTCTCCCAGCACGGGGAGGAGCTGTGGGCGCTCGCACGCGAGCAGAACGTGCAGCTGCGCTTCGAGGCGGCCGTCGCCGGCGTGGTGCCGGTGATCCGCGTGCTGCAGGAGTCGCTTGCGGCTGCGCACGTCGAACGCATCCACGGGATCGTCAACGGCACGACGAACTTCATCCTGAGCGAGATGGCGCGCACCGGCGCCACGTACGCCGAGGCGCTCGCCGACGCGCAGCGCCTCGGCTACGCCGAGGCCGACCCGAGCGACGACGTCAACGGCAAGGACGCGGCGGCGAAGATGGCGATCCTCGCGCGCCTCGCGTTCGACACGCCCGTCCACCTCGACCAGGTCGTCTACGAGGGGATCCAGCAGATCGCGCCCGACGACCTCGAGTACGCACGAGATCTCGGCCTCGGGCTGAAGCTGATCGGCACCGCCGAACGGGTCGACGGCGGCCTGTCGGTGCGCGTGCACCCAGCCTTCCTCTACCCGGGCCATCCGCTGGCATCCGTCAACGGCCCGTTCAACGCGGTCACGGTCGAATCGGAAGCGATCACCGAGATCACGATGTCGGGGCCCGGCGCGGGCGGCCCGCAGACGGCGAGCGCGGTGCTGGGGGACGTCGTGAGCGCGATGATCCCGCCGGCCTCGACGCCGCCGACGAGCGGGCGGTTGGAGATCGTCGCCGACGTCGTCTCCGCCTTCTACCTGCACCTCGAGGTGCCTGACGCGCCGGGCGTGCTCGCGCGCATCACGGGCGTGCTCGGCGACCACGGCATCTCCGTGAAGTCGGTCGTGCAGAAGGGCCTCGGCGACAACGCGCGGCTCGTGATGGTCGTCCACCCGGTGCTCGAGTCGCGCTTCTTCGCCGCGCTCGAGCAGCTCGCTGGTCTGGAAGTGCTGCGCACCGCACCGCGTGCGATCCGCGTGATCGAGGAGCAGTTCGCGTGAACGCGGTCCCGCCCACCCCCGGTCTGATCGAGCGCTACCGCGAGCGGCTCCCGTTCGAGAACGGCGACCCTGTCATCACGCTCGGCGAGGGCTCGACGCCGCTCGTGCACGCGCCGGCGCTGTCCGAGCGCGTGGGAGCGGAGGTGTGGCTGAAGCTGGAGGGGCTCAACCCGACCGGCTCGTTCAAGGACCGCGGCATGACCTGCGCGGTGTCCGCCGCGGTGCGGGAGGGGGCGAAGGCGGTCATCTGCGCCTCGACCGGCAACACGTCGGCGTCTGCTGCCGCGTACGCGGCGCGGGCCGGGATCCGCTGCGCCGTGCTCGTGCCGGACGGCAAGATCGCGACCGGCAAGCTCGCGCAGGCGCTGATGCACGGCGCGCGCGTGATCGTGCTGCGCGGCAACTTCGACGAGGCGCTGAAGCTCGTGCGCGAGCTGGCGGACCGCCACCCGATCTCGCTCGTCAACTCCGTCAACAGATACCGGCTGGAGGGGCAGAAGACGGCGTCGTTCGAGATCGCAGAGGCGCTCGGCGAGGAGCGTCCGCTCGACGCGCTCTGCATCCCGGTCGGCAACGCCGGCAACATCACCGCGTACTGGAAGGGCTTCCGCGAGCTGGGCGTGGCGCCACGCATGTTCGGCTTCCAGGCGGCAGGTGCGGCGCCGCTCGTGGAAGGGGCGCCGGTCGCCAACCCCGAGACGGTCGCGAGCGCGATCCGCATCGGAAACCCGGCGCGCTGGGAGGAGGCGATGGACGCGATGACCTCCTCGCACGGCGCCGTGAGAGCGGTCACCGACGCGCAGATCCTCGACGCCTACCGCTTCCTCGCCGCTCGCGAGGGCGTCTTCTGCGAGCCGGCCTCGGCGTCGAGCGTTGCCGGCCTGATGGTGCATGGCGCCGGCGGGGCGGAGCGCGTCGCCTGCGTGCTGACCGGCCATGGCCTGAAGGACCCGGGGACCGCTCTCGACCAAGCCGGCGCGGTCGTGCCGTGCGAGCCGGAGCTGGCGGCCGTCGAGGAAGCAGTGCTGGGCTAGGCCCGTGGTCCGCCGCCGCCTCGTCCGCGTCCCCGCCTCCTCGGCCAACCTCGGCCCCGGCTTCGACGTGCTCGCCGCAGCGCTCGCGCTCCACCTCGAGGTGGAGGTGGAGGAGACCGGGAGCTTCGCGGTCGAGACAGACCTGCAGATCGCGCGTGACCGCCGCAACCTCGTCGTGCGCGCGTTCGAGCGCCTGCACTCCGCCGACGACTTCACCTTTCGCATCCATTCCGAGATCCCGCTGTCCGGCGGGCTCGGGTCGAGCGCGGCGGCGATCGTCGCGGGCGTAATGGCCGCCGACCACCTGTTCGAGCTCGACGCCGACGTGCTCGCGCTTGCGACCGAGCTGGAGGGCCACCCCGACAACGTCGCAGCCGCCGTCCACGGCGGCGTCGTGATCTGCGCCGACGGCGCGGTCACGCGCTTCGACCCGCCGACCGGGCTGGAGGGCCTGGTGGTCGTCCCGCACGAGGCCGTCCGCACCGCCGAGGCGCGCGCCGCGCTGCCCGCCGAGGTGCCGATGGCCGACGCGGTCCACAACGTCGCGCACACCGCGCTGCTGACGCTCGGCCTCGCGCGCGGCGACTGGGAGCTCGTCGGCCGCGGTCTCGACGACCGCCTGCACCAGCCGCACCGCGCCCACCTCTACCCGCGCTCCGCCGAGCTCGTCCGCGACGCCCACGCGCTCGGAGCGCTCGGCGCGACGATCTCCGGCGCGGGGCCGACGGTGCTCGTGTGGAGCCACTACGAGCAGACGGCCGCGGTCGCCGAGCAGCTGCGCAACCGCGCGGAGGGCTGGGCGGACGTGCTGCGCGTGCCATTCGAGTCCCAAGGCGCCGACGTCGTCGGCGTCTGAGCGGCTACGCGCGAATCGTCACGACCGTCCCCAGCGGGACCGTGCGCACGAGGCGACGTGCTTCCTCCGCCGGCGCCCGCAGGCAGCCGAGGCTCGCCGCCGTCCCGATCGTCTCCGGCAGGCTCGTCGCATGGATCGCGACGCGATCCCCGCCGCCCCAGCCCTGCGGCGTCAACGGCTGATGTGCGCTCAACGCCAGGATGCAACAGCCATACGGCGACGACGGATCCTCGGTCAGCAGCTTGTCGGTGACGGCGAAGCGGCCGGTCGGCGTCGGCGTCGACGGACTCCCGATCGCGACCGGGAAGCGCTGCATCACCCGTCCGGACCGGCGCACGACGACCTCTCGGCGACGGAGCGACGCGACGACGCTCCACTGCGTCCGGTACGCCACGAGTCGCGCATTCGCCGCGATCCACCCGATCCGGCCGTTCCGCAGCTCGCGACTGATCACGCCCAGCCATCCGTCGCGCTCAGCCACGACGGGCAGAATCGTCGCCGAGCGAAACTCGGTTCTCGGAAGCACGCCCCCCACAACAGTGCCGCCGGGAGCAGCGCGCAGCCGAACCGGGCGCGTCACCTGCACCGTGAGACGACCGGGGGAGGAGGACGCGGAACGCCGATCGGGCGGGTGGCCGTGAGGACGCACGTGCGCCGCCCGTGAGGGCGGTGTGCGCGCGCCCGGAGCGGTCAGGACCCGCCCGCCATCGCCGTCAGGCCCGTCGCCGGGCTGCGCCGCCGCCGGAAGCGGCACGAGCACGACAGGCGCAGGGTCCTCGCTACTGCCGCCGCATCCGGCCGCCAACGCCGTCGCGAGAAGCGCGAAAAGGGGAGCCCGGCTACGCCGCCACTTCATCCAACAAGGGTTGCAGACGTCCCCGAGCTTCCTCCAGCCCGAGCCGCTCGAGCACCTCCGCCGCCACGTTCAAGTAGTCGATCCCGAGGTCGGGCCGGTAGTCGACGATCGACTGGGCGCGCTCGGCCGACTCGGCGTACGCGATCGACTGCCGGATCGTCTGCTCGACGAGCTTCTCGCCGAAGTGCTCTCTGAGCGAGTCGAACGCCTCGCGCGAGTGGCGGGTGCGCATGTCGGCGATGTTGAGCACGACGCCGAGCCACTCGAGGTCGGGATTGAGGTTCTCGCGCGCCAGCTCGATCACCTCGAGCGCCTGTTCGACGCCCTGCATCGCGAAGTACTGCGCCTCAGCACTCAGCAGCGCGTAGTCGGCCGCCACGAGCGCGTTGACGGTCAGCAGGCCGAGCGCGGGCGGGCAGTCGATCAGCACGACGTCGTAGCCGTCCTCGATCTCGCGCAGCGCGCGCCGCAGTGTCAGCTCGCGGCCCATCTTGCCGCTCATCGCCAGCTCCGACTCGGCGAGGCCGAGGTTGGCCGGGATGATGCCGTCGTGGATCGCCTCGGCTGCTCTCGCACGGCCGCTCAGCACGTCGCCGACGGTCGGGCTCGCCTCGGGGTCGACGTCGAGGTAGTCAGACAGGTTGCCCTGTGGGTCGAGGTCGACGGCGAGCGTCGAGAGACCCACACGGCGGAAGACGTCGGTGAGCGTGCGCACCATCGTCGTCTTGCCGGTGCCGCCCTTCTGGGAGAGGACTGCGATCGTGACCGCCATTGCGCGCCGCGGACGATAGCGCCGCGGCGCGGGCGACCCGCCGATTCAGATCGGTTCAGCCGACGAGCGACTCGGGCGCGAACAGCTCGACATGCTCGGAGTCGGCGGTGGCGGAGACGTCGACGAACGAGAGGCGGTGACGGCCGACAACGAGCTCGTCGCCGTCGCGCAGCGGATGCCACTCGATCCGCTCGCCGTTGACGAACACGCCGTTGAGGCTGCGGTCGTCGAGCACGCGCACGCCGTCGGGCTGGCGCACGACGAGCGCATGCCGGCGAGAGACGGTCGGGTCGTCGAAGCGCACGTCGGCGGCAAGGCTGCGTCCGATGCGGGTCCACTCGCGCGTCAGCTGGTGGATGACCGACTCTTCGCCGTCTTCGTAGACGAGATATTGGCCGGGGTCCTCGATCTCGGCGCGTATGTCCGCAAGACGCGTCTCGTCGGCCGCGGTGGCGTTCGGAAGCGAGGGCGCCGGAACATTCGCAGCGGTGAACAGCGAGGCGCGGACGAACGCCTCTCCACCGCAGCTCGGGCAGGGCGGGAGCGTGTCGGCGGCTGCGAGCGACACGACGTACTCGCAGGAGACGCAGCGGAATGTCCCCGTGCCGACGAGGGTCCCTGACGTATGTGACTCCATGTCCCCAACCTCCGTGCGTCGGCGCCCGAGGGAGCGACAGCGCAAGTAACAGATGTGACGAGCTTGCCAGGCGCGGCTGAAGACTCGCCTGGCCGCGGGGGCGGCCCGAACTGATTCCTACCCAATCAGCTTCGGCGCCGAAACGTGGGCTGCCGGTATGTGTGCGAACCGCTTATGGGCAAGCCCGGCACCCGAAGGAGGAGCCGCCTGTCGGCCGGCGAACAGAATAGCTGCGATGCAGGCCGCTCATCACGCACCCGAGCTGGAACGCCAGCTGCTGCGTCGCAGCGTCATGGCGCTTGCGGCCGGTCGCGACCACTGCGACGGCTGCCACCGCACGCCGCTCGTCGGTGAGCGGGTGCACGTCTACGACGGCGGCCGCGTGCTGTGCGAGCTGTGCCGGCGCGAACGCCGTGAGGCGCCGCTGCGCTCCGAGTCCGTCCACGGCAGCGAGCACGGACAGACCGTGCGGCTGACGGACCGGCGGCCCGTGCCGTCTCACCGCCGCGCCGCCTGAGGGCCGGCCCGCCGGCGAGCCGATCGGCGCGGTCCTTCACTACACTCCGGCCCGCCGTGGACCCCGTCGTCGTCAGCGCCAACATCGCCCGCCCGCGCGCGGAGCTGTTCGCCTATCTGGCCGACGTCGCGAACCATCCGGAGTTCAAGGATCACTACCTCTCCGACTGGCATCTGACGCGCGAGGAGAGCACCGGCCGCGGTGCCGGCGCGCGCTTCCGCGAGCAGCTGCCGCTCAGCCGCTTCGGCTGGGGCGACTACACGCTCGTCGAGGTCGAGCCGCCCTACCGCATCCTCGAGCGCGGTCGCAGCGGCAAGTTCAACCGCGTGCGCGCGATGGGCGAGTGGACCCTCCACGACGCGCCCGGCGGCATGACCCGCGTCGAGTACCGCTACGAGACGCAGCCGGCCACGCTGAGCGACCGTCTGATGGAGCTGGTAGCCGGCCGCGGCTGGTGGAAGCGCAAGCTCTCGCGCGCCGTGCGGCGCCTGCAGGCGATCCTCGAGGAGGATCGCTCGCGCGGCAGACGAGCGACGATCGCCGCCCGGTAGATCACTAGACTTCCCGCGCCTCATGACGAATCGAATCTCCCGACTCCCACTGCTCGCCGCCATGGCGCTGCTCGCCGCGCTGGCGCTCGTCGCCTGCGGCGGCGGCACGAAGGACCCGACCACCCACGGCGAGGGGGAGGGCTCCTACATCCAGGCCGGCCCGCTCATCTACCAGGTGCAGATGTCGCGCGAGCTCAACCCGCGCAACGTGGAGGACGTCGAGTACCTCCAAGGCCTGCCGACCGGCACGCCGAGACTCGCCGGCGACGAGGAGTGGTTCGGCGTCTGGCTGCGCGTGCAGAACGCGACCGACGAGTTGCATCCGAGCGCCTCCGACTTCCGGATCGTCGACACGACCGGCGAGGAGTGCGAGCCGATCGCGCTGCCGGCGACGAACCCGTTCACCTACCAGCCGACCGCGGTCGAGAGCGCCAACGGCCAGCCCGTCAAGCCGGATCCCGAGAGCGGCGCGGGCTCGGGGCCGATCCAGGGCTCGATGTTGCTGTTCAGACTCAACACGTCCGTCTACGCGAGCCGCCCGCTCGAGCTCGAGATCACGCCGCCGGACGGCGGCGAGCCCTCGAGCGTCGTGCTCGACCTCTAGACCGACCCCGGCCCGCGCGCGTCGCGGGCGCTCGCTACTCGCCGGGACCGTGCTGCAGCGCGGCCGCGAGCACCTCGCGCACGGCGGGGGCGGCGACGTCCCCGCCCGCCCCGGCTTCCGGGAACAGCGCGCCGACGGCGATGCGCGGCCGCTTCGACGGCGCGAAGGCGACGAACCAAGCGTCCGTCTCGCGCGCGTTCTGCACGTCTTCGTCGTCCTGTCCTTCGGTCGGGACGGTGTTGCCGAGCTCGGCTGTGCCGGTCTTGCCAGCGACGTCGCCGCCGGCGATCGCCGCCGCCGTCCCGGTGCCGTAGGCGACGACCGCGCGCATCATGCGCGCGACCTCCTGCGCGACGCGCGGCCGCGTCACGCGGACGAAGCGCGGGCGCTCGCCGACTCGCAGGGTCGGGATCGGGCGCCGACCCTGCATTGCGATTGTCGCCGCGATCTCGGTCATCTGCAGCGTCGTGGCCTGCACGAGGCCCTGGCCGATCGCCGTCGAGCCGACGTCGAGATCGTCGCCGAGCTCTTGCGCGGACGGGATCGTGCTCGTCTGCGCGCCGGGAATCGACTGCGCCTGGTTGAAGCCATAGCGCTCGGCGACGTCGACCAGCCGCCGCGCACCGAGTCTCGCGCCGAGGGGGGCGAAGACCGAGTTGCACGAGTGCGCGAACGAGTCGACGAGCGTGCCGCCGCAGTACTCGCCGCTCGCGTTCTCAAGCCGCACCCCGGAGAGCGTCGCGGCGTCGACGACGGGGAACGTCGTCTTGGCGTTCGCGAGATGCGACTCCAGCGTGCCGGTGAGCGTGACGATTTTGAATGTGGAGCCCGGCGGCTGGAGCGCGGAGAAGGCGACGCCGGCGAGCGCGAGCAGCTCGCCGGTGCGCGGGTCCATCGCGGCGACGCCGCCGTAGCGGCCGGCGAGCGCCCCGATCGCGGCGCGCTCCAGCTCCGGGTCGATCGTCGTGCGCACGGCTGTGCCGGCCTTCGGCTGCGTGCGGGCGACGACGCGGTCGCCCACGGCGAGCGTGCCGCCGGGCTGACCCGCGAGATCCCGCTGGAACACGCGCTCCAGCCCCGAGACGCCGACCATGGCGTCGGGTGGGTAGCCGAGGGCGCGCAGCGTCCCGGTCTCCTCGGGTGGTCCGGGCTCGAGCCGCCCGGCGATCTCGCCTGCGACCTCCGGATCGTCAGAGGTGCGGGCCTCGCCTGACGCGAGCACGCTTCCGTCGCGCGCCAACAGCGCGGCGCGCGGGGGCAGGCTCGTCTGGCGCGTGAGCTGCTCGCCGACGCGCAGGCCGGGGAAGACGGCGTTCTCGCGCCACGCGATGCGCATCGTGTCGCCTTCGCCGCTGACCGGCAGCTCCAGCACGCCGTGAACGTTGCCGAACACGCGCGTCCGGACGGTCATCTGGATCGGGATCGCATCGCCCGAGCGGTCCCCAACCTTCCCGATGACGAGCGCGCGGATAGTCGCCGTTTGCGCTGCGTCGCGGTAGATCGCCGCGAAGTCCTGGAACGACGTGCGCGCCTTCGCCTCGTCGTCGAGCAGCTGGTACATGCCGCCGTAGTCGCCGTCCGCCCAGAAAGTGGCAAAGCGTTTCGCGGTCTCACGTTCGGCGCCCCCAGCGCCGCCGCCGACGAACAGCCCGACGACGAGCGCGACCAGCGCGAGACCTGCGAACGCCGGCAGCCCGCGACGAATCAGTCGGCGTCGCCGTTGCACATCGGACTGGGAGTAACGCGACCCCGGATGCGCGTCCCTACGGCCACCTGCCTCCACGGCTTCGGAGCGTAGTTGATCGCGCGGCGCCCTCGTTCATCTGTGGAGCGCCCGCTCGCTCCTGCATGCTTCCGCGGGATGACGACGCTCGACTGGATCATCGTCGCGCTGGTCACGCTCTTCGGCCTCGCCGGCTTCCGCCGCGGCTTCATCGTCGGCGCGCTGTCGCTCGGCGGGCTCGTCGCGGGTGCCGTCGTCGGCGCGCGCATCGGTCCGCTGCTGCTGCCGGAGGGGTCGCACTCGCCGTATGCGCCGCTGTTCGCGCTCGCGGGGGCGCTGCTGGTCGGCGGGCTGCTCGCGAGCGGGCTCGAGCGGCTCGGTGCGCGGTTGCGCAACGGCCTGTGGATCCCCGGGCTGGGCGCGCTCGACGGGCTGCTGGGCGCGCTGCTGAGCGCCGCGGTCGCGCTCGGGCTCGTCTGGCTGGCGGGCGCGGTCGTGCTGCAGACGCCCGGCCTGCGCGACCTGCGCGCCGACGTGCAGCGCTCGTTCGTGCTGCGCCAGCTCAACGCCGCGCTGCCGCCGTCCGGGCCGCTCCTCAACGCGCTGGCGCGCTTCGATCCGCTGCCATCGATCAACGGTCCCGGTGCCGCGGTTGCGCCGCCCTCGCGCGCCGTGCTGCGTGAGCCGGGCGTGCGGGAGGCGGCGCCGAGCATCGTGCGCATCCTCGGGACGGCCTGCGGGCTCGGCGTCGAGGGCAGTGGCTGGGTCGCGGCGCCCGGGCTCGTCGTCACGAACGCGCACGTCGTCGCCGGCGAGCACGACACGGTCGTGCAGGCGCCAGGCGACCCGGCCGGGAGTCGCGATGCGACGCTCGTGCGGATGAACGTGCGCGACGACGTCGCCGTGCTGCGCGTGCCCGGCCTCCCGGCGCCGGCGCTCTCGCTGGCGCCCGATCCCGCGTCCGGCACGGCCGGTGCGATCCTGGGCTATCCGCTGAACGGCCCGTTCGACGTCGAGGCGGGGCGGATCGGCGCGACGCGGGCCGTCATCTCCGAGGACGCGTACGGCCGTGGCCCCGTGCGGCGCGGCGTGACGCCGCTGCGCGGCCGGGTGCGCAGCGGCAACTCCGGCGGTCCCGTCGTCGACGCGCAGGGGCGCGTCCTGACGACCGTCTTCGCCGCCACGACGAGTGGCGCTCCGGGCGGTTACGGCGTGCCGAACGCGGTCGTCGGCGACGCGCTCGCCGCGGCTCGGAGGAGCGGGCAGGTGTCGAGCGGCGCGTGCGCCGGTTGACAGACCGCTACCCTCCACCGGCTAATGAGCAAGACACTCGTCATCGCCGAGAAGCCGTCCGTCGGCAGAGACCTCGCCCGCGTGCTGCCCGGCCCCTTCCAGAGAGGGGAGGGCGTGCTGGAGGGTCCCGAGCACGTCATCACCTGGGCCGTCGGCCACCTCGTGCAGCTCGCCGAGCCCGACGAGTACGACGACAAGTTCAAGAGATGGCGCATGGCCGACCTGCCGATCGTGCCGGACAAGTTCAAGCTGGTCGTGCGCGACGAGCGCTCGAGAAGACAGATGAACGTCGTCAAGCGCGCGCTTGGCCGCGACGACGTCGAGCTTGTCGTGAACGCCTGCGACGCCGGCCGCGAGGGCGAGCTGATCTTCGCCTACCTGTACGAGAAGGCCGGATCGAGACTCCCGGTGCAGCGCCTGTGGCTGTCTTCGATGACGAAGGCCGCGATCGAGGACGCGTTCTCTCGCCTGCGTCCGGGCGAGGAGCTGGCCTCGCTCGAGGACGCCGCCCGCTCGCGCAGCGAGGCCGACTGGATCGTCGGCATGAACGCGACCCGCGCGGCGACGATCCGCCTGCGCTCCTCATTCGACGGCGCCGTCTCGCTCGGCCGCGTGCAGACGCCGACGCTTGCGATCCTCGCCCGCCGCGAGGAGGAGATCCGCGCCTTCAGACCCGAGCCCTACTGGATCGTTGACGCGTCGTTCGAGGCGACGGGGGCACGCAGATACGAAGGCCGCTACCACGCGCCCGGCGGCTCCGGCGAGGAGATCGGCAAGGGCCCGCGCGTCGCGAGCGCTGAGCAGGCGGCGGCGATCGTCGCCGCGGTGCGCGACACCGCCGGCATCGTCTCGAAGCTCGAGAAGACGACGCGCAGAGAGCGCGCGCCGCTGCTCTACGACCTCACCTCGCTCCAGCGCGACGCCAACAGCCGCTTCGGCTTCTCCGCACGCCGCACGCTGGGCGCCGCGCAGCGCCTCTACGAGGAGCACAAGGCGCTCACGTATCCGCGTACGAGCTCGCGCTACCTGCCGAGCGACATGATCCCTGAGATCAAGCCGATCGCCTCGATCGTCGGCGGCCGCCGCGAGTACGCGGCCGGCGCGGCGTACGTGACCGGGCTCGACATGCTGCCGCTCGGCCGCGTCGTCAACAACGAGAAGGTCACCGACCACCACGCGATCATCCCGACGAACGCGCCGCATCCGGTCGACAAGATGAGCGACGACGACCGCCGCATCTACGACATCGTCGCGCGCCGCTTCCTCGCTGTCTTCCACCCCGAGGCCGTATTCGAGAACACGCGCGTGGAGACCGAGGTCGCCGGCCACGTCTTCCGCACCCGCGGCAAGGTGATGCTCGTGCCGGGCTGGCGCGGCGTCTACGGCGAGGAGGCCGACGCCGAGCCGAGAGAGGGCGACGAGGACGAGGGCCGCGAGCAGCGGCTGCCGAGACTCGTGAGAGATGAGGCCGTCGACACGCGCGACGTCCGCTCGGAGGAGAAGGAGACGAGACCGCCGCGGCGCTACTCCGAGGGCTCGCTGCTGGGCGCGATGGAGACCGCCGGCAGACTCGTCGACGACGAGGAGCTGCGCGAGGCGATGAAGGACTCGGGGATCGGCACCCCGGCCACGCGTGCGGCGATCATCGAGCGGCTGCTGACGGTCGGCTACATCGAGCGCGATGCCCGCGCCCTGGTCGTGACCGAGAAGGGTCTCAACGTCGTGCGCCTGCTCGACGGACACCAGCTGACGTCGCCCTCTTTGACGGGCGACTGGGAGCACCGGCTCGCGAAGATCGAGACCGGCGAGGACTCGCGCAGAGCGTTTATGGGCGACATCGTCAAGTTCGCCGAGGCGACGGTCGCGACGCTCGACGAGAAGCTGAGAGACGTGCGCATCCCGCGCGCGAACCTCGGTCCGTGCCCCGTCTGCGGGCACGACATCGTCGAGAACCGCAAGGGCTACTCGTGCTGGTCGCGCGAGGATCCCGGCTGCGGCTTCGTGATCTGGAAGGCGAAGGCCGGCAAGACGCTGACCGCGGCGATCGTGCGCGAGCTGATCAGGACCGGCCGCACCGAGAAGGCGGTCACCGGCTTCAGAGGTCGCTCGGGCCGCTCCTTCCGCGCTCGTCTGGCGCTGGAGCAGACGGACGAGGGCCGCTGGCGCGTCGAGTTCGACGAGCCGTGGGCGCGCGAGGGCGCGAAGCCGCCCGAGGCCGAGGCCGACGCTGCCTCCGCGGACGGTGCCGTCGCCACCGATGGCACCGCCACACCCGCCGAATCCGCCGTCGCGTAGCGCTCCCTTCGAGCCGCTCGCGGTCGCCGCACGCGCACCGTCCCCGGCGCGCGCCACCATGTCGGACCCGTGCCGCTGAAGCTCGTCATCGGTCCAGCGAACTCGGCGAAGGCCGGGGCGGTGCTGGACGCGTTTCGCGCCCACGCGCGGCGCGATCCGTGGCTCGTGGTGCCGACCTCGGCGGACCGCGCCTACTACGCGGGGGAGCTGGCTCAGGACGGCCCACGGAGCCGCGGCACGGTCGCCACGTTCGGGCGCTTCGTGCGCGAGATCGCCGCCCGCGCGGGATACGCCGCACGCACGATCGGCCCGCTGCAGCGGGAGCAGCTGATGGCCGAGGCGGTCGCCGCCGCACGGCTCCAGGCGCTGGCGCCGATCGCCCGCTCGCGCGGCCTGCTGGCGGCCGCCGGGGCGTTCACGGCCGAGCTGGAGCGGGCGCTGGTGACGCCGCAGCGGCTCACGGCTGCCGCGCGCGCATGGCCCGGCGCACCGCCCGCGCTGCACGAGGGGGCGGCGATCTACGACCGCTACATCCGCGCGCTCGAGCGGCTCGGCGCAGTCGACGCCGACCTGTTCGCCTGGCGCGCGCTCGACGCGCTGCGCGCGCAGCCGGGCGCGTGGGGCGAGACGCCGGTCTTGCTCTACGGCTTCGACGACCTCTCCCCGCTGCAGCGCGATGCGGTCGAGACGCTGGCGCGCGTCGCCGGAGCGGAGGTCACCGTCTCGCTCACCTTCGAGCCGGGCCGCGCGGCCTTCGCGGGGCGCGCGTCGACGGTCGAGGAGCTGCGCCAGTTCGCGACCGACGTGGAGGAGCTGCCTGCGCTCGCCGACCACTACGAGCCGCCGGCCCGCGACGTGCTGCACCACCTCGAGCGCGGCCTGTTCGAGCCGTTCGCAGCACGCGTCGACCCCGGCGACGCCGTCAAGCTGCTCGTCGCCGGCGGCGAGCGCGCCGAGGTCGAGCTGGTCGCGGCGGAGGTCCTGCGGCTGCTGGGCGACGGCGTGCCCGGGGAGCAGATCGCCGTCGTCTACCGCACGCCTGCACGCATCGCCTCGCTCGTCGAGCAGGTTTTCGGCGCCTACGGGATCCCGCATGCGTTCGACCGGCGCGAGCGCTTCGCCCACACCGCGCTCGGGCGGGGCCTGCTTGCGCTCGCCCGCGCTGCGCTGCTACCCGACCAGGCGACCGCGGCCGATCTGCTCGCCTACCTGCGCACGCCCGGCCGGCTGGAGCGGCTCGAGCTGGCGGACCGGCTGGAGCTGACCGTGCGACGCGCGGCGATCGCGGACGTCGCCGGCGCGCGCGCTGCCTGGGAGCAGGCGAATGCGAAATGGCCGCTGCGCGAGCTCGACCGGCTGCGCGGCGCCGCCGCCGACGGGTCTGCGCCGCTGCTCGCCGCGCTCGGGCGCGAAGCACGCCGCCTGTTCGCCGCGCCGCACCGCGGCAAGGCACCGCTGCTCGACGCCGCGGAGGAGGTCGACGCCCGCGCGCTCGTCGTCCTGCTGCGCGCACTCGACGACCTCGCCGAGCTGGCTGCGAGCGCGCCGCATCGCGTCGCCGACGCCGATGAGCTGCTGGCTGCGCTCGGCGAGCTGGAGGTGCCGCTCGGGGAGCCGCCGCGCGCGGGGGCGGTGCTCGTCGCCGACCCGCTGTCGATCCGCGCGCGTCGCTTCGACACGGTGATCGTCTGCGGCCTGCAGGAGGGCGAGTTCCCCCGCCCGTCGATCTCTGAGCCGTTCCTGTCCGACGACCAGCGCCGCGAGCTGGCGACCGCGACCGGTCTCGCCCTCGCACCTCGCGAGGACGCGCTGGCGGCCGAGCGGTACCTGTTCTACGCGGCCGCATCGCGCCCGCTGCGGCGGCTCGTGCTGAGCTGCCGCGACGCCGACGAGGAGGGCAACCCGGCGATCCGCTCGTTCTTCGTCGCCGACGTGCAGGCGCTGCTGACCGAGCTGCCGGAGATCCACCGGCCGCTGTCGGCGCTCACCTGGCCGCTCGACGCCGCCCCGACCGAGACCGAACGCGCCCGCGCAGAGGCGCTCGCGGCGCCGCGCGAGACGCCGGCGCCGCTCGGGTCGCTGGGCCCCGAAGCGTGTGCGGCGCTGCGCCAGCGCGAGGTGCTGTCGGCCGGTTCGCTGGAGACGTATGCGCGCTGCCCCGTGCGCTGGCTGATCGAGAAGGAGCTGGCGCCCGAGCGCTTCGAGCCCGACCCGGAGGCGATGGTGCGCGGGAGCTGCATCCACCGCGTGCTGGAGCGGGCGCTCGGGGAGCTCGACTGGCCGCTGACGCCCGACACGCTTACCGCCGCCGAGACGGTCGTCGAGCGGATCGTCGCGGACGAGGCGCCGCGCTTCGTGCTCGGCCGTGGGGCCGCGGCGCAGGCCGCCGCGGCGCACGAGATCGCTAGCGACGTCAAGCGGCTGCTGGCGCACGAGGCGCACGGCGGCGGCTCGTTCAGCCCGGCCGAGCTGGAGCTGCGCTTCGGCATGGGGGAGGACACGCTCCCGGCGCTGGTGCTCGGGGACGGCGGTGCGCTGCACCTGCGCGGCGTGATCGACCGCGTCGACCTCGACCGTGCCGGTCGGGCGCTCGTGCGCGACTACAAGAGCGGCCGGCGCGGCCCCGCCTGGGCGGTCGCCAAGTGGCAGGCGGAGGACCAGCTCCAGGTCGCGCTCTACATGATCGTCGTGCGCGAGCTGCTCAGACGCGAGCCGGCCGGCGGCGTCTACCAGCCGCTGCGCGGCGAGGACCTGCGCGCGCGCGGGATCGTCCGCGACGACGTCGATGCCGGCGACGTCGTCGACACCGACCGCCGCACGAGCGACGAGCTGGCCGCCGAGCTCGACGCGGCCGCGGCGCGGGCCTGCGAGTTGGCGGTGCGCCTGCGCGCCGGCACGCTCGGCGCCACGCCGGAGACGTGCGGGCCGGGCGGCTGCGCCTACCCGGGCATCTGCCGGGCGGTGGACGCGTGAGCGTGCCGTTCACATCCGAGCAGCAAGCCGCGATCGAGCATGAGGGCGGACTGCTGCTGACCGCCAACGCGGGCAGCGGCAAGACGTCGGTGATGGCGGAGCGCTTCGTGCTCGCCGCGCGCGCGGAGGGCGGGGACGTGGCGCGGATCCTCGCGATCACGTTCACCGAGAAGGCGGCTGCCGAGCTGAAGACGCGCGTCCGCGCCCGCTTCGAGCAGCTCGGCGACGACGAGCGCGCCCGCGCGACCGAGGGCGCCTGGATCTCCACGATCCACAGCTTCTGCGCCCGGCTGCTGCGCACCCACGCGCTCGCGGCCGGGATCGATCCGCGCTTCGCGGTGCTCGACGAGCGGGCCGCGGAGCGCCTCGCCGGCGCGGCCTTCGACGCGGCGCTCGACGCGCTGGCCGACGAGCACGGGAGAGCCGCGCTTGCGCTGATCGCCGCCTACCGCCCGAGCGAGCTGCGCGCCGCGATCGTCGACCTGCACGGAGAGCTGCGAAGCCGCGGGGAGGACGAGCCTGCGCTGCCGCCAGCGCGCCCCGCGCCGCTCGGCCAAGCCCACAGCGCGCTCGCGCTCGCCCGCGCCCAGGCGGCCGTCGAGCTGGAGGTGGCGAGAGACGGCAAGACGGTGATCCGCGCCAGGGAGGTCATCGCCGCATGCGCCGCGCTGCTGGAGCGCCCGCTCGACCCGCCGCCGGCGCACGGCGAGGTCGCGGCGCTCGCGCTGCCGCGCAACGGCGCTGCGCTCGCCGGTGCGGGCTGCGCCGCCTATCGCGCCGCGCTCGACGCGTTCGCCGACGCCTGCGCAGACGTCGCCGCGGTCCCGGTGCACGCGCTGCTCGACGCGCTGCTGCGCGGCTTCTCGCGCCGTTACGCGGAGGCGAAGCACGCCGCGTCCGCGCTCGACTTCGAGGATCTCGAACTGCGCGCGAACCGCCTGCTGCGCGAGCACGAGCCGCTGCGTACCCGCTACGCCGAGCGCTTCCAGCACGTGATGGTCGACGAGTTCCAGGACACGAACCCGCTGCAGCTCGAGCTGCTGGAGCGGATCGCCGGCGAGCGGCTGTTCGCCGTCGGCGACGAGCTGCAGTCGATCTACGGCTTCCGCCACGCCGACGTGCGCCAGTTCCGCGCACGGCGTGCGGCGCTCGCCGAACGGGGCGCCGCCGCGACGCTCGCGACGAACTTCCGCAGCCGCCGCGAGCTGCTCGACGCCTTCAACTTCGCCTTCGCTCCGCGCTTCGACGCGAGCTTCGTCCCGCTCGTGGCAGGCCGCGAGGAGCCTGAAGAGGCGGATCCGATGGAGCCGCGCGTCGAGCTGCTCGTCACCGACGGGGCCGCCGACTGGTCCGAGGCGGGGCTCGTGCCGCCAGGGGCGGTCCCGCCGGCGCCGCTGTGGCGGATCGCCGAGGCGAAGCTGCTGGCCGCGCGGGTGCGCGTACTGCTCGACGCGGGACGCGCGCCCGGCGACGTCGTCCTGCTGCTGCGCGCGACGGGCGATCTCGCCACGTACGAGCGCGCGCTGGTGGAGCTGGGGATCCCTACGTATGTGATCGGCGGCCGCGGCTACTGGGCTCAGCAGCAGGTGCGCGACCTGACCGCCTACCTGTCGGTGCTGGCGAACCCGCGTGACGGCGCGGCCTTGATGACGGTGCTCGCCTCCCCGCTCGTCGGTCTCTCCAGCGACGGCCTCGTCCAGCTGGCGGCGGCCACGCGCGCCGGGGGCGAGCACCGCGACCCGTGGTGGACGCTGACCGGCGACGAGACGCTGCTCGACCGACTCGGCGACGCGGATCGCGAGCGTGTCGAGACGTTGCGGGGTTGGCTGCCGCACGAGCGCCGAACGGCCGCGCGCTACGGCCTCGAGACGCTGCTCGACCGCGTCCTAGCCGGCACCGGCTACGACCTGACGCTGCTGCGGATGGAGGGCGGCGCGCGGCGGATGGCGAACGTGCGCAAGCTGATGCGGCTCGCGCGCGAGCACGAGGCGCAGCACGGCCGCGACCTGCGCGGCTTCGTCGATCTCGTCGGGCGGCTTGTCGCGGCGGCGACCGATCCGCGCGCCGGCGAGGATCGCGAGAGCGAAGCGCCCGTGGAGGGCGAGGCGCTCGACGCGGTGCGGCTGATGACGATCCATCGCGCGAAGGGCCTCGAGTTCCCGGTCGTGTGCGTCGCCGACCTCGGCCGCGAGTCGCCGTCGGCGGGCCGCGAGATCGTCCGCGTCGGGCGCGACGGGCGCGTCGGGATCCGGCTGAAGGCGCTCGACGGCTCCAGACCGCGCGGGGCGCTGGCCTTCCGCGCGCTCGGCGAGGAGCGGCTGCGCGCGGAGGCGGAGGAGGAGGCGCGGCTGTTCTACGTCGCGATGACGCGTGCGCGCGAGCACCTGATCCTGAGCGGGGCGGCGAGATGCGAGATCTGGCCGGAGGCGAGACCGGGCGCTGCTCCGTTGACCTGGATTGGGCCGGCATTCGTGCCCGACATCGCTCGGCGGATAGCGCCCGACGCGGAGCCTCAAACGGTGGCGTCGCACGACCGGATCGACGTCGCGGTCACTGTGGCGCGTCCGGCGCTTCTGGCCGCGCTGCCTTCGGGTCCGGCCGTGCTGCGGGCGGGTCCTGACGACTCCGGGCGCGCGCACGCCGGACCTTCGGCCGGCGCACGTGCGTCCTCATCGCCACCCGCCCGATCGGCGCCGTCGGCGGCGGCCGCTGCTGGCTCGACCGCTTCTGCTTCCTCGATGCCCGCGCTTCCACCGCCGGTTGCGACGCTCAGCTACACCAGCCTCCAGCAGCACGCGCAGTGCGGTTATCGCTTCTACCTGGAACGGGTGCTTGGGCTGCCGCCGACGGACGAGCCGCTGCGTGGCGTCGCCGGCCGCGGCGCGGCTGCCGAGCTCGACCCGCGCGTGCGTGGGCGCGTCGTGCATTCGCTGCTGGAGCGACTCGACTTCGCACGCCCGACGCCGCCCGACGGCGCTGCCGTTGTGGCCGAGGCCGCGCGGGCCGGTGCGCGGCTTGCCGACGCGGATGCGCAGGAGATCGCGGGGCTTGTGGCGGGCTTCCTCGGAAGCGAGCTCTGCGCGCGGCTCTCCTCGCTCGCGGACCTCCGCCGCGAGCAGCCGTTCTCGCTTCGGCTTGAGGCGGGGCAGGGTTCGATCCCGCTCGTGGGGGTGCTCGACGCGGTTGGACGCGAGGGCGAGCGGGTGGTCGTTGTCGACTACAAGAGCGACCGTGTCGGAGCGACGGCCGATCTAGACGCGCTGGTCTCGCACGAGTACGGGATCCAGCGCGCCGCGTACGCGCTTGCGGCGCTGGGCGACGGCGCCACCGAGGTCGAGGTAATCCACGTGTTCCTCGAGCGCCCCGGCCAGCCGGCCGGCGCGACCTTCCGGCCGCAGGACGTCGCCGCGCTCACTGCCGATCTGGCCGCTCGCGCCGACGCGATTCTGCAGCGTGCCTTCCCGGTCGCCTCCGACCCCGGCCCCCGCATCTGCGACGGCTGCCCCGGCCGCGGCTCGCTCTGCTCCTGGCCGCTCGAGGCGACGCTCGACGTGCCCGAGGGCCGCCTCTTCTGAGCGCAGGCCTCAGGCGGCCGGTGGCTCGATGCCGCGCGCCGACGTCACCAGCCGGTCTCGCAGCACGACGAACCCGAGCCCCGCCGCCACGACGGTCAGCACGTGGCGGATGTCCTCGTCGAGCGCAGCCAGCTCGTCGAAGACGATCAGGAGCACGCCGAGCCGCTCCCCGACGACGCCGATCGGGAGGGCGAGGCAGTGCAGGCCGGCGTGCACCCCGAAGGCGCTCGCCGTCGCCGGTGCGAGCCACTCCGGTGCGCTGCGCTGCATCAGGGCGGCAAGGTCGTCGTAGCGCGTGACGGTGACCATGTGGGGACCCAGGAGCCCGCGGCTCGTAGCGCCGAGCGCGAGCTGGCCGGCGACGTAGAGCGCGACGCCGGCGTCGACCGCGCCGAGGCGCCGCACGAGCGTGTCGACGGTCGTGCCGAGCAGCGCCTCGCCGGCGTCGCGCTGGAAGCGCTCGGCGAGCGACGCCGCCAGCGCGAGCCAGCGCTCGCGGCGCTGCTCGCGCACTCGCACGCGCGTCAACTCCTGCTGCAGCTCTCCGAGCTGGCGACGCGCGCGACGCTCCTCGTCGCGATCGATCCCGACGAGCGCGACACTCGGCGGCTGACCGGGGCCGGTCGGCACGCGGTACGCGATCGAGCGCTCGATCGCACCGCTGCCCGCCCAGGCCGGGTGGGCGCACTCGAGCGCGGCGGTGTCGCCCGCGAACAGCGTGCGCAGCGTGCGTTCGAGGTCGCTGCCCATGAACCACGGCAGCGCGTCGAGCTGGGCGCCGGGAGCGACCGCGCCGTCCGACGCCTGCAGCGGCGCGTTGACGTAGACGACGCGCAGCGGCTCGGGCCCGGAGACCAGCACGATCGGGATCGGCGCGACGGCGGCGATCGTCGCCAGCGTCGGATCCGATATCGCCAAGGTCGCCGCCCCGCCGGTCGCGTCGGCGATCGCTCGTGGGAGGGGAACGCCCTGCTCGGCGGCGCGCCGCACGGCTACTACCCGCGGCGCGTCGGCGAGCGCATAGCGGCGCGGACCATGGTCGATGCGAGCGGGACGTGGGAAGTCGAAGCGCCGCTCCCATGTGCGCAGGCGCTCGCGTGAGACGCCGGTCAGCTCGGCGAAGTCGGTGGCGCTGACAGTCTGACCACCCTTGTCCACCCGAGTGTTGTACCGCAGTGGACGCGTCGACACCAGTGACCGTGTCTGTCCACCTTGTCATCGCGCGTTGGCCGAAGAGGATGGCGCACAGTCGGCTCCGCTCAGCCGACGCCGCCCACGAAGGAGGCACGGCATGTCCGCCACGGTCGTTCGCCTGCCGGTCGATCCCCTCATCGACGAGCACGAGCTGCTGCGTCGCTGGCACGAGGAGGGCGACGAGCAGGCCCGCCGCCTCCTGATCGAGCGCATGATGCCACTGGTGCGCTCGCTCGCCCGCCGCTACGCCAACCGCGGCGAGCCGCTCGACGACCTCGAGCAGGTCGGCTGCGTCGGTCTGATCAAGGCCGTCGATCGCTTCGACCTGGACCGCGAGCTGCGCTTCTCGACGTTCGCGGTGCCGACGATCCTTGGCGAGATCAAGCGGCACTTCCGCGACCGCGCCTGGTCGGTGCGCGTCTCGCGCGGCCTGCAGGAGCTGAGCGCACGCGTCACCCGCGAAGTCGACCGCCTGTCGACGAAGCTCGGCCGCTCGCCGACGATCGAGGACCTCGCCGAGGCGACCGGGACGACGCCCGAGCAGGTGCTCGAAGCGCTGCAGGGCGCTCAGGCCTACAGCACGGTCCCGCTCGACGAGCCGCTGGGCGACGACGGCGAGCCGGTCGCGCGGATCGGCGCCATCGATCCGGCCTTTGCGGCCGCCGAGCAGCGCGTCGAGCTGAGCCGCGGCCTGCGGATGCTCAGCGAGCGCGAGCGGCGGATCCTGCTGCTGCGCTTCTTCGCCGGGCTCACGCAGCGCGAGATCGCAGAGCGCGTCGGCATCTCGCAGATGCACGTCTCGCGCCTGCTGCGGCGCTCGCTGGAGCGCATGGGCGACACGCTCGGTCCGACGGCCATGGGCGTCTGAGCAGACGCAAGACCGCGTTCGCGGGTTGCCGTGGCCGCTCGCGGGTAGTAGAAACGGCCCATGCCTCGCGCGATCTGGAGCGGCGCGATCAGCTTCGGGCTGGTCAACGTGCCGATCAAGCTCTACAGCGCCACGTCGCAGAAGACGGTGCGCTTCCATCAGCTGCATGCCAGAGACGGCGTGCGCATACAGCAGAAGCGCGTCTGTCCGGCGGACGGCGAGGAAGTCTCCTACGACGATCTCGTCAAGGGCTTCGAGGTTGCGCCCGACCGCTACGTGATCATCAGACAGGAGGAGCTCGACGCGCTCGATCCGCGCCACACGAAGACGATCGACATCGAGTCCTTCGTCGAGCTCGCCGACATCGATCCCGTCTACTACGACAGCGCCTACCACGTCGCTCCCGCGACCGGCGGGGCCAAGCCCTACGCGCTGCTCCTGAGCGCGATGGAGCAGGCAGGCAAGGTCGCGATCGGCCGCTTCGTGCTGCGCACCCGCCAGCAGCTGTGCGCGCTGCGCCCGGCCGGCGGCGTGCTGGTGCTCTCCACGATGCTGTTCGGCGATGAGGTCAACGCGCCTGAGCGGCTCGACGAGCTCGAGGGGCTGGGCGACGTCGAGGCCAACGCGCGCGAGGTCGCGATGGCGCAGCAGTTGATCGACCAGCTGTCGACGCCGTTCGACCCGACCGCCTACCGCGACGAATACCGCGAGCGCGTGCTCGACCTGATCGATCGCAAGGCGGCCGGCGAGGAGGTCGCCGTGCAGCCAGCGGCGCCGGCGCCGGCGGCGGTTCCGGACTTGATGGCCGCGCTCGAGGCGAGTGTCGCTGCGGTCCGCGGCAACGGCGACGGCGGGGCGGGCGGGGTTCCTCAACCTGCCAGAAAGCGGCGCGCGAAGGCGCCTGCCGCACCCGCGAGAGCCAGAGCCAGAGCCAAGACGCGCGGCTGAGCGCGGACTGCACCCGATCGAGCGCGCCGACGCCGAATCCGGCAGAATTCCGCGACGCCGCGCCATGTCTGCCGCAGCTCGCGGTGGCGCAATGCGCAGAGGCTCTCCACTGGTACCCTTTGGCCTCTTCTCAGTGTTCGCGCCGCCCATCGGGAACACACAATCCATGCACGAGATGAAGCCCCCACAGGCCGCTGGCCTCTACCACCCTGAAAACGAGCACGACGCCTGCGGTGTCGCGTTCGTCGCCAAGCTGACCGAGGGGGCCGACCACGGCGTGGTCGACCGGGCGCTGTACGCGCTTGAGAATCTGGAGCATCGCGGCGCCGCGGGGGCAGACCCGACGACAGGCGACGGCGCGGGGATACTGGTGCAGATGCCAGACGCGTTCCTGCGCGCGGTCATGGACGTCGAGCTGCCGCCGGCCGGCCGCTACGGCGTAGGCGTCTGCTTCCTGCCGCACGAGGAGGCGCGTCAGGACGAGCTCGTCGCCCTGATCGAGGGCGTCGTCGCGCGCGAGGGCCAGCGCGTGCTCGGCTGGCGCGACGTGCCGGTTGACGACGACCACGTCGGCGTCGTCGCGGGCAGATCGGCGCCGCGCATCCGCCACGTGCTGATTGGCGCGAGCGACGAGCTCGCTGACGAGCACGCGTTCGAGCGCAAGCTCTACGTGATTCGCCGCCTGATCGAGAAGGCGGCCGGCGCGGATCTCGCGATGCCGAGCCTGTCCGCCCGCACGATCGTCTACAAGGGCATGCTGACGGCGCCGCAGATGTCGGGCTACTACCCCGACCTCAAAGACGAGCGCTTCACAACCCGCCTGGCGCTCGTCCACTCGCGCTTCTCGACCAACACCTTCCCGAGCTGGGAGCTCGCGCACCCGTACCGCATGATCGCCCACAACGGCGAGATCAACACGCTGCGCGGCAACGTCAACTGGATGCGTGCACGCGAGTCGCAGCTGGCCTCCGAGCTGTTCGGCGAGGACCTGCAGAAGCTGATGCCGGTCGTGCGCCAGGGCGGCTCGGACTCGGCGACGTTCGACAACGTGCTCGAGCTGCTGGTGCTCGCGGGCCGCCCGATCACCCACGCGGTGATGATGATGGTGCCCGAGGCCTACCGCGACCGCACCGACCAGCCGCCTGCGGTGCGCGGCTTCTACGACTACCACTCGTGCGTCATGGAGCCGTGGGACGGCCCCGCCGTCGTCGCCTTCACCGACGGCCGCCAGGTCGGCGCCACGCTCGATCGCAACGGCCTGCGGCCCGGGCGCTGGGTGCAGACTGCCGACGGCTACGTCGTGTTGGCGTCCGAGACGGGCGTCGTGAAGGCAGCGCCGAGCGAGATCGTGCGCAAGGGCCGCCTGCAGCCGGGCAAGATCTTCCTCGTCGACCTCGAGCAGGGCCGCATCGTCGAGGACGAGGAGGTCAAGGCGCAGGTCGCCGGCCAGCGCCCGTACCGCGAGTGGTACGACGAGCGCGTGGTGAACCTCGACGAACTGCCGGAGCGCGCCCCGCGCGCGCCCCGCGTCGAGCCGCTGCGCAGCAAGCAGCTCGCCTTCGGCTACTCGCAGGAGGACCTGCGCCTGACGATCGCCCCGATGGCGGCAAACGGCGAGGAGCCGACCGCCTCGATGGGCAACGACGCCGCGCTGGCCGTCCTGTCGGATCGCCAGCCGCCGCTGTTCGCCTACTTCAAGCAGCTGTTCGCGCAGGTCACGAACCCGCCGATCGACCCGATTCGCGAGAAGGTCGTGATGAGCCTCGCGACGTCGGTCGGCGCCGAGGTGAACTTGCTGACCGAGTCGCCGGCGCATGCGCACCAGCTGTTCATGCGCCAGCCGATACTGCGCAACCACGAGCTGGAGAAGCTGCGCCAGGTCTCGCACGACGTCTTCCACGCCGCCACCATCGACCTCACCTGGCCGATCGAGCTGGGCGCAGAGGGGATGGAGTGGCGCCTGGAGGCGATCTGCGCCGAGGCGGCCGCGTGGATCGAGCGCGGCGCGAACATCGTGATCCTGTCGGACCGCAACCTCGGCCCCGAGCGCGTCGCGATCCCGTCGCTGCTGGCCGTCGCCGCAGTCCACCACCACCTCGTGCGCCAGGGCACGCGCCTGCGCGCCGGCCTCGTGATCGAGACGGGCGAGCCGCGCGAGATCCACCACATGGCGACGCTGATCGGCTATGGCGCGGCTGCGATCAACCCGTATCTGATGTTCGAGTCGCTCGACGAGCTGGCCGATCGCGGCCTGCTGCCCGTTGACCTGGACCGGGAGACGGCCGAGCAGCGGATCGTCGCGGCGATCGGCAAGGGCCTGCTGAAGACGTTCTCGAAGATGGGCATCTCGACGATCCAGTCCTACTGCGGCGCGCAGATCTTCGAGGCCGTCGGCCTCGCGCCCGAGCTGATCGAACAGCACTTCACCGGCACCGCCTCGCGCATCGGCGGCATCGGCCTGGACGTGCTCGCGAAGGAGGCGCTCGAGCGCCACTTCCGCGCCTACCCGCGCACCGGTCGCGAAGTGCTGCCGGTCGGCGGCGTGCTGCAGTGGCGCCGCGACGGCGAGCTGCACATCTGGAACCCCGACACGGTCGCGCTGCTGCAGCAGTCGGTGCGCACCCAGAACGGGGAAGGGCTCCAGACGTACAAGGAGTTCGCGAAGTCGGTCAACGACGCCTCGGCGCGCAAGGCATCGCTGCGGGGGCTGATGAAGCTCAAGACGCTGGACGAGCCGATCCCGCTCGACGAGGTCGAGCCGGCGGAAGAGATCGTCAAGCGCTTCTCGACCGGCGCGATGAGCCTCGGCGCCATCTCGCGGGAGTCGCACGAGGCGCTCGCGATCGCGATGAACCGCCTCGGTGCGAAGTCAAACACGGGAGAGGGCGGGGAGGACCCGGCGCGCTTCGACGACGAGCGCCGTTCCTCGATCAAGCAGATCGCCTCCGGCCGCTTCGGCGTCACGCCGCACTACCTCGTCAACGCCGATCGGCTGCAGATCAAGATGGCGCAGGGCGCAAAGCCCGGCGAGGGCGGCCAGCTGCCTGGCCACAAGGTCGACGACTACATCGCCTGGCTGCGCAACTCGACGCCGGGTGTCGGCCTGATCTCGCCGCCGCCGCACCACGACATCTACTCGATCGAGGACCTCAAGCAGCTGATCTACGACCTGCGCTGCAGCAACCCGCGCGCCGAAGTGTCGGTCAAGCTCGTCTCCGAGGTCGGCGTCGGCACCGTCGCCGCCGGCGTCGCGAAGGCGAACGCCGACCACGTCGTCATCTCCGGCCACGACGGCGGCACCGGCGCCTCGCCGCAGTCGTCGATCCAGGCGGCCGGCATCCCGTGGGAGATCGGCGTCGCCGAGACGCAGCAGACGCTGCTGCTCAACGACCTGCGGTCGCGCATCACGGTCGAGGCCGACGGCCAGATGAAGACCGGCCGCGACGTCGTGATCGCAGCGCTGCTCGGCGCCGACGAGATCGGCTTCTCGACCGCCCCGCTGATCGCGATGGGCTGCATCATGATGCGCGTCTGCCACCTCAACACGTGCCCGGTCGGGATCGCGACGCAGAACCCCGAGCTGCGCAAGCGCTTCGAGGGGACGCCCGAGCACGTCGTCAAGTACCTCTTCTTCGTCGCCGAGGAGGCGCGCGAGCTGATGGCGCAGCTCGGGGTGCGCACCGTCGACGAGATGATCGGCCGAACGGACCTGCTGGAGATGGACGGGGCGATCGAGCACTGGAAGGCGCGCGGCGTCGACCTCACGAGCGTCTTCACGATGCCCGACGTCGGTGACGCCCCGCGGCATCGCACGCGCCCGCCCGAGCCGGTGCTCGATGACGCGCTCGACTGGATGCTGATTCGTCAGGCTGAGCCGGCGCTGGAGCGCGGCGAGCGCGTGGAGCTGATGACGCGGGTGCGCAACGTCAATCGCACGGTCGGCGGACTGCTGTCAAGCGAGATCGCCCGTCGCTACGGGCCCAAGGGCCTGCCCGAGCACACGATCGAGGTCGCGCTCGAGGGCTCCGCCGGTCAAAGCTTCGGCGCCTGGCTGATGCCCGGCGTGACGTTCACGCTCGCGGGCGAGACGAACGACTACACCGGCAAGGGTCTCGCCGGCGGCGTCGTGACCGTACGTCCGCCCGAGGACGCCGGCTTCGCCGCCGAGGAGAACGTGATCGTCGGCAACACCGTGCTCTACGGCGCGACGGCCGGCCGCGCCTTCTTCCGCGGGCTGGCGGGCGAGCGCTTCGCCGTGCGCAACTCGGGCGCGAAAGCCGTCGTCGAGGGCGTCGGCGACCACGGCTGCGAGTACATGACCGGCGGCCGCGTCGTCGTGCTCGGCTCGACGGGGCGCAACTTCGGCGCCGGCATGAGCGGCGGGATCGCCTACGTCTACGACGAGCACCACACCTTCGCCGGCTGCTGCAATACCGAGCTCGTCGAGCTCGAGCCGCTCAGGGAGCACGACGAGGCGGAGCTGAAGGACCTGATCGCCGAGCACGCCGAGCGCACCGGGTCGCCGGTCGCAGAACGGATGCTCGACGACTGGGACGCGTCTGTGGGACGCTTCGTCAAGGTCATGCCCCGCGACTACAAGCGCGCGCTCGCCGAGCGCGCCGCGAGCGAGGCCGAAGCGGCCGCCGCTGGCAGCGGCAGCGCCCGTCAGACCGCAGAGCCTGCGGAGGCCTGAGCCATGGGACAACTGGGCGGCTTCCTCAAGATCCATCGGGTCGGCTTCGACAAGCGCGATCCGACGCAGCGCGTCAGAGACTACGAGCAGTACTTCGGCCTCCAGCCAGAGGACGAGCTGCGCAGACAGGGCGCGCGCTGCATGGACTGCGGCGTGCCGTTCTGCCACGAGGGCTGCCCGCTCGGCAACCTGATCCCGGATTGGAACGACCTCGTCTATCGCGACAAGTGGCAGGACGCGATCGTCCAGCTGCACGCGACGAACAATTTCCCCGAGTTCACCGGCCGGATCTGCCCGGCGCCGTGCGAGTCGGCCTGCGTGCTCGCGATCAACGACGACGCCGTCGCGATCGAGCAGATCGAGATGGCGATCGCCGAGCGCGCGTTCGACGAGGGCTGGGTCGTGCCCGAGCCGCCCGACCGTCGCACCGGCAAGACGGTCGGCGTGATCGGTTCGGGACCTGCGGGCCTCGCGGTCGCGGCGGAGCTGAACAAGAGCGGCCACACCGTCACGGTCTACGAGCGAGACGAGGGCCCCGGTGGGCTGATGCGCTTCGGCGTGCCGGACGCGAAGCTGCCGAAGACGATCATCGACCGGCGCGTCGCGCTGCTCGAGGCCGAGGGCGTGCGCTTCGAGCACGGCGTCGACGTCGGGGTCACCGTGAGCGCCGCCGAGCTGCGGGACCGCCACGATGCGCTCGTCGTCGCGATCGGCTCGCGCGTGCATCGCGACGTCGAGGTCGAGGGCCGCCAGCTCGACGGCGTCCACTACGCGATGGACTACCTCTACCAGCGCAACCGCTTCGTGGCGGCGCAGGAGGGCCGCCCGACGCGCGCGCCCGAGCCCGGCACGGAGATCGTCGCCGCCGGCAAGCGCGTCGTCGTGATCGGCGGCGGCGACACCGGCATGGACTGCATCTCGAACGCGAACCGCGAGGGCGCGCTCGACGCGACGATCCTCGACGTCTACCAACAGCTCGACCCGAGCGGGCGCGACGCGCGCACACCGTGGCCGCTGCCGCCCAAGCGGACGCCCACGACCTACGCGCTCGAAGAGGGCGGCGACCGCTGGTGGGGCACGGAGGTCACGGGCTTCTCGGGCGATGGCGGACGGGTCACGCGGGTCCACGCCCGCCGCGTCACCGGGACCTCCTCGCGTGACCTGCAGCCGGTCCCGGACAGCGAGTTCACCGTCGAGGCGGACCTCGTGCTGATCGCGATCGGCTTCACAGGTCCGGAGCACGCCGGCGCGATCGAGCAGCTCGAGCTGGAGATGGACCCCCGCGGCAACGTCCGCACACGCCAGACCTACCGCGCGTCGGTGCCGGGCGTCTACGCCTGCGGCGACGCCCGCGTTGGTCAGTCGCTCGTCGTCACCGCGATCGCCGAGGGGCGCAAGTGCGCGCGCATCGTCAACAAGGACCTCGGCGGCAGCCCGATGGACGCCGATCGCGAGCAACTGGCGGTCGGCGCCTGGAGCGGCGTCGAAGATCACACCCTCCGGCACGAGGCCGAGGCTGCCGGCAGCGTCCGGCTCGGCGACGACTTCTTCAGCGGACCGGGCGGCCCGATCTAGGGCGCTACCCTAGGAAATCGCCGCATCGTGCACGAACTCCCGCAAGGAATCTTGTGCGCTCTCGTGCCGACGACACCGCGATCTGCGGATTTGCGAGGTATCCTCAAGTTGTGGGACGCTTGTCGTCCTGCTCCGCCGGAATCGTCTCCCCCACGATTCCCGGCTGCGGAGGGCCCGGATGGATTCGGGCCCTTCCGCGCGTTAAGGACCCGTTTCGTGCGCGCGAGGGTCAAACTGTGCCGCGATGAGCCCGGTCCACGCCTCGCTTGCCAGCGACGTCAGCCAGTTCTTCGACGCGGTCGGGACGTTCTTCTCCAACCTCGCCGGGCTCAGCTGGTGGCCGTTGCTGCTCGCCCTGCTGTGCTACGCCGCCTACCTGACGTTGCGCTCGCGCGCGCTCTACAACGCGGTTCAGGCGGCGTACCCGACCGAGCACGTGCGCTGGCGTGACGTGTGGGGCGCGTACGTCGCGGGCGTCGGCATCAACCAGGTGTTCCCGCTCGGCGGCGGAACGCTCGTGCAGTACTTCCTCACGCGCATCTCGATCCCCGCGTCGAGCTACCCGGCAATCATCGCCGCCATCTGGACCGGACTCGTGTTTGACTGGGGCGTCAACCTGCTCGTGCTCGCGTTCGCGTTCACGCAGGGCGTCTTCCCCAAGCCGCCGGACTTCTCGAAGCTGCCGGCGTTCGACCTCGCGTTCTTCGCCTCGCATCCGCGCTTCACGCTGTTCCTCCTGACGGCGCTGGCGATCGGGGTGCTGGTCGCCTTCGCGCTGCTGTCGACGAAGGTCAAGGCCTTCTGGGCGCGCGTGCGCCAGGGCTTCACGATCCTCACCGACCGCGGCCGCTACGTGCGCGAGATGGTCAGCTGGCAGTCGGCGGCGTGGGTCGCGCGCTTCGCCGCGTACTGGTTCCTGCTTGACGCGTTCCACATCGGCGGCTCGGTGCGCAACGTGCTGCTGGTGCTCGGCGTCCAGGTCGTCGCGATGCTTGTGCCGTTCACGCCCGGGGGGGCCGGCGTGCAGCAGGCGCTGCTGTTGACCGTCTTCGCGGGCGCTGCGAGCGCGTCCGAGGTGGCGGCCTTCTCGGTCGGCCAGCAGATCGCGCTCGCGGTCGCGGCGGTCGCGATGGGCTTCGCCGCGCTTGCGCTGATCTTCCGCTTCCGCAGCTTCAAGGAGGTCGTGCGCCGCGGGCGCGAGCATCGCCGCGCGGAGGAGGCCCCTGATAAGGTGACGCCTGCGTCAACTTTCTGAGGAGGCCCGCCCATGAGCCAGCAGTTGCCTTCCGTGTGCGTCATCGGCGCGGGTTCGTCGGGCATCGCGGCCGCGAAGGCGCTCCACGAGCGCGGGATCCCGTTCGACTGCTTCGAGAAGTCCGACCGCGTCGGCGGCAACTGGGTCTTCGGCAACAAGAACGGCATGTCGTCGGCCTACCGCTCGCTGCACATCAACACCTCGCGCGAGCGGATGGAGTACACCGACTTCCCGATGCCGACGTCGTATCCCGACTTTCCGCATCACAGCCAGATCGCCGCCTACTTCGACGCCTACGTCGACCACTTCGGCTTCCGCGACCGCATCCGGTTCGAGACGGGCGTCGACGGTGCCGGCCGCGAAACCGACGGGACATGGACGATCTCGCTCGACACGGGGGAGACGCGCCGCTACGACGCGCTCGTCGTCGCCAACGGCCACCACTGGGATCCGCGCTGGCCCGAGCCGCCGTTCCCCGGCAGCTTCGATGGGACGCAGACGCACGCGCACCACTACATCGACAACGAGCCGTTCAAGGGCAGACGCGTCGTCGTCGTGGGGATCGGCAACAGCGCGATGGACATCGCGGTCGAGTCGAGCTTCGTCGCCGAGCAGACGTGGCTGAGCTCCCGTCGCGGCGCGCACGTCATCCCGAAGTACCTGTTCGGCAGGCCGCTTGACCAGATCGGCGTCAACCGCTTCACCGGCGCGCTGCCGTGGGCGTTCCGCAAGCGGATCTTCACGGCGTTCCTGCGCGCCGGCGTGGGGCGGATGGAGGACTACGGACTGCCGCGCCCCGACCACGACCTCGGCGACGCGCATCCGACGATCTCGGCCGACTTCCTCAACCGCATCGCCCACGGCGAGATCGGCTACAAGCCGAACATCACCGAGCTGACGGGCGACGGTGTGAGGTTCGAGGATGGGTCGACCGAGAAGATCGACGCGATCGTGTGGTGCACGGGCTACAAGGTGACGTTCCCGTTCTTCGACGCCGACCTGATCAGCGCGCCCGGCAACGACCTGCCGCTGTTCCGGCGCGTCTTCCATCCGGACATCGACAACGTCTTCTTCGTCGGGCTGCTGCAGCCGCTCGGCGCAATCATGCCGCTCTCGGAGGCGCAAGGGCAATGGATCGCTGCGTATCTGCGCGGCGAGTACGCGCTTCCGGCGCCGGCTGCGTTGCGGGAGGACATGGAGCGGGAGCGCGCGAAGATGTTCAAGCGCTACGTCGCCTCCAAGCGCCACACGATGCAGGTCGACTTCGACAACTACCTCTACGCGCTCGGGCGCGAGCGCCGCGCCGGTGCGCACCGCGTCCGCGAGCATGGCTTCCGCCTGCCCGTCGCGGCCAACGCCGCGTCGCAGCTGTCGGCATGACCCGGCTCGCGACGGGCAAGCGCGAGGTCGCCAAGGCGCAGAACCGTCGCGCGATCCTCGACGCGGCGCAGGAGATCTTCACCGAGATGGGCTACGGCGCGGCGAGCATCCGCGACGTCGTGCGCCGCTCCGGGCTCGCGGCCGGCACGTTCTACAACTACTTCCCGGACAAGGAGTCCGTCTTCCGCGCGGTGCTCGACGAGCACACGACCGAGCTGCGCGGCCGCCTGCGCGACGCGCGCGCCCATGCGCGCGACGCTGAGACGATCGTGCGCGAGGGCTTCCACACGTACTTCTCGTTCATCGTCGAGGACCGTCCGCTGTTCGAGATGCTGCGCCGCAACGCCGGCACGGTGCGCGAGCTGTTCGACACGCCCGCGCTCGAGAGCGGCATCCTCGAGCTGCTGGAGGACCTCCGCGCGCTGGCCGCCCGTGGCGAGCTGCCCGCCTCGCTGGACCTCGATGCGCTGGCGGCCGCGATGGGCGGCGTCGCGTTCGAGCTCGGCATCCGCCTCAGCGAGCAGGACCAGCCAGACGTCGAGCGGACCGCCACCTTCGCCAGCGAGCTGTTCCTGGGCGGGATGGACCGCCTCGCGGCCCGGAGCCACGCTTGATTCTTGCTTAAGCCCAGGGCGATGGGCAGAGTAGCCAGGTGCACGTCATCGCCCTTGCCTCCGAACCGTCCGCCGGCGCCGCCTATCGCGCCGAACTGCCGGTGCGCGCCCTCCAAGAGCGCGGGCACCGCGCCGAGTTCCACGTCTGGGACCAGCGCGACGAGCCGCCGCCGCTCGACTATCTGCGCCAGGCGGACGTCGTGCACATGTGGCGGCTCTTCCGTGAACCGGCCCGGCGCCTCGCGAGAGCGTTGAGGGACGCCGGTGTCGCCGTCGTCTTCGACAACGATGACGACATGACGCGGGTGCCGAAGGGCAGTCCTGCTTACAAGGAAATGAAGGCGGCCAGAGAACTGGTCGCCGAGGAGCTGTCGGCGATGCTGAAGCTCGCCGACCTCGTGACGACCACGTGCGGCGAGTTGGCCGGGCGCCTGCGCAGACTCGGGGGCGACGCGCGCGTCGTCGAGAACTACGTCGAAACGGGCTTCGTGCGCGAGCGCAAGCCCGCCGGCGAGAGTGTCACGATCGGCTGGGTCGCCGGTATGGAGCATCGCGGCGACCTGAGGAGCCTGCGGCTCAGACGGACGCTCGAAGCCCTGCTGGAGGAGCAGCCGCACGTCTCGCTCGTGGGCGTCGGGCTTGATCTCGGCGTGCGCAGCGATCGCTACGAGCATCGCGAGGACATTCCCTTCCCGGAGCTGCCGGACACGGTTGCGCAGTTCGACCTCGCACTCGCCCCGATCGCCGACGTGTCGTTCAACCGCGTGCGCTCAAACATCAAGGTCAAGGAGTACGCGGCGGCTGGGGTGCCGTGGCTCGCCTCGCCGATAGGGCCGTACAAGGACCTGGGCGACGAGCAGGGTGGTCGGCTCGTACCCGACTTCGGCTGGGCGGACGCGCTCACGGACATCGTCTCGGACACCGAGCGGCGCGAAGCGCTCGCCGCCCGCGCTGCCGCGTGGGGACGAACCCAGACGGTCGTGGAGAACGTCGGGGAGTGGGAGGCCGTCTTCGCGGAGGCGGCCGCGCGCGCCGGCAGGATCGTCAGCGCTCCGCTCGCCGGTCGCGACGCGGCCGCCGTCGGGGCGACTGTCGGGTCCCGCGGGCGCACGATCATCCCGCGGCCGATTCCCCAGGCAGACGCGCCTGCCCCGTCGGGCGCCGGCGACGGCGCTCCGGCGACGCCGCGCCGCGGGCTCTTCCGCCGTCGCGCGAGCCGCTGAGGCGGTCGGCGCGGCTCCGCGTCCCGGCCTACACTGAGCGTCAGCCCGTGCCGACGTTCTGCCGCCACAACCGCTTCCTCGCGAACTGCCCGATCTGTTCGCATGACCAGGTGGACGTCGTCTCCTCGCGCCGCAGCGGCACGGCGAAGCCGGCCGGCGGCGCAGCGCGCACGCGCAGCGCGTCGTCCACTCGCGGCGGCCGCTCGGGTGGGGCGGTGCGGGTGCGTCAGATCACCCGCGAGCAGGAGGACGGTTATCGCTCGCAGCTCGTCCCAGGCGTGAAGGCCACCGTCGCCGCGGAGCGCCTCGCGGAGGAGATCGCGTTCGCCTGCGCGCGCCTTGCGCTGCTCGCCGGGGACCCGCCCGGCCTGTATGGCGCGGTCGCTCGCCTGGACGATCGCGAGGAGGCGTTGTGGCTCGCGTTCCTGATCGCGTACCTCGGCCCGCTCGACGATGACGACCCGTTCGCCGGCGTGCGCGCGGCGCACACGTCGTGGGCGAGCGGGGAGCTGCCGCAGCTCGACGACGCGATGCTCGGGCCGCGCACCGCGCACGATCCCGCCCGTGGCAGCGCCACCCTCGTCGCGTATCGCGCGTGGGCGGAGCGAGCGGGCTCGCAGGACGTCGCGTTCGCGGGCGAGCCGGCCTGGGCTCCGGAGCGTCGGTTCGCGCGCGCGTTCGAGCGGCTGGCGTTGCCGGGCCTGCATCGCGACGCGCGCTTCGACCTGCTCGTAACACTCGGCGAGCTCGGCCTGCACGACCTGCGCGCCGGCGCGTTGCAGTTCGGGGGCGCGGACGAGACCACGGTCGCGGCCAAGCGCGTCTTCGGCATTGCAGACACGCTGTTGCTGGAGCGTCGGGCGAGCGAGCTCGCTGCCGCGGGTGAAGTGCCGCTGGCTGCGCTCGATCTCGCGCTGTGGAACTGGAACCGCCCTCTGCGGCCGGGCTCCTCCGGCGAGCGCGACCGCGCGGCGCTTGGCGCCGGCGGCGCCGAGCCCGACGCTGACGCCTACGCACGCGTCGCCGCTGCGCTCGGGTTGTAGCCGGCAGCACAGCCGCCGCCGGTACTCCGGACCTTCCTCGCGTCGCGTTCCGCAGGGCGGCTGCATCCCTGCGAAGTGCCAGCACAAAATCCCCGCAGCAGCGGGGAAACTGCCGGACAAGTGTTGGATGAACGCAGACGTTTTGCGCATATTGCAGCCTTTTTCGCTGCGGTCAGGGACCAAAACGCTCTCGTCTTCCTCCTCCGCACACCGATAGCTAGTGCGCTTGGCGCGTACACGCTCGCCGGGCACGGATCGTCGGGACGGGAGGAGCAGGGATGCGCAGCAGGAAGAGTCAGGGAGACGGCGCGGAAGATGCGACGTTGCGGCTCGTGCAGGAGCACGCCGCGGAGTTGCTGCGGTTCGCTCGGCGCTTCTCGCATTGCCCCGACGATGCGCACGACGCCTATCAGCGCGCCGTCGAGATCCTCGTCAGACGCATGCGGGTCGACCCGCCGGCGCAGCCGCTGTCGTGGATGCGAACGGTGCTCCGTCACGAGGCGCTCGCCGTACGCGGTGAGCGCGAGCAGCTCGTCGGGCGGGTCGAGATCGATCTCGACCGCCACGAGGACCGCGCGGTCACCGATCCGGCCGAGCACGTCGTCAGTCACGAGCGGCTGCGTCACACGGCCGAGGCGCTGCGGCGTCTCAAGCCGCAGGAGGTCACCGCACTCGTGTTGCGCGCCGAGGGTCTTTCGTATCGCGAGATCTGCACACGAACCGGGTGGTCCTACACGAGAGCCAACCGGGCGATCACCGAGGGACGCCGCGCGCTGCTGGAGCGGCTCGGCGCGATCGAGTCGGGCGCCGAGTGCGCGCGCTGGCTGCCCCTCCTCTCGACGCTCGCCGACGGTGAGGCGACCGCGCAGGAGCTGGCCGAGCTGCGTCCGCATCTGCGCTCGTGCTCCGGTTGCCGCGCGACGCTGCGCGACGTCCATGCCGTGCCGGGGCAGGTGGCGATGCTCGTCCCGCCCGCGGTCGTCGACGCGGCGATGCACGGCTCGAGCGGCTCGCTCACCGGCCACGTCGGGGTCGCGCTCCATGCGGTCGCCGAGCGCGCGACGATACTGGCGGCGCGCGTGCACGGAGCGTTCGAGGCGCTTCCCGGGGCGAAGCTGGCGGCGGTCGCCGCCTCGACCGCCGCCATTGCGGGCGGCGGGGTCGCGCTCGAGCAGGCGACAACCCACGACCGCCCCGCCGCCCACGGCCCTGCGGACACGACAGCGGCTGCCGTCGCGGCACTGACCGGGGCCGGGCGCCTCACGACGGTCGCCTTGCCGCGCGTCCCTGCCACCGCGACCGTCCACCGCGCCCGGCGCGAGACCGCACCGCACAGCGAGTTCACCCCGGAGCCGAGCTCGCCCTCCGAGTTCACCCCGCCTGCGGCGCCACGCGCCGAGTTCCCAGCCGCTCAGGCGGCACCCGCCGTCGTCGCGTCAGCGCCCGCGCCAGCCGCGACGCCGACGCCGCCGTCGCCACGCCCCAGCCCATCGGAGTTCGTCGGGCACTGAGGCGACGCCTCACCAGCCCGCTCGATCGACGCATCAGGAGGAACCCCCAGTGCACACCATCCGAAGCACTCGCCGCAAGGGCATCGCCATTGCGATTTCCATCCCGCTCGCGATCCTCGCCGCACTCACAATCCATCCCTCGATCGCCTTCGCCGGGACCTACACCGTCCACACCTGCGAGACCCCAACCGGCACCTTCACCGGAAACGGCGGCTGGACCAGTGCCACAAACCTGACGGTTCAAGGTGAAGAGCCCGGTACGGCCACCGGCTGCGACGAAGCAGGCCAGAGCCTGAGATTGCACTTCGGCCTGGGTCTGTCGCCAGTGTCGCCTATGCGCTCGGTGAGCTGGACGTTTGACGCGCCGTTCGCGACGCACATCAGTTCCGTGTCGCTTCACAGATCTCTGCAGTTGGGTTGGCCTGTGGTTGCTGCGAGATACGGCCGGCCATATGTGTACGACGTGTGGCACGACGGAGACGTTGCCAACAACCAGCTTGAGTTCGAACTCCCGCCGTACAACGGCGACACGGCCGGGGTCGAGTTTGAACCCTCCTTGGAGCTGGAGAGAGTTGACTGGGATTCGCTCAGCGTTCGCCTGAGCTGCTGGGCCGTCGTCGGCAGTCTGGACTGTGGACCCTTTCCCGCTCAGGTCAAGATCTCGCGGGCCTCGATCGGACTTACGGACACCGAGGCGCCGGAGGGGATGGAGACTGGCGGGGCGTTGGCGGGCACCGACGCCGTGCGCGGGGTCGCGAGCATGTCGGTCCATGCAACTGACGCTGGGGGAGGGGTGTACCGCGTCGCGTTGGTCGTCGACGGCGACGAGGTCACCCGACACGTCGTCGCCGACCCGGACAGATCATGTGCGGACGTGGAGCCGGCGAACGGCGATCCGCACGAGTTCGGGACGTCGCAACCATGCCCGCTCGTCGCCGACGGCTCGGTGCAGCTCGACACGGCGACGCTCAGAGACGGCCAGCACACCGTGCACGTGACGATCGAGGACGCCGCCGGCAACCAGGCCGTGGTGTTCGACGGCATCGTCCAGACGCACAACGCTCCGATCAACGCCGGTGCGCCGACGCTCACGGGCCAGGCGAGCGTCGGTGCCCAGCTCAACGCCGGGCACGGCCAGTGGGACGGCGCGCCGAGCGGCTTCGACCATCGCTGGCTGCGCTGCGAGGCGGACGGCACCGCCTGCACCCCCGTCGCTGGCGCGACGGGGACCGCCTACACGCTCACCGCCGCGGACGCCTACCACCGGATGGCGACCGAGGTGACCGCGGAGAACGGCAGCGGAGCGTCGACGGCGCGCAGCGCGCCGAGCGCGATCGTCACCGACGCAGCCGGTCGCGCCACGCCTCCGTCCGGCCAAGGCGCTCCCGGCACCGGAGGCTCAGGCGCCGGGGACGGCGCGACTCCGCCGGCGCCTGGCGGCATCCAGGGAATCGTCAACCCGCTGGGGCAGCTCCCGGGCCACATCGCCAACGGCGACAACGCCACAGCGCACGCGCACGTCGAGGTGGCCTTCCAGCGTGCCGACGGCGGCACCGCGAAGCGCATCCGCGTCGGCCACGCACGGCGCATCACGATCGTCGGTCGCCTCACCGACCCGTCCGGCGCGGGAATCGGAGGCGCACGCCTCGGAGTCGCCTGGCGGATCGTCGGAAGCGGCTGGGTTGCGCGCCCGGGCGTCCGCACCGAGGCGGACGGACGCTTCGTCTACGTCCTCCCGACCGGACCCAGCCGCGACGTGCGCTTCACGTACTTCGCCTACTCCGACAGCCGCGCCGTCGAGCTGTCGAACGTCGTGCACGCCGACGTGCTCGCGCCGCTCACGATCCGCGTAGACCGCCGTCGCGTGACAGGCAGCCACGTCGTGCGGCTGAGCGGTCACGTGGGCGGCGGCTCGATCCCCCAAGCGGGCCTGCTCGTCACGTTGGAGGGCTACCAGCGCGGTTGGGGATGGCGGACGTTTCGCACCGTGCGGACCGATCGCAGGGGCAACTGGAGCACGCAGTACCGCTTCCGCCTCAGCAACGGCCGCTTCGGCTTCCGCGCGCTCTTGCCGCACCAAGGTCGCTTCCCGTTCGTTACGAGCCGCTCGAGCGGCGTCTTCGTCGTGGTCTCGTGACGCCGCGCCGGCGCCGCGCTCAGCCCTCGGTCGGGGCGGGCGCGGCGCCTTGGCGCTGCAGGATCAGCACGATCGTCTCCTGCTCGATGCGCGCGATCTGCGCGATGCGCTCGGGAGACGCGCCGGCCGAGTGGGCCCCCGCCACGCGCTCCTCGAGCAGCGCCATCGCCCGCCGTACCGCGTCGAAGCCCGCCGTATCTCCGTGACGCAGCTGCGGACGCTTGCGTCCGCCGTAGTCGATCACGCCCTGCGCAGCGCCGTAGAAGTCGAGTGCCGCGTCGAGCAGCGCCTGCTCCGCGGCCGCCAAGGCTTCCTCGCCGACCTTCTCGCTGTCCTCGCCGCCGGATCTGTCGCCCATCAGGCTCGTGCCTCCTGCAAAGGAGAGATGCCGGCGAACCCCACCCGGGAACGCCGGCGTTCATCATCCTTGCAGGCGGCCCGTTACGACGCAAACGTCGGGCTACCGCAGACCCGCGCCGGCCGGACCTCAGGCGCCGCACTCGGCGGCGAGATCCTCCGCCGCAAGCCGCTCTGCTCGCGCGATCAGCTGGGAACAGGGCAGCTCGAGGCCGGAGACGAGACGCAGCAGGGTGCGCGCCGTCGGATTTCCTGCCCCCGCCTCGAGCTCCCAGATGCGTCGCTGCGGAACCCCCGTGCGCAGCGAGACGGCTTCTTGCGTGAGCTGTAGCTCCTCTCGCCGTTCGCGCAGGGCGATGCCGAGCGCGCGGAGGAAGCGGGTCGTATCTGGCACGGCGCCACCCTCATCGGCAACCGGGGCGTGTGCAACGTCGTTTACGTCGTTCATCGCGCACCGGATCGTGGCGCGACTGCGCTCCGTCGCGTTGCCGTCCACACCTGGTCGTAAAGTCCTGCGCGATCCAGTCCCTCGCACATGCGGGAGCCGCGATGTCCCTCTGCTTCATCGAGCCTCAGAACGCGATCCGGGTGATCGCAAACTCCGTCGGGCGCGAGGCGCGGCGACAGCTGCTGGGCGAAGTCGTGCGGGCGTGGGTCGACGAGATCCCGGAGGCCGAGCTCGTCTCGCACTACGCGAAGGCGGTCGCCGACCTCGATCACGACGACCTCACGATGCTCGCCGCCTGGCACGCCTCGCTCGAGGTCGGGCACCCGATCGCGAACAAGGAGTTCCTCGTCAACGTCTTCCCCTCACTCGGCGAGAATCGCCGGGAGGCGCTCAAGATCGCGGCGGGCTTCCGTGGGGAGGAGGCGTTCGAGGCGGGCGTCACCGAAGAGCAGTCGCTCGAGCTCGTCCTGCCGTTCCTGTCCGAGGCCCGTTGCCGAGAGCTCGCGCGCGAATGCGTCGAGCTCTACTGCTGGGATCGTCTCGGCTCCGAGAACTGACCGAGCAGCTGCTCGACCTCGTCGATCGCCTGCGCGTTCGCGCGGAACCACACGGCCTGCATTCCCAGCGCTCTCGCGGCGTCGCAGTTGATCTCCATGTCGTCGAGGAACAGCGTCGCCTCCGGCGCGATGCCGAGCCGGTCCAGCGTCACCTCGTAGATGCGCGGGTCGGGCTTGCGCACGCCCTCGAAGCCTGAGTCGACGACGAGCTCGAACAGCTCGTCGATCGGGAGCATCGAGCGCCACAGCGGCTCCCATTCCCGCACGTTGTTCGTGAGGATCGCCATGCGGTAGCCGCGGCCGTGGAGCGTACGCATGAACGCGAACAGCTCGTCGTTCGGCTTCAGGTGCTCGAAGAACGTCTCGCCGAAGCGGGTGAGGTCGACGTCGCGGCCCAGCTCGGAGCGCAGCGCGGCACCGAGCTGCGCGAGGAACTGCTCCTCGGTGAGTCTGCCCGTCTCGAGCTCGAACAGCGGGTTCACGCCGCCGTTTTCGGCGGCGGCGCGCACCAGCGCGGCACCGAACGTCTCGGGCGGAATCCCGTGTCGCTCTTGCAGCCCGAGGAACGCGTCCAACAGCGGCGTCGTGAGGACGCCGCCGAAGTCGGAGACGATCGCCTCGATCCGGCTCATGCGCGTCGCAGCACGTCGTAGCGGCCGACGCCCTCGCGACCCTCCATGCGCCAATGGAAGAACGCGCAGTCGAGCCGCAGTCGCCCGAGATCGAGCGTCGTCCCGCACACGGCCTCGCCGGCCGCGCGGTGCGGGTAGGGGCGCTCCTCGTCGGCCTCCCACAGCTCGAGGCTCGCGCGGCGCTGGCGCCCTTCGCCGTCGAGCGTCGTCGACAGCAGCGGCTCCGCGATCGCCGTCACCGCCGCGCCGTCGAGCAAGGAAGCACTGACCGCCTCGTCGGCGTGGCCGGCCGCGTCATGCGGGCGCACGCTCGTGAGCGCCACGCCGGCGCCGCCCTCGAACCAGGCCGAGACGGTGCGCGCGAGCGCGATCCGCTCCCAGTCCGGGGCGCCCCACTGGTGGCCGCGCTGGCCGAGGCAGTCGACCCGTGTGCGTCGCTCGCCGCAGCGGACGACGCCCGTGACGCGGCACAGCTGCTCGTACCCGTGCAGGCCGGCTGCGCTCGCCGTCACCGCGCCCGTGCCGAGCTCCGCCGGAGAGCTGATCGCCTCGAAGCGCAGCTCGAACCCGCCGTCGTCGCCGTCGTAGGCGACCTCCCAGACCTGCAGCGGCTGCTCGACCGTCGCGCGCACGTCGCCGGCTTCGACCTCGCTCCAGTTCGCCTCGCCGGCCAGCTCGATCCCGCCGGCCGCGTCGACGGCCACGAGCTCTCCGTCGCGGAACAGCAGGCCGAGCCCGCTGGCGCGCACGGGCTCGCCCGGCACCAGGCCGAGTCGCGCGCTTCCGTAGAGGCCGTGCTCCGCGTCGCCGAACGCGAACGTGACGGCGTCGCCGAAGCCGGCGGCGCCGGACTCGTCGGTCCGCGCCGCCTCGTGCTCGGGGCCGATCATCGCGGCAGGATGGGCGGGTCGATCTCGCGCGCGGTTGAGTCCACGTCGTAATCCTGCCGCGTTCGCGCGCGCGACGCAGCGCCGGCGGCGGCGCCAGCCACGGCGCCGGCAGGGCCGAAGCCGGCGAACAAGCGGCTGAGGGCGTTGCGCATGAGCCCCCGGCGCACGACGGCTCGCGAGGGGGGAAGCAACAGCAGGATCCCGAACGCATCGGTGATGAAGCCCGGGGCGAGCATCAGCGCGCCGCCGACGATCACGAGCGCGCCGTCGATCGTCTCGCGTGCCGGCGCGCGACCGGCGGCGAGCGTCAGCCGGAATCGGCGCCAGGCGGACCGTCCTTGCGCGCGGAGCAAGAGCGTGCCGAGCAGCGAGTCCAGCACGAGCAGGCCGATCGTCGGCAGCGCGCCGATCGCCTGGCCGACCTGGATGATCACGTACAGCTCGGCGATCGGGACGACGACGAAGAGCAGGAGCAGCAGCGGAAGCATCAGCTCACAGGCTACCCGGGCCGCGCCTCCGCGAACGGGGGCGGCTCCTACGCGAGGACGGGCTCGGCGCGCTCGATGCGCACGCCGGGCACGCGGTCGAGCCCGACGAGCTCGAGCAGCGCGGCGATCTGCGGCTGCGGGTCGTGCAGCGCGAGCGTATAGCCCTGCACGCGCAGGCGCCGGGCGAGCGTGACGAAGTCGAGCATCAGCGAGACGTCGGCCCAGGACAGCTCGGCGAGGTCGACGACGACGTCGGTGCGCGCCTTGATCGCGCGTACGAGCGCCTGGCGGCGACGCGCCTGCGTCGTGCGGTCCTCGTCGCCACAGCAGCGCAACGTGGGGGGATGGGCGGCGTACTCGACGATGGCGGCGAACCTAACCGTGCGCCCTGCGACGTGCAAGCGAACATGAAGCAACTCTCACGATGCCGAACATCATGGAAGCGGCTTTCCAGTCACGCGGGTTAGACTGACTGGCATGCCCACGCTCGAAGAGGTGAACGACGCGCTGTCGAATGTGATCGATCCGGAGCTCGGGCTCGACTTCGTCGAGCTCGGCCTCGTCTATGACGTCGAGATCGACGGCGGCAAGGTCGACGTCACCTTCACGCTCACGACGCCTGCCTGTCCGATCGGGCCGCAGGTGACCGAGCAGATGATCGAGTTCGTCGGCGAGCTCGAGGACGTCACCGAGGTCAACCCGAAGATGGTCTTCTCGCCGCCGTGGTCGCCGGACCGCATGAGCGAGGACGCGAAGTTCGCTCTGGGGTTCTGAGCCCGCCGCTAGGACGCGGTGTCGCCGTTGTGCGACGGCGGCCGTTTGCGGGCACGCTTGCGCATCGACGCGCCCGGTCCCTCTGCCCGCGAAGCAGGGCCGCTCGGCAGCAGCTGCGGCTCCTCGCCGACCATGGCTGTGGTCGTCGCGGCCGGAGTGCGCGCAGGCCTCGTCGGCCTGCTGGCCGGCCTTCTGCGGCGCGCGGCGGGTCTCGCCGACGCCTCGGCTCGCGCCGGCGCAGCTCCGTCGCCGGCGGCACGTGCGCCGGCCGCCCGCGTCTCCTTCGCTCTGGCCGCGGTTCTGAGCTGGGCGAGCCCGTCCTCGATCCCGTCGGCGATCGTCTCGATGTCGGGCAGCGCGTCGTAGTCGCCGAGCAGCCCGAAGTCGATCGCGCCGTTGTAGGACATGATCGCGATCGCGAGCCCGTGGCTCTTGGGCAGGAACGCGATCGGGAAGAAGTTGAGCATCTGGCGCCCGAGCATGTAGATCGGGAACTGGGGGCCGGGCACGTTCGTGACGATCATGTTGAAGAGGCGCGTCGAGAACTGCAGGCGCGACGCCTGCGCGAGGATCGTCGGGGGCGCCATCTGCTGCACGTCGGCGAGCACTCTCGCGCCGACCGCCTGCTTGGACTCTTTCAGCCCGTCCATCTGCTGCTTGACGAAGCGCAGTCGCGCGACCGGGTCGCGGATGTAGACGGGCAGCGGACCGCGCATCAGCACGATCTGGTTGCCGAGCGCGTGGCGCTGGTCCTTGGGGCGGATCGAGACCGGCACGAGCGCGCGCAGCTCGAGTCCCTCGGTGCGCACGCCGCGCGAGCGCAGCCAGCGTGCGAGCGCTCCTGAGACGACCGTCAGCACGACGTCGTTGACCGTGCCGCCGAGAATGCCCTTCACGTAGCGGAAGTCGTCGAGCCGGTTGCGCACCACGGCGTAGCGACGGTGCGGTCCGATCTCGACGTTCAGCGGCGTCTCGGGGGCGGGGTTCAGGCCCGCCCACACGACTTCGCCGATGCCCTCGGCCGCCTCGCGCAGCGCGTCGACCGCCGCGGCGGGGTTCGTCGCGGCCACGATCGTTCTCTCGACCATGTTCAGCGTCGTCTTCGCGAAGCCGGCGACGCCGGCGGCGAGCAGCTCCGCGTTCGTCGGCTCGGGCCGCGGCTGCCATGGCTCCTGAGGCTGCGGCTGGGCGACCGGCGCAAGGTCGAACAGCACCGTCGCGAGGTCGACGCCGGAGACGCCGTCGACGAGCGCGTGGTGCGTCTTAAAGATGAGCGCGAAGCGGTCGTCCTCCAGGCCCTCGACGAACCAGCACTCCCACAGCGGCTTCGAGCGGTCGAGCTGCTGGGAGGCGATCCGCGCGGCGAGCCGATGCAGCTGCTGCTCGGTGCCGGGCGCCGGCAGCGCGCTGTGGCGGACGTGGTACTCGATGTTGAAGCTCGCGTCGTCGATCCACAGCGGACGGCCCGACTCGAACGGCGGATAGGCCAGCTTCTGCCGATAGCGCGGGACGTGATGCAGACGCGAGCGGATGTGCTCGGCGACCGCGACGAACGGCGGCGGGGGCCCCTCGAAGATCGTGACCGCGCCGATGTGCATATGGGAGTCGGCGTCCTCCTGGTGAAGGAACGATGCGTCCACGGCGGTGAGTCGATCGAGGTGCTCTTGCGCCATGGCGCGTCTCCCGGTGCGTGTCAAAGAAGGCTAGAAGCAAGCGTATCCGGATGGAGCTTCGCCGCAACCCATCTTTCTGGGTCTTGAGGGCGCGTTCCTGCCATGCTTGCGGCCATGTCGGTCCGCGTGCTCGTCGTCGCGTTGGTGGTGCAGGTACTGCTGGCCAGCGCGTTTGCGATCTGGGCGGCGACCGGCTTCCCGCTGCCCTGACGACTCGGTCCGCCCGCCCCTAGAAGACGCCGATGCGCTTCGGCGGCCAGTAGGTCGCGATCGTCGTGCCGATGACCCAGTCCTTCGGCACCGGCCCCCAGAAGCGGCTGTCGTCGGACTGGCCGCGGTTGTCGCCCATCATGAAGAAGCTGCCGTTCGGCACGGTGATCGTGCCCTGGAAGGTGCAGCCCTGGCCCTCCCCGCACGGGTTCGTGAACGAGTCGGCCTGGCGTCTGCCGTTGCGGATGACGTGACCGTTCCGGATCTGGATGCGGTCGCCACCGACGCCGACGACGCGCTTGATGAACGTCTGGTCCGAGCGCTGCGGCGTCGGCGTCGAGCAGGCGCGGGCGCTGCCGAGCCCCTCGGTCGGGACGCCGCAGACCGGGCCGGCGGCGTCGTCGGCGCCCTTCGGCGGATGGAAGACGACGATGTCGCCGACCGCCGGGTCGCCGAAGCGCATGCCGATGCGGTTGACCAGCACGCGCTGGCCGATGTCGAGCGTCGGCTCCATCGAGCCGCTCGGGATGCGATACGTCTTGACGAGCAGCAGCTGGACGACGAAGGCGATCAGCAGCGCTGCGACGACGATCGTGACGATCTCGACGACCGGGTTGCGCTTCTTCTCGGCGCTGCGGGTGTCGGCTGCTCTGGCCACAGGTGGACGGTAGACGTTTCGGCGCGCGGGCGTGCCCCTTCGGCTCGCGCGTGTGCGGCCCGCCGCCTTGCGCGCCTACACTGTGGCAAGCCTATGGCGCACGCTCCTGAGAAGCTCCTGCTTGCCAAGCCGCGCGGCTATTGCGCCGGCGTGGATCGGGCGGTGCAGACGGTCGAGCGCGCGCTCGACCTGCACGGCGCGCCCGTCTACGTGCGCAAGGAGATCGTGCACAACAAGCACGTCGTCGAGCAGCTGCGCTCGCGCGGGGCGATCTTCGTCGACGAAGAGACCGAGGTGCCGGAGGGCTCCACGGTCGTCTTCTCCGCGCACGGCGTCGCACCGAGCGTGCACGCGAACGCGACCGCCCGCGGCCTGCAGACGATCGACGCGACCTGCCCGCTCGTCACAAAGGTGCATGTGGAGGCGAAGAGATTTGCGGCCGAGGGCTACACGATCGTGCTCGTCGGCCACGAAGGTCATGAGGAGGTGGAGGGCACGATGGGGGAGGCGCCCGATCACATCGTGCTGATCGAGACCGAGGACGACGTCGAGCGGCTCGAGGTCGCGGATCCGGAGCGCGTCGCGTACATCTCGCAGACGACGCTGTCGGTCGACGAGACGCGCGCGATCATCCTCAAGCTGCGCGAGAAGTTCCCGGCGATCGTCGGTCCTCGCACGGACGACATCTGCTACGCCACGACGAATCGCCAGGCGGCCGTCAAGCAGCTCGCCCAGGCGTGCGATCTCGTGCTCGTGATCGGCTCGCAGAACTCGTCGAACTCGAACCGGCTCGTCGACGTCACGCGCGAGCTGGGGACCGACGCCTACCTGATCGACCACGAGGGCCAAGTCGAGGAGGCATGGCTCGAGGGCCGGCAGGTCGTCGGCATAACGAGCGGTGCGAGCGCGCCCGAGGAGCTCGTCCAGCGGCTCGTCGCGTTCTTCCAGGGGCGCGGGACCGAGGTCGTCGAGGAGCTCGAGGTGATTCAGGAGGACGTGCGCTTCATGCTCCCGAAGACGATCCGCCAAGCGATGGCGGCGCAGACGGCGTGACCCGCGGCCCTGCGGTCTCCTGAGCACGCTCGTCGTCTCCGACCTCCACCTCGGATCGCGCGCGCGAACCGATCTGCTGCGCAGCGGGGAGTTGCGCGCGCCGCTGATGGAGGCGCTGCGCGACGGGGTCGAGCGGCTCGTGCTGCTCGGCGACGCGCTCGAGCTGCGCCAAGGGCCGCTGCGCGAGGCGCTGATGGTGGCGCGGCCGTTCTTCGCCGAGGCCGGCGCGGCGCTCGGCGCGGACGGCGAGATCGTCGTCGTGCCGGGCAATCACGACCATGCGCTCATCGCGCCGTGGCTGGAGCGGCGGCATCGCGACGGCGCGCCCCCGGCGCTCGGGCTCGCCGAGACGGCGGACTGGGTGCCGAGCGACGCGATCGCCGCGCTCGCCGAGGCGGCGGCGCCCGCGCGCCTCACGCTCGCCTATCCAGGCGTGTGGCTGCGCGACGACGTCTACGCGCTGCACGGCCACTACCTCGATCGTCACATCACCGTGCCGACGCTCGAGCGCCTGAGCGCCGGCGCGATGGGCCGCATCGTCGGCCCGCTGCCGGAGCGCGGCGTCACCCCCGACGACTACGAGCGCGCGCTCGCGCCGATATACGCGTGGTCGACCGCGCTCGCACAGCACGCCGACGACGCGACGACCGGCACGCACGGCGTATCGGTCCGCGCGTGGCGGACGCTGTCGGGCAACGGCCACCGACCGCTGCGGCGCCGCGCGCTGATCGCGCTGTTCCCGCTCACGGTCGCGGCGGTCAACCGCGCCGGCCTCGGACCCGTGCGCGCCGACGTCTCCGGCGCCGAGCTCGGCCGGGCCGGCGTGCGTGCGATGGGGGAGGTCGTCGACCTGCTCGGGATTGGCGCTGCGCACGTGCTGTTCGGGCATACCCATCGCGTCGGACCGCGTCCGGCCGACGGCGCAGCCGAGTGGACCACAGGCGCCGGCGTGCGCCTGCACAACACGGGCAGCTGGGTCTACGAGCGGCAGTTCCTCTCGACCACGCCGTACGAGAGTCCGTACTGGCCCGGCACGGCGATCCGCGTCGACGCGAGTGGCCAGCCCGTTCCGCTGCGCGTGCTCGACGGCATCGGCGCAGCCGAGCTGAACCGCTACGCCGGTTGACTCACGCTCGCGTAGAGATCAGCCGAGGCCCGGCGTGAAGCAGACGGCATGGCACGTCACGCCGTCGCCGACGTCCAGGTCGAGCACGCCGGCGGTGTGGCGATCGTGCTCTACCAGCGGGTAGGCACCCGGGTGCTCGACCACGATCTCGGTGCCGTTGGCGGTCAGGCTGCCGATGCCCGACAGCACGGCCCAGACCCCGCCGGCTTCGTAGGGGCCGCTGTACGGTCCCGGCTGGTCCTCGGTCTGCGCCTGCAGGAGGACGCCCGGCTCGTCTTCGGGGCGCACCGGCGCGAGCGGCTCTCGCTCGACGCCGAGCAGCCGCTGGATCGCCAGCTCTGCGTCGGCGTAGCTGCCCTCGCCGAGGTGGAAGTCTGCGAGCCGCTGCTCGCCGTCCCACAGGTAGCGGCTGGGCCAGCCCTGGATGCCGTACGCGTCCCAGGTCTCCAGCTCCGTGTCGAGCAGCACCGGGTACTCGATCCCCAGCCGAGCGACCGCTGCGCGCACCGCATCGGGATCGCGCGAGACCTCGAAGCCGCCGCTGTGGATCCCGATCACGCGCAGTCCGGCCTCGGCGTAGCGCTCGTGCCACGCGCGCAGGTAGGGGAGCGTGCGCAGCGAGTTGACGCGGCAGAAGTCCCAGAACTCGACGAGCACCGGCCGGCCGCGCTGCTGGTCCATCCGCAGCGTCGCAACGTTGACCCACTCTGCCTGGCGCGGGAACGGCGGCGCGTGCACGTCGAACTCGGCGGGGGGGCGCATCGCCCGCCAAGGGTAGCCTTCAGCCCATGCTCGTGCTCGCCCACGCCGGCCATTGGCTCGTCTCGCTCGTCTACGCGGCGCCTGCCCTGTTGCTGGGCGGTGCGCTTGCCTTCAGCGCGCTGCGCGAGCGTCGTCGGAGAGCGCGCGGAGATCGTCCGCAAGCGCCTCGGGCGTGAGCTGGTCCGTCAGGTAGCCGACGCGCTGCGCTCCCGTCGCGTCGACGATCACCGTCGAGGCGGTGTGCTCGTAGCCCTGGCCCTGCGGCCGGATCCCGTACGCGCGCCACACAGGCGCGAGCTGCGCTCGCGTGCCGACGAGGTAGCGCATGCGGCCGGTCAGGTGCTGCTTGACGAGGAAGCGCTTGACGTGCAGCGGCGTGTCGCCCTTCGGGTCGACGCTGATCGCGAGCACGGGGACGTCGTGACCGTAGTCGTCGAGCGCCCCGCGGATCTGCTGGGCCGTCAGCGGGCAGGTGTCCTGGCAGGTCGAGTAGATGAACGTCACGACGACGGCTCTGCCGCGGTAGGCGTCCATCGTCGCCGGCTTGCCGTCCTGGTCGAGCAGGCGGAAGTCGATCGCACGCGCCTGCGGCGGGCGGATCGCGCCGTGCAGGCCGGTCGGCCCGGCGGCGTCGACGGTGCCGTCGCCGTTTCCGCCGAGCAGCACGGCGCCGGCAAGCGCGACGACGAGGCAGGTGGCGGCGACGACGAGCGTCAGGCGCAGGCGGGCGGGCACGCGGTAAGGGTAGGCGGGTCCCGCCTCCGGCGGCCACGTGGCCGCCTCCGGCACCCGCGGGTCGGGATCAGGCCTCGACGAGTCCGCGCCGGATCGCGTAGCGCACGAGCTCGACGCGGTCGCGCATGCCGAGCTTGCGCAGCACGTTCGCGCGGTGCGACTCGACCGTCTTCTCCGAGACGTGCAGCGTCGCCGCGATCTGCATGTTCGTGTGCGCCTCGGCGATCAGCTTGACGATCTGCTGCTCGCGCGCGGTCAGCGGCTCGTCGGGCCCGCGCGCGCCCTCCTCCATCCAGCGGCGGATCAGCGTGCGCTCCGCCGCGTTGGTGAGGAACGGTTCGCCGCGCGCGATCGCGTGGAGCGCGGCGACGAGCGCCTGGTCGGCCTCGCGCTTGAGCACGTAGCCGGCGGCGCCGGCCTTCAGCGCCTCGAACAGATAGCGCTCGTCGTCGTGCATCGAGACGATCAAGACGTACGTGTCGGGCAGATGCGCGCGGATCTCGCGCGTCGCCTGCAGGCCGGTCATGCGCGGCATGCCGACGTCGAGCACGCACAGGTCTGGCTGGGTCGCGAGCGCGAGCTCGAACGCTTCGACGCCGTCGCTCGCCTCCGCGACGACCTCGATGTCGGGCTGGCGCTCGAGCAGCAGGCGGATGCCGCTGCGGACGATTCCGTGATCGTCGGCGATGAGGGTCCGCATGGCGATGAGGCTCAGATCGTCAGCTCGACGCGCGTGCCGGCGCCTTGCTCGGACCAGATGGACAGATGTCCTCCGGCCATCAGCGCGCGCTCTCGCATGCCGTCCATCCCCAGCCGGTCGCTGCGGCGGCGCGTGAAGCCGCAGCCGTCGTCGGAGATCCGCAGCACCGTCCGGCCGACGAACGACAGCTCGACTCTCACGCGCTGCGCGGAGGCGTGCTGGGCGATGTTCGAGAGGCCCTCCTGCGTGACGCGGTAGATCGCGAGCTGCTGCTCGGGCGAGAGGCGCGTCGGGGCGCCCTGCGGGTGGAACGTCGCGCGGATCCCCGTCTGCTCGGTGAAGTCGCGTACCTGCGTGTGCAGCGCGGGCATCAGGCCGTGGTCGTCGAGCACCGCGGGCCGCAGCCGGCGCGCGAGCCGCAGCAGCTCCTCCATCGCCTGGGCGGCGAGCTGCTTCGTGTCGCGGAGCTCCTCCTGGAGCGCTCGCGGCGCCTCCTGGATCGTCGCCTCCAGCCGCAGCAGAATCGCCGTCAGCGCCTGGTTGACCTCGTCGTGGAGGTCCTGCGCGAGCCGCTGGCGCTCCTGCTCCTGCGCGCGGATCGCCGCCGCCCCGGCCGCACGCCGCTCGGCCTCCAGGCGGGTGCGCAGCTGCTCGACGGCCGTGCGCTCCTGCTCCAGCTCGGTGATGTGGCGGCGCAGCAGCAGGCGCGCAAGCGGCGAATGTCTGGTCATCGTCAGCGATCCGGTCCGTCAATCCCATCGGCTCAGGGGTGTCCGAGGCGGATCGGGTCTGCACCCCATATCGGCGCGCGAGGCTGTTTTCGCGACCCCACGCGCGGAGAGTCGGACGCGCTATCCTTTCTGAAGTCAGCAAAAGCCGACCCCCTTTGAGGAGTTTCCCGAATGAGCCCGTCCGGCGCGGAGTTGCTCCGCCAAGTCAAGAGCCAGATCGAAGAGGTCGACCCCGCGGTCGTCGCCGAGCATCTTGGCAACGGCATGGTCGTCGTCGACGTGCGCGAGACCGACGAGTTCGGCGTCGCGCACATCCCGGGCGCGAAGCACGTGCCGAAGTCCTACCTGGAGACGCGGATCGAGACGGCCGCGCCCGACAAGGACGCGTGGGTCGTGCTCTACTGCGCCTCCGGCAACCGCTCGGCTTGGGCGGCGCGCACGCTGACCGAGGACCTCGAGTACAAGAGAGTCGCCTCGATGACGGGTGGGATCGCGCTGTGGAAGGACCGCGGCTATGAGGTCGCGACGCCGAGAGCGCTCACCGCCGAGCAGCGCGACCGCTACTCGCGCCACCTGCTGATGGAGGAGGTCGGCGTCGAGGGCCAGCTGAAGCTGCTCGACGCGAGAGTGCTGCTGCTCGGCGCCGGCGGGCTGGGCGCACCGACCGCGCTCTACCTCGCGGCGGCCGGCGTCGGCACGCTCGGCATCGTTGACAACGACGTCGTCGACCTCTCGAACCTGCAGCGCCAGGTGATCCACACGCAGGGCCGCGTCGGCGAGCCGAAGGTCGACTCGGCCGAGGCGACGATCGCGAACCTCAACTCGGACGTGAAGGTCGTCAAGTACCCGGTGCGGATGGACGCCTCCAACATCATGGAGATCATCGAGGGGTACGACGTGATCGTCGACGGGCTCGACAACTTCCCGACGCGCTACCTGCTCAACGACGCGTCGGTGCGGACGAAGATCCCCGTCGTCTCCGCCTCGATTCTCGGCTTCGACGGGCAGCTGTCGGTCTTCGCGCCCTACGAGGGCCCGTGCTACCGCTGCCTCTACCCGACGCCGCCGCCGGCCGAGCTGGCGCCCTCCTGTGGCGCGAACGGCGTGCTCGGCGTACTGCCGGGGACGATGGGGCTGCTGCAGGCGACCGAGGTCGTGAAGCTGATCCTCGGCGCGGGCGAGCCGCTGATCGGGCGCCTGCTGCTGTACGAGGCGCTTGGCGCGACGTTCACCGAGCTGAAGGTGCGCCGCGACCCGGACTGCCCGATCTGCTCGCGCGAGCCCGACGCGATCACCGACGACGAGATGGGCGTCTTTCCCGACTACGAGGCGTTCTGCGCCGCGGCCGGTTAGGGTCTCGCACCATGGCCACTGTGAAGATCCCACCCGTCCTGCGGGCGTCCGTCGGCGGCGAGAAGGAAGTCGCCGCCGAGGGGGCGTCCGTCGGCGAGGTTCTCAACGCGCTCGCGAGCGCCCACCCGCAGACGCAGTCTCAGCTGTTCTCGGCCGAGGGCGAACTGAACCGCTACGTAAACGTCTACCTCAACGACGAGGACGTGCGCGTGCTCGAGGGCCTCTCCACCGCCGTCGGCGAGGGCGACACGCTCGTCATCCTGCCGGCGATGGCCGGCGGCGCTCGCTAGACCCGCTTCTCGGCGGCGTCGAACGCCGCCGCGACCTCGCGGAAGAAGTCGCCGCGTCGCATCCCGAGGCCCTCGGCGACGAGGATGATCGATCCGAGTCTGACGTCGACGGCGGCGCGCTCGAGCTGGCCGGGTTGCTTTCGGCCGAGGCCCGCGCCGTCCGCGACCTGCTCCTGCGTGAGCCTTCGCGCCTTGCGCATCCTGCGCACCGCCGATCCGACTACGCGCCGCTCTCTCTCGGTGTGCGGAGGCACCTCCGGGACTCTTCTGAGGAGCGCCTCCGAAATACACCCCTCGCAGGGGATATTTTGGGATGTCTAAGGGGTAGCGTGGGATATCGAAGGGTGGAACCGCCACTTTGATCGTGCGCGTCAGCGCGCTTGCGCGGCCGCTCCGAGCAGCCCGACACCTCGCTATACTTCGTGAAGCAATGGACGGGGAGCGCCTCCAGAATCGCCCCTGCGGCGGTCGCTACGGCGACATCGTGCAGGCGATCGGCAACACGCCGCTCGTCGAGCTCAAGCGGCTCTCGCCGAAGCCCGGCGTGCGCGTCTGGGCGAAGCTCGAGTCGCGCAATCCGACCGGCTCCGTCAAGGACCGCGTCGCGCGCTCGCTGATCGAGGACGCCGAGGCCAGAGGCGCGATCCGCCCAGGTCAGACGATCCTCGAGCCGACGTCCGGCAACACCGGCATCTCGCTCGCGATGATCTGCAAGCGCAAGGGGTATCCGCTCAAGGTCGTGATGCCCGATAACGTGACGAGTGAGCGCACCCAGCTGCTGAATATGTACGGCGCCGAGATCGTGTACTCGCCCGGCAACAAGGGCTCCAACGGCGCCGTCGAGATGGCGCTCGAAATGGCCGCCGGGGACTCCTCGTACTACATGCCCTACCAGTACGGGAACATGGCGAACCCGCTTGCGCACTACAACGGCACGGCGCTCGAGATCCTCGAGGAGCTCGACGAGATTTCCGCCTTCGTCGCCGGCCTTGGCACCGGCGGCACGCTGATGGGCAACGGCAGACGCTTCAAGGAGGAGCTTGGCGACGCCTGCAAGATCGTCGCGGCCGAGCCGATGCAGGGCGAGCCGGTGCAGGGTTTGCGCTCGCTCGACGACGGCTTCATCCCGCCGATCATCGACCTCTCGCTGCTCGACCGGAAGATCTTTGTCACCAACCGCGACGCGATCGTATGGACGCGCAAGCTGCTCGACGAGGAGGGCCTGTTCGCCGGCGTCTCGACCGGCGCGATTGCCCGCGTAGCGGTGCGGATCGCGAACGAGCTCGACGAGGGCAACGTCGTCTTCATCGTCGCCGACGACGGCTGGAAGTATCTCTCCAGCGGCATCTACACGCTGCCGGTCGACGAGGTCGAGAACCTCGACTCGACCGTGTGGTGGTGATCCGGCCGCGCGCCAGTCGCGCATTGACAGTGGCCGCTACCATCGGCTGACCCGCCCGCGAGCAAGGAGCAGCGCCGTGTTTTCTCAGATCGGACCGATGGAGATCATCCTGGTCCTCGTAATCGCCCTTCTGGTCCTCGGCCCCAAGCGCCTCCCGGAGGCCGGTCGCTCGATCGGCAAGGGCATGCGCGAGTTCAAGGACTCGATCGCCGGCATCACGAAGGACGAGGACCAGCCGGACCTCAAGGCAGCCGCCGCGCCCGAGCGCGAGACCGTCTGACCGGGGCGGGCGAGCCGACGTCCATGCGCATCGCCCGCGAGCTGTACGAGCAGATCGTCGCCCACGCCCGCGCCGAAGCGCCGAACGAGTGCTGCGGCGTGGTCGCCACCAACGGTGGCGGCAGCGCCCAGCAGGTCTTCGCGGCGACGAACAAGCACGCCAGCCCTTTGCGGTTCGAGATCGAGGGCTTGGACCTGCTGCGGATCAACAACGAGATCGACGACGCGGGCCTGGAGATCGGCGCGATCTACCACTCGCACACGCGCACGGCGCCGGAGCCGTCGCAGACGGACATCAACGGCGCCGCCCAGTGGCCGGGCGCGCTGTGGGTCATCGTTGGCCTCGCCACCCACGACGACGAGCCCGACGTGCGCACCTGGGCGATCGAGGACGGCCGCGTCACGCAGGTGGAGCTGGTCGTCGAGTAACGCGTGGACGCTCCGCTCCTCTGCCCGACGTGCGGCGAGGTCTTCGGCGACGAGGAGCGCTTCTGCCCGCGCTGCGGCGTGCCGCTCGTGCAGGTCGACACCGCTCCGGTGCCCGTCAGCGCGCGTCAAGCGCGCGCCCGCAAGATCAAGCCGCAGTACGCCGAGGGCGAGCTGGTGCGGGTCGCACGCGCACAGCACCAGGCCGAGGCGGAGCTGATCCAGAACCTCCTGCTCGAAGAGGGCATCCCGAGCATGACGAAGCGCAGCGGCGGCTTCGACGTGCCCGACTTCCTTGCCGCCGGCCCGCGCGACGTGCTCGTGCCGAGCTCGGGCGCCGAGGCCGCGCGCGACGCGCTGACGCCGTCTCGCCCACCCCCCTCCGAGCTGGCCTGAAGAACCTGCCCTACGCCGAGGCGATGCGGGCGAGGTGCGAGCGCCAGGCACCTTCGGTGTGCACGAGCGAGCGGCCGGAGAACGCCTCGCGCAACGCGTGGTCAGGGCCTGCGGGATCGAGGTAGCAGGCGAGTCGCATCGCGGCCTCGGGACCCTCCTCGCGCGCGAGCAGGTCGATCAGCGTTGGGCCGAGCAGCGCCGCGTCGCGCAGGCTCGGCGGGAAGGCGGGTCGCTCGCCCTCGCGCAGGCGGCGGGCGATCGCCGGGCGCGCGTGCTCGACCTGGCCGGCGAAGTAGCGCGCAGTGCCCTCCACGAGCCAGGCCCAGCGAAGGCGCTGCAGCAGCCGCGGCGGTGTGGAGGGCGGCGGCAGGCGGCGGTTGTTGAGCCCGACGACGAGCCGCGCATACAGCACGTCGGGCGCGCGCTCGAGCATCTCGCGCGAGCCGGGGACGGCCGACGCGCGTGCACGCAGCGCATGCGGCGCGAGCACGTGGATCGTCTGGGCGCCGCCGGTCGAGCCGACGACGTAGCGGCGGGCGGCGGGCGCGGTCAGCAGCCGCTCGAGCGGGACGAGTGGATGCGCGAGGTCGAGCAGCGGGGCCGAGCGGTGGAAGACGGTGGTGACGTCGGCGGCCGTTCTCGGAAAGACGATCTCCAGCCGCGCGCGCGTCGCCTCCAGCGAGTCGAGCGCACGCGCCACGTCGTCCGCGTCAGCGGACTCGTGGCGTGCGCGGAACGACTGCGTGACAGTCTCGACCCAGGCCATGACGCCCCCCCGGCCGGAGGCCGGAGGAGGCCGACAGCCCGCGCTCTAGACGAGCGCGGGCGTCCTGCCGGCGACGATCGCCGCGATTTCCTCGCGTGCGCGCTCGAACTCGTCGTCAGACAGCACCGGAGTGCCCTCGAACGGGAGGTCGCGCGTGATCTCGAGCCACGAGCGGCAGCCGCCGAACTCGTCGCGCACCTTCACGGTGACGGGGCGCGGGATTCGGTAGGTGCGCAGCAGCACGACGTGCAGCGGGTGACGGCGCTTCCAAGCGAGACGCTTTTCGGCGTAGTCGGTCGTCCACACGTAGAACGGCGACAGCGCGTCGACCGCACGGCGGTCCGTGATCGTCCAATGATCGGCGACCTCGGCCCATGCGCGGATGCGCACGCGGTCGGGCTGCGGGATGTCCCCGTCGCGCGTGAGCGCATGCATCGGTGGGTCACCCTCGGGCCAGACGCCCTCCTCGAGCGCGCGCAGCAGCTCAGGCTGATGCGACTCGCGCACGAGGTCTTCGCGCTGGTGGTCGAAGGTGGGGTACAGGAAGAAGCGCTCGTGCTCGAGCGCGAAGTGCTTGTCAGGCTCGCGAATGCCGCCCTTGCGCAACGTGACCAACTGCTCGCCTTCGGCGAGCGCACGTACGGTGACGGCCCATTCTTTGAAAGCAATCGGCATTAGGTTCCGGAGGGAGAAGGAGCGTATTAACCGTGTGCCCGCGGAAAGTTGCAACCAGCCCGCGCACGGGAACGCCATTCTACGGGAAGCCCTAGGAATTCCATAATTTCCCTGCTATTTGCGACTATTTCGCCGCAATCCGAGCGATCGCTTCCGCTAGCCTTGCCCGCCGCCTCCGGGCGTCTCCAGGCGCAGGCGCTGACCAGGCTCCAGCGTCCCGCGCACCTTCGGTCCCAGCGCGCTCCCGTCGAGCAGGTTGCGGCCGAGCGCGCCGGGAGCGCCGCCGCCGGCGCCCGGTGGTGCGTGGCGCCGGCGCTCCGTCAGCAGCGAGTAGGTCATGGGCGCGAGCGCCTCCAGCTCGCGCACGACCCCGTCGCCGCCGCGCCAGCGGCCCGCGCCGCCCGATCCGCGTCGCAGCGCGTACTGGGTGACGCGCAGCGGGAACTCCAGCTCGAGCGCCTCGACGGGCGTGTTGAGCGTGTTGCTCATCGCCACGTGCACGCCGCTCGGCCCGTGCGCGTCGGGACACGCGCCTTGCCCGCCGCCGAGCGTCTCGTAGTAGGTGAAGGTCTCGTCTCCGAGCGTGAGGTTGTTCATCGTGCCCTGCCCGAGCGCGCGACCGAAGGCGGCCAGCACGAGATCCGCGACGCGGGAGGACGTCTCGACGTTGCCGGCGACGACGGCCGCCGGCGACCGCGCGTTGAGCAGCGAACCCTCCGGAGCGCGCACCTCGATCGGCCGGTAGGTGCCGGCGCTCGGCGGGATGTCCGGATCGGTGAGCACGCGCACCGCGAAGTAGCACGCGGATCGGGTCACGGCCAGCGGGCAGTTGAGGTTGCCGTCGTGCTGCGCGGCGCTGCCGGAGAAGTCGAGCACGAGCCGCTCGCCCTCGACCGTCGCGGCGAGCCGCAGCTCGAGATCGCCGTCCGCGCCCTCGAGCACGTCGCGCGCGGTGCGCACGCCATCGGGCAGGGCGGCGATGCACGCGCGCGTGCGGCGCTCGGCGTAGGCGAGGACCTCGGCCATCGCCGCGCGCAGCGTCGCCGTGCCGATCCGCTCGGCGAGCTGCTCGACCCGCCGTGCGCCGGCGCGATTCGCGGCGAGCTGCGCGCGCAGGTCGGCGCGGCGCTGGTCCGGTTGGCGCATCTGGGCGGCGAGGCGCGCGATGGCCGCGTCGTCGAGCGGCTGCGGCTCGATCACGACGCCCTCGTCGGCGAGCGTGCGGCTGTCGGCCGGCATCGAGCCGGGCGTCGGACCGCCGACGTCGGCATGGTGCGCGCGGCAGGCGGCGAAGCCGAGCAGGTCCGCTCCGTCCGGAGCGAAGATCGGCGTCACGACCGTGATGTCGGGCAGGTGGGTCCCGCCGCGGTAGGGGTCGTTGAGCACCCACGCGCGGCCAGGTGCGTGCGTCTCGTCGCGCACGGCGGCGACCGCCGCCGGCATCGCGCCGAGATGCACCGGGATGTGCTCGGCCTGCATGACCATCTCGCCGTCGGCGTCGAACAGCGCGGTCGAGGCGTCACGGCGCTCCTTGATGTTCGCCGAGTGCGCCGAGCGGATCAGCACGGCGCCCATCTCCTCGCAGGTCGCGCGCAGCGCGCCGAGAATCACCTGCAGCTCGACGGGGTCAACGCTCATGCGGTCTCGCCCCGCTCGCGCCGCACGTCGATCGCGCCGTCTGGAAGGACCGAGCCGCACCAGCCCGCCGGGATCGCGAGCGTCGACTCCGGCAGCGGGACGACGGCGGGCCCGGAGATCGTCGTCCCCGTCTTCGGCCCGCCCACCGGCCTCGCCGAAGGTGCCCCTGCCGTCGAGGTCGTCAGCGGGGCAGGCGCGGGCGTCGCGGCGCTCACGCGGACGGTCACCAGCTCGACCTCCTGCTCGCCGTCGCGATAGCCGTAGCGCTCCTCGTGCGCGGCCTCGAACGCTTCGCGCAGCGCAGCCGGCGTCCGCGCCGGCTCGCCGGCGGGGGAGGGAACCGCCAGCTCGAACGCCTGGCCGCGGTAGCGCAGCTCGTACGTCGCCGCGATCGTCGCGTCCGGATCGCCGAGCGCGCCGCGCGCGGCGGCGGCGAGCTCCGCGACGTCCGCTGCGATCGCCTCGGCGGTGAGCGTCGCGCCCGAGCGCAGCACGCTTCGCTGCGCGTCGCGCCGACGCGGGGCGACGACCAGGCCGAGCGCCGCCAGCACGCCCGATGCGCGCGGCGCGATCACGCGCTCGATCCCCAGCTCCTCGGCGATCGCGACGGCGTGCAGCGGCCCGGCGCCGCCGAAGGCGACGAGCGTGTGGTCGCGGGGGTCGATCCCGCGCTCGACCGTGACGACGCGCAGCGCGCGCGTCATCTCGGCGTTCGCGACGCGCACGATCCCCTCGGCGCATGCGCGCGGATCGAGCCCCAGCTCGCGTGCCAGCGCGCTGATAGCCCGCTCGGCCGCGGCGCGGTCGAGCGTCACGCCTCCCGCGAGCGGCACGTTGTCGGGCAGGTGACCGAGCAGCAGGTTCGCGTCGGTGACGGTCGGCTCTTCGCCGCCGCGCCCGTAGCAGGCGGGTCCCGGCACGGCACCCGCCGAGCGCGGCCCGACGCGCAGCGCACCGCCCGCATCGCGCCACGCGATCGAGCCTCCGCCCGCACCGACGGTGTGGACGTCGAGCGTCGGCTGCGCGATCGGGCGGCCGGCGATCTCGCTGGCTCCGGTCTCCGCCACCGCGCCGTCATGGACGACGCACACGTCGGCGGACGTGCCGCCCATGTCGAGGCACAGCGCGCGCTCGACGCCGGCTGTGCGAGCAGCGTAGGCAGCGCCGGCGGCGCCGCCAGCCGGGCCGGAGAGCACGGTCAGGGCGGCGTGCGCGGCGGCGCTCTCGACGTCGGCCAGGCCGCCGTTGGACTGCATGATCGCCGGCTCGGGCAGGCTCGCGGCCTGCGTGCGGGCTGCGAGCCGGCGCAGGTACCGGCCGAGCAGGGGGGAGAGGGCGGCGTCGATCTCCGTCGTCGCAGCGCGCTCGTACTCGCGGAAGGTCCCGACGACCTCGTGCGAGAGCGACACGTGCGCGTCCGGCAGCGCCGCTGCGAGCGCGTCGCGGATCCGCTGCTCGTGCTGCGGATGGCGGTAGGCGTGCAGCAGCACGACCGCGACCGCCTCGGGCTCGGCGGCGGCGACCTCGCGCGCGAGCGCCTCGGCGGCCTCCGGCGTCAGCTCGCGCAGCGGGCCCTCCGGCGTCATCCGCTCCGGCGCGCCGAAGCGCAGCTCCGGCGCGGCGAGCGGCGCCGGGCGGGCGACGCAGAGGCGGTAGAGGTCGGCGCGCGCCTGGCGGCCGAGCTCCACGACGTCGGTGAAGCCCTCGGTCGCGACGAGCGCGGTGCGGGCATGGCGGCCCTCCAGCAGCGCGTTCGTCGCGACGGTCATACCGTGGGCGAACGCGGTGACGTCGACCGCATCGCGGCCCGCGCGCGCGAGCGCCGCATCGATGGCGGCCATCACGCCCAGCGACTGGTCCTCCGGCGTCGTCGGCGCCTTCGCGGTGACCAGCACGCCGTCGCCGAGCAGGACGGCGTCGGTGAACGTCCCGCCGACATCGACCCCGAGCAACACGCCGGGGAGGCTATCCCGTCAGACCGCGGCGGTCAGGCTGCTGCGGCTGCCAGCTCCCGCTCGGCCAGTTCCTCGGTCTCGGCGAGGTGCTGGTGCGAGGGGCAGTAGCCGTTGTGCGGCAGCGGCATGCGCTGGCACGGCGTGCCCTTGCGGGTCGTCGCGCGGCACTGGAGCGGGTTGCCGGCGAGGTCGTAGCCGGTCATCGGCTGCCGGGCGAGGAACTCGTCGGCACAGGCGATGTAGCGCTCGATCACGCGGTATATCCGGGCCTGGGAGGACATGGGGAAGTAGGGCCGGATGTCGTTGAAGAGCGTCCGCGCCGGGCGCGCGAAGTAGTGCCTGTCGGTGGCGAGGCGCTCGATCGCCGCCTCGCAAGCGCGCAGGACGCGCTCGTGATTCGTTACCCCCGTGATGCTGCCTGGACTGTCTTCGACGATCTCGTTCGCAAGCTCGCGGTAGATCGCCCGACTGAAGCGGTACATAACGGCTCTGCCTCTCCTTCGCTGTCCCCGTGCCGGTCTCCCCTTGGCGGGCGCAGTATCTCGCTGGGTTGTGAAGCTCAGGCCACGGGACTATTAACTCCGCGTTAAGTC
>JBJMLB010000024.1:0-7692 GCA_045805465.1 Conexibacter sp. | reverse complement strand
GCGAACGGCAGCCGCTCGCAGTTCGCGCGCGCGTCGCCCGTCAGCTCGCGCGCGCCGCTCTCGCCGAGCAGCTGCACGTCGATCTCGCGCCCCATCTCCCGCAGCAGCCGCGCGGCCACGAAGCCGTCGCCGCCGTTGTTGCCGCGGCCGCAGACGACCGCGATCACCCCCTGCGGGACGTGCTGCGCGACGAGCTCGGCAAGCCCGCGGCCGGCGTGCTCCATCAGCTCCAGGCCCGGGATGCGGCGCTGCTCGATCGCCCAGCCGTCGAGCGCGCGCTGAGCGGCAGCGTCGGGCAGCGGCTCGAGCCAGTCCGGCAGCCCCGTCATGCCGGCGAGGCTACTCGACGGTGACGGTCTTGGCGAGGTTGCGCGGCTGGTCGACGTTCAGGCCGCGCAGGCGGGCGATGTGGTAGGCCAGCAGCTGCAGCGGCACGACCGCCAGCAGCGTCGCAAGCATCCAGTCCGTCTCGGGGATCGTGATCGCCTGCTCGGCGTGAGCGGCGATCTCGTCGTTGCCCTCGGTCACGATCGCGATCACGTGCGCGCCGCGCACGCGCACCTCCTGCATGTTCGAGACGACCTTGTCGAGTACCGGCGAGTCGGTCGCCACGCAGACGACGGGCGTCTGCTCGTCGAGCAGCGCGATCGGTCCGTGCTTCATCTCGCCGGCCGCGTACGCGTCGGTCGCGATGTAGGAGATCTCCTTCAGCTTCAGCGCGCCCTCCAGCGCGACCGGCAGCCCGACGTGGCGCCCGAGGTACAGGAAGAACTCCGCCCGGTGGTGCTGGCGGGCGATCGCCTCGATCTGCTCGCTGCCGGCGTCCAGCAGCGCGGCGATGTGGTGCGGGAGGTGCTTGAGCGCCCCCACGAGCTCCGTCAGCCGCGTGGGCGGCAGCGTCTCGCGCAGCTCGGCGAGCCGCAGCCCGAGCAGGTACATCGCGGCGACCTGGCTGACGAACGTCTTCGTCGCGGCGACGCCGATCTCCAAGCCTGCGCGCGTGAACAGCACGCCGTCGGCGTCGCGCGTGATCTGCGACCCCATCACGTTCGTGACGCCGAGCACGGTCGCGCCGCGCGAGCGCGCCAACCGCATCGCCGCGAGCGTGTCGGCCGTCTCGCCGGACTGCGAGATGCCGATCACCAGGTCGCCTGGGCCGACGACCGGGTTGCGGTAGCGGTACTCGGACGCGACGTCCATCTCGACCGGCACGCGCGCCCACTCCTCGATCGCGTAACGGCCGATCAAGCCGGCGTGGTACGACGTCCCGCAGGCGACGACGACGATCCGCCGCACGTCGCGCAGGAACGCCTCGTCGATCGTGCCGAGGTCGCCGAGATCCACGCCGTCGCCGCGCGCCGTGCGATCAGCGACCGTCTCGGCGACCGCGTCCGCCTGCTCGTGGATCTCCTTCAGCATGAACGTCTCGTAGCCGCCCTTCTCGGCGGTTTCCGCGTCCCAGTCGATCTCGACGACCTCGCGTTCGATCGGCGTGCCGTCCGCCGTCATGAACTCGACGCCGGACGGACGCAGCACGACGAGCTCGCCGTCCTCGATGTACTGGACGCGCCTCGTGCGCGCGAGGAAGGCCGGCACGGCCGAGGCGAGGAACTGCTCGTCCTCACCGCGCCCGACGACGAGCGGGCACTCGCGCCGCGCGCCGACCAGCACGCCCGGCTCCGCGACCGTCATCGCGACGAACGCGAAGTGGCCGACCAGTTCGCCGTAGGCGGCGCGCACGGCGCTCGGCAGGTCGCCGTCGTAGTGCTTGGCGATGAGGTGGGCGATCACCTCGGCGTCCGTCTCGGAGGAGAAGACCGCCCCCTCCTGCTCCAGCTGGCGCTGCAGCGAGACGTAGTTCTCGACGATCCCGTTGACGACGACGTGGACGCGGTCCTCGTCGTCGGTGTGCGGATGCGCGTTGCGCTCGCTGACGCGGCCGTGTGTGGCCCAGCGCGTGTGGCCGATGCCGGTGCCGGGCTCGGCCAGCGCGACGCTCGTGGGCGGCGCGTCGGCCGCCGCTGCCGGCTGCGCCGCGAGCGCAGTGCGCAGTGCGTCGAGGTTCCCGACCGCGCGCACGGAGTCGATCGCCTCGCCGTTGAGGACGGAGATGCCAGCGCTGTCGTAGCCGCGGTATTCGAGCTTTTCGAGTCCGGCGAGCAGCTGCTCGCGGACTGGCCGGGCGCCGACGTAGCCGACGATGCCGCACATGGGAAACCTCCGTGGGGACTCGAAGAGCCTAGTACACGCGCTGCGCCGCGAACACAGGCTAAGGAGCCATTTCGACGGCCGCCGCCTGCGCCCTCTCGACGAGGCGCCCGCAGACCGCGTGCGCCTCCTCGGCGCTCGGCGCCTCGACCATCACGCGCAGCAGCGGCTCGGTCCCGGACGCCCGCACGAGCACGCGGCCGCGCCCCGCCAACGCGCCCTGTTCCTGCTCGACCGCCGCGGCCATCTCCTCGCCGGACGCCGCGCGCTCGACGGCCGCGCGATCCGGCAGGCGGACGTTCACGAGCGTCTGCGGCAGCTTGTCCATCGCATGGCGCTCCGCGAGGTCTCCGCCGTCGAGCGCCTCCAACGTGAGCAGCGCGCTCGCGATCCCGTCGCCGGAGGGCGCGAAACCGAGCTCGATGATGTGGCCGGACTGCTCGCCGCCGAGCGTCCAGCCGCGCTCGCGCAGCGCCTCCAGCACGTAGCGGTCGCCGACGGCGGTCGTGGCGACTTCGACGCCCGCGGCCGCCATCGCCGTGTGGAAGCCGTAGTTCGTCATCACCGTCACGGCGACGCCGCCGCCCTGCAGCCGGCCCTGCTTGCGCAGGTGAAGCGCAGCGAGCGCGACCAGCTCGTCACCGTCGACGACTGTGCCGTTGCGGTCGACGGCCAGCACGCGGTCGCCGTCGCCGTCGAACGCGAAACCGGCGTCGTGGCCGTCGCGCCGCACCGCGTCGGCGAGCGCCTCGACGTGCGTCGATCCGCAGCCGTCGTTGATGTTGCGGCCGTCGGGCGCGTCGGCGATCACGTCGACGTGGGCGCCGAGGCGGCGGAAGATCTCGGGCGCCGCGCGATGCGTCGCGCCGTTGGCGCAGTCGATCAGGATGCGGCACCCGCTGAGGTCGAGCTCCGCGAAACGCGTGTGCAGTTCGCGCAGGTAGTCCTCCAACGTGCCGTGCAGCTGCGTCACGCCGCCCGGCTCTGCGGACCCGGCCCCGTTCCCCTGCGGCTCGTCGAGCAGCGCCTCGATCTCCTCCTCGACGGCGTCGGACAGCTTGTCGCCGTCGGCGCCGAAGAACTTGACGCCGTTGTCGCGCCAGGGATTGTGCGAGGCCGACAAGACGACGCCGAGGTCGAAGCCGTAGCGGCGGATCAGCAGCGGCGCGGCCGGGGTCGGCAGAACTCCGCCCAGCAGTGCGATGCCACCGGCTGCGGCGATTCCCGCCGCAACGGCCGCTTCGAGCATCTCGCCCGACGCGCGGGTGTCGCGGATCACCAGCACGCGGGGGCGCTCGGAACCGCTGCCCACGCTTGCGCGGGTGGTCGCCGCACGGCCGAGCGCAAGCGTCAACTCAGCCGTGAGGAACTCGCCCGCGACGCCGCGGACGCCGTCCGTGCCGAACAAACGCCGGGCCACGGAAGAGAAGCTAGCGCTTCGAGAACTGCGGCCGCTTGCGGGCCTTCTTGAGGCCGGCCTTCTTGCGCTCCTTCGCGCGTGCGTCACGCGTGAGGAAGCCGCGGCGCTTGAGCTCGCCGCGCAGGTTCGGATCGGCCTCCAGCAGCGCACGCGAGATGCCGTGGCGCAGTGCGCCGGCCTGCGCCGAGACGCCGCCGCCGTGCAGCTTCGCGATCACGTCCATGCGCGCCTCGTAGCCGACCGTCTCGAGCGGCTGGCGGATGTTGCGCTGGAGCGTGGGACGCGGGAAGAAGTCGTTGAGCGGCTTGCCGTTGATGACGTACTCGCCGGTCCCCGGCTTGAGCGTCACGCGGGCGACGGCCGTCTTGCGCTTGCCGGTGGCGGTGTAGCGCGCGCCCGTGGCGAGCGAGATCGCCGCGTCGGCGATCGGCTGCACGTCGGGCTCATCATCACCCCCGGCGGCGGCGATGGGCTCGCCGTCCTCGTCGTAGGACGGCGTCTCGCCGAGCACGTCGCCCTCGAGCACGATGTCCGGCACGAGGTCGGCGCCGGGGATCTCCGGCTTGACGCGCGGCGTCTCCTCGATCAGTTCCTCCTCGCCGGCCTCCGCGGGCGCCGCGGCCTGCTCGGAAGCGGGCGCCTCGGCGACCGGCTCGGCGACCGCGGGCTCCTCGGCAACAGGCTGCTCAGCGGGCTCAGCCGCCGGCGTCTCGGTCTCAGCCGCCGGCTCGGGCGCGTCGCTCGCGGCCTCGGCGGCAGGCGACTCCTCGGCGGCGACGGGCTCCTCTGCGGGCGCCTCGGTCTCCGGGGTGCGCTGCTCGTCCTCAGGCTGCTCGACGTCGGTCACGAGGAAATCTCCATGGGTTGCGGCTGCTGGGCGACGTGCGGATGGTCCGGGCCGGCGTACACCTTCAGCTTCGTGAGCTGTCTGCGCGCGAGGCGGTTGCGAGGGAGCATGCCCTTGACGGCCAGGCGGATGACCTCTTCGGGCCGGCGGTCGAGCATCTCCTCGAGCGTCCGCGAGCGCAGGCCGCCCGGGTAGCCCGAGTGGCGGTAGTAGCGCTTGTCGGCGCGCTTGTTCCCCGAGACCGAGATCTTCTCGGCGTTGACGACGATGACGAAGTCGCCGGTGTCGACGTGGGGCGTGTACGTGGGCTTGTTCTTCCCGCGGAGCGCGTCGGCGATCTGGGTGGCGAGCCGGCCGAGCGTGAGCCCGTTGGCATCGACGAGCACCCAGTTGCGCTCGCGGTCGGCAGGAGTGGCGACGTAGGTCTTCATGGCATGAGAGATGCCACGCCTCGTTGGCGCGGCGGTCGCCCATGATAGGGAAATCGTCGCGGCGGCGACGGGCGACCCGCGCCGAGGGGTCCGTCCGGAGCCCCTGGTTATACTGCCGCCCGTTCCATAAGCCAGAGCCGAATCCCTCTCGTGCCAGAGGGAACGGGGAACCCAATGACGGCGGTGTCGCCGCAGCGTCGTCAGGGGCGAATCCGAGCATTGCCGCTCGGTAGCGCGGACCTTTCAAGCGCGAGCCCGTCAGCTAACCCCGTAGGCCGTGACGAAAGGGCATCGCACACGATGCTGCGCGGAATGCGGGGACTCCCCGCTGCGAAGACGACGCTTGCCGCCGCCGTGCTCCTCGGCGCGACCGCCGGTTCGGCCACCGCCGCGACCGGCGGCGCCGGCCTCGCCGAGCCGGCCCCGAAGCGCGCCGCGACGGCGCCCGCCGCGGTGACGGCCCCGGCCCTCTCCCCCGTCGCGTCGATCCCGCAGCTCGCGGCCGGCGTCGCGTTGCGCAAGATCTCCAAGCGCGCCGTCAGCGCCGCGACGCTGACGTACGTCTCGCACGCGCGCGGCGCGGTGCAGGTGCGCGTCGACGTCGTGCGCCTCGCCGACGGGCTCTCCGTGTTCACCGACGAGCGCACGGTCGCGCCCGAAGCAACACAGAAGGTGAGCTGGAGCGGGCGCGCCAGAAGCGGGCTTGCGCTCGACGGCCGCTACCAGCTGCGCGTCGCGCTCGCCGCCGACGCCGGCGCGAGCAGCAGCACCGCAGGCGCCACGCCAGGCGGCGGCGCCTCGCCCGAGGCGGCGGCCCCGCCCCTGGGCTCGACGAACGTGAGGACCTTCACGTTCGTGGGCGCGGCCTTCCCCGTGCGCGGACCGCACGATTACGGGCAGGGTGGAGCCGCCTTCGGCGCGGGGCGCACCGGCCACGTGCATCAGGGCCAGGACGTGATGGCCGACTGCGGCACGCCGCTCGTCGCGGCTCGCGGAGGAACCGTGATCATGCGCACCTACCAGGCGCTCGCCGGCAACTACCTCGTGATCCAGGACCCGATCACCGGCCAGAGCAACATGTACGCCCACCTGCGCGAGCCGGCGAGCGTGACGAGAGGCGAGCGCGTCGAGACCGGGCAGCCGATCGGCGTCGTCGGCGAGACCGGCGACGCGAGCGCTTGCCACCTCCACTTCGAAATCTGGACCTCGCCGGGCTGGTACCGCGGCGGCGAGCCGATCGACCCCCTCCCCGCGCTCAAGCGCTGGGATCGCTTCAGCTGAGCGCGACACGGCGCCGGACCGACCGGCGCGCGTAGGCTCTGAACCCATGCAGGTCTTCGCTGTCTCAGTCCTCGGAATCGCCGGACTCGTCGTGCTCGGCGCCGCGCTCGTGGTGCTGCTCTTCTCGCTGCTGCATCCGGAGGGGCTGCGTCGACCCGGGGGCTATCTCGACGGGCAGGAGCCGCAGCGGCGCGACGATGACGGCACCGGCACGTAGGCTCATCCGATGGAACGAGACGAGCTGCGCGCGCTGCAGGCGCCCCTGAAGGACCAGTACCGAGCCGAGCCGGAGGCCGCGACCGTGACGCTCGCGGCAACGGGAACGCTCGGCGAGGGCGTGTCTTGCTCAGTGCAGACCGGCCGCGCACTCGCCGAAGCCGGCCTCCACCCCGCAAGCGGCGGCGATGGATCGCTGCTGTGCTCAGGCGACATGCTGCTCGAGGCGCTCGTCGGCTGCGCGGGCGTGACGCTTCGTGCGGTCGCGACCAGCTTGGAGATCCCCATCCACGCAGGCACGGTCCACGCCGAGGGCGACCTCGACTTCCGCGGCACCCTCGGCGTCGACAAGGAGGCCCCCGTCGGCTTCTCCGCCATCCGCCTCACCTTCGAGCTCGACGCCGACGCGACCGAGGAGCAACTCGCCACGCTCAAGAAGCTCACCGAGCGCTACTGCGTCGTCTACCAGACGCTCGCGAGCGCGCCAGAGCTGACGACCGAGCTCGAGACCGGCTGAGCCACAAACGCCGATCGGGCGGGTGGCGCTGAGGACGCACGTGCGCCGCCCGACAGGGCGGTGTGCGCGCGCCCGGAGGCGGCAGGACCCGCCCGCCGAGCGGCCGGGGCTCAGGGCTCGAAGCGCCGGGAGGCTACTCCCACTCGATGGTTCCCGGCGGCTTGGACGTGATGTCCAAGACCACCCGGTTGACCTCGCGGATCTCATTGATCATGCGCGAGGCGATCTGCTCGAGCAGGTCGTACGGGAGACGGGCCCAGTCGGCGGTCATCGCGTCGTCGCTCGTGACCGCGCGGATCACGACGACGTAGCCGTACGTGCGCTCGTCGCCCTGCACGCCGACGGTGCGGACGTCGGGCAGGACGCAGAAGGACTGCCACAGCTCGCGGTAGAGGCCCGCTCTGCGGATCTCGTCCTGCAGGATCGCGTCGGCGTCGCGCAGGATCTCCAGGCGCTCCTTCGTGACCTCGCCGCCCACCACCCGGATCGCCAGGCCGGGGCCGGGGAACGGCTGCCGCCACACCAGCCGGTCGGGCATGCCCAGCTCCGAGCCCACCTGGCGCACCTCGTCCTTGAACAGCATCCGCAGCGGCTCCACCAGCTCGAACTCGAGGTCGTCCGGCAGCCCGCCCACGTTGTGGTGCGACTTGATCGTGGCCGCCCCCGTGCCGCCGCCCGACTCGATCACGTCGGAGTAGAGCGTGCCCTGCACGAGGTACTTGGGGTTGCCGAGCCGCAGCGCCTGCTCCTCGAACACGCGTATGAACTCCTC
>JBJMLB010000023.1:0-28305 GCA_045805465.1 Conexibacter sp. | reverse complement strand
GTGCCCGCCATGTCGACCAGGCGTGGGCCGCCGGCCCGGGGCAAACGCCGCCAACGCGGCAAGGCCCGCCAGCCCGGCAAGGCCCGCCAGCGCGCCAAGGACCCCAGCCCGGCAAGGACCCAGCCCGACGCGGGTCGCCGGCTCGCCCGGTACAGTCGAACCATGACGATCGATGATCGCCTCACCACACTCGACGCGCTCTGGTCGGTCGAGTTGTCGTTGCTCGCCTGCTGCGACTGCGTCGCGCCGGAGTCGCCGTTCGGGCGGTCGCAGCCGCAGCCCGAGTCGCCGCTCTGGACGGAGTCCTGTTGATTCTGGTCGTTCGACTGGTACGTCTCGTTCGAGTTCTGGCTCGAAGCGACCGTCGTTGCGTCGTTGGACTGATCGACGTCGCCGTTGTTCGAGCCCTTGCTGAGCACGCTCACCGGGGCGTTGACGTTGACCTGCTTCGTCGTCGCCTCGCTCGACGCGCTCTGGGTCGTGCTGTTGCTGTTCGTCGCCTGCTGGACCTGGTCGAGCGTCCCGTTCACGGGGTCGCCCCCGGCGAGCGCGGCGGTCGGGGTCAGCGCGAGCGCGAGCGCGCCTGCGCAGACCGCTGTGCGAATGCTTCGCATGATCTGTGTCTCCTTCGTACCGTTTACGTTCCGGGCGCCGGGGATGCCTGACGGCACCGTGGTCCGGCGCGAGCTGTTGAGCTGGCGCCGGCGGGCTAGCCGGGACGCTCGGAAAGCAGGGCGAAGGGCTGGGGCCGCAGTGCCCGCGAGGCGGGCAGCAGGCGGCGGCCGCGCCGTGGCCCGGACAGCAGCGCCACGGTCGCGAGGATGAGGAAGATGAGGGTGGTCGAGACGCCGCCCGCGGCGCTCGCGGCGAGGCCGGCGAGCGGACCAGGTGCGGGAAGTCGCGACGGCGTGTGGCCGTCGGACCGCTCGGTCGCTGCGACAGCGTGCGCTGCCGTCGTCACCGAGGTCGCCGCGGACGGGTCGTGCAGGGCGGCGGGCATCGCAGCGGCAAGGATCTGCGCGAGCGGCGCGCGCGTCGCCCAACCGGCGATGGCGCCGTGCGGATGCGCGACCTGCTGCGCTGCGGCGGTGCGCGGAGGCGTGGACGTGGCGGCGGCCGGGGTGAGGCCCGTCGGGGCGGTCGTCGGCGCGGCCTCCGTCACTGGATCGCCAGCGGGCGCGGCTGCCGGAGCGGGACCCGTCGGCGGCTCCGTGGCGAGCACACGGCGCACGGCGCTCGCCGCAGGCGCGAGGACGCCCTTCATCGGATCGCTGGTCGGGGCGAGGGCGTCGTCGTCGGGGGCCTCGCCGGCGAGGCGCCCTGCCGTCAAAGTGGTCTGCTGGACGGTGGCAAGCGCTCCGGCGCTCGTCTGCTCGACCGTCGAGGCGGTCCGCTGGACGAGGGGCGCCGTCGTGCGCTCGACCGTCGAGGGGGTCTCGACCATGGCGAGCGCTCCGCCGCTCGTATGCTCGACCGTAGAGGCGGTCCGCTGGACGAGGGGCGCCGTCGTGCGCTCGACCGTCGAGGCGGTCCGCTCGACGATCGGCGCCGTCCTGCGCTCGACGGTCCTGGCGGCTGCATCCACGGCGGTACCGGTGGTCGTCGCGACACGCTGGACCGCCGCCTCGGACTCCCGCCTCACCGGCTCGATCGCCTCGGCCACACGCTCGACCGCAGGTTGAGCCTCGGTCTGCGCTCTCGGCAGCGGCGTGGTCGGCGGGCTTGGAGCGACTTCAGTCGCCTGCGGTGCCCTCGCGGCGGAGGCGGCGCTCGGCGCCGTTTGCGTCACGGCGCTCACAGGGCGCTCGGTCTGCACCACCGTAGAGGCGGGTTCTGTCGTCGCCTGGACGGCGTCGGTGAGCCCGGCCGTGGCGGCCGCGGAAGCGCACAGCAGCAGGAGGAGGGCGATGACCCCGCTTACTGCCGCTCGCACCCTGTTCGTGAGCGGTCGAATCGTCATGAGGTTTGGCAAGCTCTATGCAGCTTTGACGAGCTTTGAGGAGCGTTGCCCTCCACGTCCGCAAACGAAAACGCGAACGGCCAGATAGGTAAGCGAGGAGACCGGCAGGTCGGCGCGAAGACCGCTCAAGCTGCCCGCGGAAGCGGCCTGAGGTGCACGTGCGCGTGATGCTCCGCCGTCTCCGTGATCGCCCGCTCGGCCTGTCGCAGCGCGCGCGGGCTCGCCTCCGGAGCCTCCGCCAGCGGGCGGCCGAGCGCCGCGACGAGGAACGCGTGGGTCTCCTCGCTGAGCGGGAACGCCGACGCCTCGCATGCGCTGCAGACGACGCCGCCGGCCGCCCCCGAGAAGCCGCGGAGGTGGTCGGCATCGCCGCACGAGGCGCAGGTCGCGAGCTGCGGCGTGAAGCCGCCGGCGACGAGCAGCTTGAGGCGGAAGGCGAGCTGGTGGGCGGCGCCGGCCGTGCGCTCGTCGTCGTCGAGCAGTCGCAGCTCGTTGGCGAGCAGGTGGAAGACGGCGGGGCTCGGGTCGCCGGTCTCGAACAGCCGCGCAACGGCGTCGCACGCGCGCGCGGCGGCGTCGAGCGAGGCGGCGCGCTCGCGCAGCGGACCGTGCGCGTCGAGCGTCTCGGCGCTCGTGACGGTCAGCAGGTCCGACCTGCCTTGGTAGAGGATCGCGCGCAGGTGGAAGAACGGCTCCAGGCGAGCGCCGAAGCGGCTGCGCGTGCGGCGCGCGCCCTTCGCGATCGCCGAGACGCGCCCGTGGTCAGGCGTGTACAGGTGCAGGATGCGGTCGGCCTCGCCGTAGCGGATCGAGCGCAGGACGATTGCCTCGGTGCGCAGCGAGCCGGGCATCAGGACAGCTCGCCCCGAGGCGCTATACTAAATGAAGTAATGGCGAAGAAGATCACGCTGTACACAACCGACAAGTGCTCCTCCTGCGTGCGCGCGAAGGCGCTGCTGACGCAGCGGGCCGTGCCGTTCGAGGAGATCAATCTCTCACGCGATCACGACGGACGCGTGGCGCTCGTCCAGCGTACCGGCATGATGACCTTCCCCCAGATCCTCGTCGGGGACGAGCCGCTGGGCGGCTTCGAGGCGCTCGCCGCCGCCGACCGCGACGGCCGGCTCGCCGCGCTCCTGGCCGGCTGACTCACCGGCGCCCGTCCGTCACTCCACAACGTTGTCAGCGGTCTCGGGCGCCGGTATGCTCGACACCGCCGTTCGGGGGAGCGTCGGCGGTCGCGGGATGGAGCGCGACCGGCGCCGCCGAGATTCGACTTGGGGGTGTCGAAGGCCGATGCGAATCGCCGTCTTCGCGAACGAAAGGGAGATGAGCTCGTACTACCGCGCGTATGAGCCGCTGGACGCACTGGCGCTGCGCGGCCACGACGGGATCGTCAACGGCGCAAACGGCACCCTGACCCCGGAAATGCGCGACTGCGACGTCGCGCTGATCTCCCGCTGGCAGGGCAAGGGAGCGCTCAAGCTCGTCGAGCAGCTGCGGCGCGCGGGAATGGGCGTCGTGTGGGGACACGACGACGCCGTCGACCACGATCCGAACCTCAACCAGCGAGCGCTGGAGGTCCAGAGACGGCGCGCCGAGATAGCGACCTTGGTGCGCGCCGCCGACGTCGTGGTCACCACGAGCGAGCGCATCGCCTGGCACTACCGGGAGATGGGCGCCGCCTCGGTCCACGTGATCGAGAACTACCTCGGCCCGCACTACGCCGATCTGCAGCGCGAGCCGCACGACGGGATCGTGCTCGGGTGGGCGGCGTGGATCGACCACCAGGCTGACTGGAAGGCGCTCGGCCTGCACGCGATCGTCAGCCGGCTGCTGGAGGCGCATCCGCGCCTGCGCGTCGAGAGCGTCGGCATGATCGACCTCCAGCTCCCGCGCGAGCGCTACCGCCGCACGAGAGTGGTCCCGTTCGAGCAGCTCGGCTCGCAGCTGACGCGCTTCGACATCGGCATCGCCCCGATCGTCGACAACCCGTTCAACGCCTCGCGCTCCAACATCAAGGTCAAGGAGTACGCCGCCGCAGGCGTCCCGTGGCTCTCCTCGCCGATAGGGCCGTACGCGTCGCTCGGGCCGAAGCAGGGCGGCCGGCACGTTGCCGACGACCGCTGGTATGACGAGCTGGACCGCCTGATCCGCGACGAGCGCGACCGCCGCAAGCTGGCCAAGCAGGGCCGCAAGTGGGCGGCCACGCAGATGATCGCCGACAACGTCGATCCGTGGGAGCGCGCGCTCGCCGAGGCTGTGGAGCGCAGCCGCAGCCGCGCGCGGGCGCTCGCCGGATGACCACGATCGCCATGGGGCGAGGACGGGGAGCACGCCGATGAACATCGCCGCATTCTTCTGGGACGCGCATCCAAGCTCGAGCTATCGCGCGATCCATCCGCTGACCGAACTGACGCGCCGCGGCCACCTCGTCGCGACGTACACCGAGCCGGAGCAGCTGAACGTCTCCGACGAGGATCTCGAGGTGCTGCTCGAAGACTTCGACGTCGTCTTCATGGCTCGCTACATAGAGCCGGAGGCCGTCGCGCTCGCGCAGCGACTGCACGCCGAGGGCATGGGGATCGTGTGGGACTACGACGACGACGTCGTGAGGCCCGAACGCCGCGCCGGCTTCGACGGCATGGTCCCGCTCGTCGACGTCGTCACGACGACGAACGACCTGCTCGCCGAGCGCTACCGCGAGTACGGGGCGCAGACCGTGCTGCCGATCCCGAACTTCATCACGCGCCCCTCGCTCGTCGCGCCCAGACGCCGCCACGACGGCACCGTGCTCGGCTACATAGGCTGGGTCGACCACCAGGACGACTGGGACGAGCTCGGCCTGCAGGAGATCTGCGAAGACCTGCTGGAGATCCACCCCGACTTGCGGATCGAGAGCGTCGGGCCGATCGACCTGAGGCTGCCCAGGGAGCGCTACCACGCCTACGGGGTGCTCAACTTCGACCAGCTGCCGCAGGCGATCGCCGGCCTCGACATCGCGATCGCACCGCTGATAGACAAGCCCGGCAACTCGACCCGCTCCGACATCAAGCTGAAGGAGTACGCGATCGCCGGCGTGCCGTGGCTCGCCTCCGACTACGGTCCATACGTCGGCTTCACGGAGGACCAGGGCGGCCGGCTTGTGCGCGACGACGAGTGGTTCGACGCGCTCCACAGCCTGCTCTCCGACGGCAAGGCGCAGCGCAAGCTCGCGAAGAGGGGCCAGAAGTGGGCGAAGGACCAGACGCTCGAGCGCAACGCCCCGCTGTGGGCCGGCGCGCTGCAACAGGCGATCGAGCTGGCCGAGGAGCGCAGCGGGGCGCGGGCGGCCTGAACGGACCCGGTCTGGGTCCCGTCTCAGCGGCTCATCGGCACGATCCGCGCGCCGCGCGGGCGCGGCTGGCAGCGCTCGCAGACGTACGTGCCGCGCCCGGCCGCCAGGAGCTTGCGCACCGGCCCGCCGCAGCGCGGGCACGCCTCGCCGGCGCGGCGGTGCACGAGGAAACGGTCCTGGAACGAGCCGCGCGCGCCGTCGAGGTCGCGGAAGTCGTCGATCGTCGCGCCGTTGGCGTCGATCCCCTCCTGCAGCGCCTCGCGCACGGTGTTGCGCAGCAGCGCCCACTGCGCGCGCGTGAGTCTGCCGGCCTCCCTCAGCGGGTGCACCCGGGCGCGGAAGAGCGCCTCGTCGGCATAGATGTTGCCGACGCCCGCGATCCGCTTCTGGTCGAGCAGGAACGCCTTGACGGGCGCGCGCGAGCGGCGAGCGAGCGTGTGCAGATGCTCGCCGGTGAAGTCGTCGCTGAACGGCTCGACGCCGAGCCGCGCGTCGAGGTAGGCGTCGAGCTCGGGCTGGCCGGCGAGCAGCCAGCCGGTGCCGAAGCGGCGCGGGTCGACGAAGCTCAGCGTGTGCTCGTCGTCGAAGCCCATGATCGCGCGCGTGTAGGGCGCGCTCGGCTCGGCGTCGTAGAGGAGGTTGCCGGTCATGCGCAGGTGCATGAGCAGGAACAGCTCGTCCTCGAACTCGGCGATCAGGTACTTGCCGCGGCGATCGAGGCGCTCCACGCGCCGGCCGACGAGCGGGCCGAGCACCTCGTTCGGCGCGCGCGGCGCCGTCCAGCGGGCGTCGCTGACGCGATAGACGATCAGCATCCGCCCCTCCAGGCGCGGCGCGAGCTGGCGGCGGACCGTCTCGACCTCGGGCAGCTCGGGCATGGCGGGGAGGCTAGCCGGCCTCCGCTCGCAAGCGTCCTGCCCTGGGGTCGCAGGGCAGACGCAGGACAGGACGCTGCACGGCGGGCTACGGCACGAAGGGCTCGCCGGGCAGGTCCGGCGCATCGCGCCCGGTGAGCCAGCGCAGCACGCTCGCGCCGACGTCGGCGAGCGGGCCGTCGTGGCGGTGGCCGTCGTGGCCGGCGAACGACGCCAGCAGCGGCGCATGCTCGCGCGTGTGGTCGGTCCCCGGATGCAGCGGGTCGCAGCCGTGATCGGCGGTCAGCACCAAGAGGTCCTCCGGTCCCAGCAGGAGCTGCCAGCGCGCGACGGCCGCGTCGATCTCGCGCAGCGCCGCGTGGAAGCCCTCGACGTCCTTGCGGTGGCCGTAGACCTGATCGGTCTCGATCAGGTTGGTGAAGACGAAGCCGCTGTCGAGGTCCTGCAGCAAGGCCGTCGTGGACGCGATCGCCTCGGCGTTCGTCGCGCCGGGGTGCGAGGCGTCGATCCCCGCTCCCGCGAACAGCTGGGAGACCTTGCCGACGGCGTGGACCGGCGCGTGCGCGGCCTGTAGCGCGTCGAGGTGGCTGCGCGACTGCGGCGGGAGCGCGAAGTCGCGCCGGTGCGGCGTGCGCTCGAAGCCCGCTTCGCCATCGCCGTCGAACGGCCGTGCGATCACGCGGCCGACGGCATGCTCACCCTGCATCAGCTCCCGCACGCGGGCGCAGATCTCGTACAGCTCCGCCACCGGCACGGCCGCTTCGTGCGCTGCGACCTGCAGGACCGAGTCCTGCGAGGTGTAGACGATCAACGCGGCCTCGCGCCGCGCTTGCTCGCCGAACGTCTCGATCACGGCGAGCCCGTCGGTCGGGGCGTTGCAGAGCACCATCCGCCCTGCGATCCGCTCGATCTCCGCCACGATCTGCGGCGGGAAGCCGTCGGCGTACGTCGGCGGCGGGGCCGGTGCCACGACGCCCATCAGCTCCCAGTGGCCGGTCGTCGAGTCCTTGCCGGGCCCGAGCGGATGCAGGCGGCCGTGCACGACCGGTTCGTCCACTGGCGGGACGCCGTCGAGCGGCAGGATCGAGCCGAGGCCGAGCCGCGTCAGCGCCGGCAGCTCCAGGCCGCCGGCCGCCTGCGCGAGGTGCCCGAGCGTGTTCGTGCCGGCGTCGCCGTAGTCGGCGGCGTCGGGCAGCGCGCCGACGCCGCACGCGTCGAGCACGACGACGAGCGCGCGGCGCCCCACGCCGCCTCTCAGTCCGGCCGGGCGGCCGACGCGCGCGGGTGTGCGGCGAAGTACACGTCGCGCAGGCGGTCGGCGGACAGGTGGGTGTAGATCTGCGTCGTCGCGATGTCGGCGTGGCCGAGCATCTCCTGCAGCGAGCGCAGGTCGCAGCCGCCGGCGAGCAGGTGGGTGGCGAACGTGTGCCGCAGCGTGTGGGGGCTCATCTTGTCGGCGAGGCCGGCGCTCTTGGCGTGGCGCTGGACGATCTTGTAGAGGCCCTGGCGCGTGAGCCCCTGTCCGCGCTGGTTGACGAACACGTGCGTCTCGTCGCCGACGCCGACCAGCTTGGGGCGGGAGATCGTCAAGTAGGCGATCAAAGCCGCGACGGCCTTGCTGCCGATCGGCACGAGCCGCTCCTTCGAGCCCTTGCCGTTCGCCCGCAGCACGCCCTCGTCGAGGTCGAGCTCGTCGAGTCTCATGCCGACCGCCTCGGAGGCGCGCAGCCCGCAGGCGTACATCAGTTCCAGCAGCGCGCGGTCGCGCAGCGCGGCCGGGCTGCCGCCTCTCGGCTGGGACAGCAGCAGCGCGACCTCGTCGCGGCTGAGGACCTTCGGCAGTCTCTTGCCGCGCGGCGGTCCCTTCAGCTCGGCGGTCGGGTCGCGGTCGAGCAGCTCCTCGCGGCGCAGGTGGCGGTAGAACGAGCGCAGGCAGGCGACCTTGCGCTGGATCGTCGTCGACGCGGCGGGCGCGCGACCGTCGCCGCCGGACGCGAGGGTCGCGACGAACGCGGCGAGGTCGCCGTGCTCGACTGTGAGCGCGTCCTTGCCGGTCTCGTGCAGCCAGACGCCGTACTGCAACAGGTCCGAGCGGTAGGCCTCCAGCGTGTTGCGGGAGAGCCCGCGCTCGAGCTCCAGGTAGGCGATGAAGTCGAGCACGAGGTCCTCGTGGGACCCGCTCGTGCGCAGCGGCGGAGGCTCGTGGGTCGCGGTCGACATGCCTGCACGCATGATTCGCGCCGTGGCGGCCGGGTCCTGCCCCCGCGGCGTCGGCGCCCGGGCTCAGCGCCGGGCGCGCAGGAGCTGCAAGCCGATCAGCGACTTCGCGTCGCTGCACTCGGCGATCGCCTCGTCGATGCGGTCGAGCGGCCAGGGGACGATCTCGATCCGCTCGTCCTCCTCCGCGGGCGGACGAGGCACGTCGCGCAGGTCGGTCGCGAGCCAGATCTCGATCCGCTCGTCGGTGAAGCCGGGGCTCGTGTAGATCGCCTTGAGGCGCTCCCACGTGTCCGCCGCCTTGCCGATCTCCTCGGCCAGCTCGCGCGCGGCCGCCGCGCGCGGATCCTCTCCCGGTCTGTCGAGCTTGCCGGCGGGGATCTCCAGCAGCGCGGGCTCGCCGCAGATCTCGCGCGGCTGGCGGATCAGCCACACGTGCTCGTCTTCGACCGCGACGATCGCGACCGCGCCGGGGTGCGCGACGTTCTCGCGCGTGACGACCTCGCCGTCGTCGTGGCGGTAGCGCTCGACTCTGACCGTGCCGATGTGGCCGGACCAGATCGTCTCGCTGCCGACCTGCTCGAAGCTCATGCCGCTCCTCCGTCGATCTGAGTCGCCAGCGCGCCGCCGGCCGCCAGCGCAGCGGCGAAGAAGAGGCGATCCTCGTCGAAGGTCCGCCCCATCGTGCGCGTCGGCAGGCCGCTCGCGCGGTAGCCGTCGGCGTCGATCGGCGCCTCGAGCACCTCGTGCCCGGCGGCGCGTGCGGCGTCGAGCGCCGGTCCGATCCCGTCCATCTCGCCGAACAGCCGCACGCCGGGCGGCACGGCGAGCGTGACCGGCCTGAGCAGCAGCTCCAGGACGGTGCGCGTGTGGTGTGACAGGCCGCGGTGGCGCTCGCGCGGGTCGCCGGAAGACATGCGAGCGGTCAGCACCGTCGGGCAGCCGAGCGCAATCGCCGCGTGAGCGGAGTCGAGCGCGACGATCCCGCCGTGCCCGAGCGCCGAGCCCGAGCCGAGGATGCCGGGCCCGGGGCCGACGAGCGCGACGTCCCAGCCCTCCTCGGCGAGGCCGTCGTGCAGCGCGCCCGCGGTCGTGATCGCCTCCTGGTCGCCGCCGTACGTGGGGCCTGCGGTCGTGTGGCCGGCGAGCAGTCCGCGGTTGAGCAGCTGGCGGACCGTGTCCGAGATCCCGCCCGGCAGCGCGCCTCCGGCCGTCTGCACGTAGCCGACGCGCAGGCCCGAGCGCGCCTGCGCGAGCGCCCAGGCGACCGGCGCGAGCTGACCGTGGAGCTGGAAGACGCCGACCGGTCTGGCGAGCGGGCGCTTCAGCTCGCGACCCTCGGCTGGGATGACGGCGTGCTGGAGCGAGCTGTAGTTCAGCTTCATCACGTGCGCGCCGGGCATGCCGCGGCCGCCGAGGCCGCGCGTCAGGTTGACGTGGACGACGTCGAAGCCGCCGGAGCCGAGCTGGAGGTCTCGGGCCTCGACGTTGACGATCACGTCGTCACCGGGCTCGCATGGACCGATGAGGGTGGTGTCGGCCTGGGCGGGGCGTTGTTCGCCGTCGACCTCCACGGTGAGTGCCTGCCAGGCAGACGGAGCCTCGGCGTCGGTGACCTTGCCTCGGCGGAGCTTCAGCATCGGCCTGTCCCACGGCGGCATCGAGGGGGTCCGAGCGGGTTGCGATGGGCGACCTGCGTCAGGTTGCCGCCCCTAGAGGGCGGTGATCCGACACTCATGAAGTCGCTGCGTGGTCGAGGAGAGCGAACGTGACGTCGAGCATCCCTTCGAGCGCGGCGACGGAGACGGACTCGTCGGGCTGGTGGTTGCGCTCCGTGCCGTTCGCGAGGTTCGTGCAGGGGAAGCCGGCGAGCTCGAGCGCGTTGGCGTCCGAGCCGCCGCCGGTGACGATGTGACTCGGCGTGTAGCCGCAGGCGCGCAGGGCGACCTCGGCGACCTGGACCTGCGGCGCGCTCGGTCTCGTGCGGTAGCCGTGGAACAGCCGTGCGACGTTCACGTCGAGGTCGCACTCGGCGGCGTTCGCGCCGTCGGTGAGGTGGTCGACGATCTCGCTCACGACGGCCTCGACCTTGGCCTCGTCGAGACTGCGCACCTCCGCCTCCACGCGGCAGCGCTCAGGCACGACGTTGACGCCCGAGCCGCCGGCGATCGTGCCGACGTTGGCGGTCGTCTCGTCGTCGAGCCGGCCGAGCGGCATCACGGCGATCGCGCGAGCGGCGGCGACGATCGCGCTGCGGCCGGCTTCCGGACGGATGCCGGCGTGCGCGGCGACGCCCTGCAGCTCGGCGACGATGCGGTGGTAGTGCGGCGAGCCGAGCACGATCTCGCCGATCGGCGAGGCGTGGTCGAAGACGTAGCCGAAGCGGCTGCGCAGCTTGGCCGCGTCGAACGCCTTGACGCCGGCCAGCGCGACCTCCTCGCAGACGGTGAACAGCAGCTCGACGGGGACTGGGGGCGGCTCGGCGACCCAGCGGCGGGCGGCGGCGAGCATCACCGCGACGGCCGCCTTGTTGTCGGCGCCGAGGATTGCGTCCTCCCGGTTGCGCCACACGCCCTCCTCGCAGACGGGCGAGACCGGCCCGGTCAAAGGCACGGTGTCGAGGTGGGCGCAGAGCAGAATCCCGGCGCCGTCGCCGGCCACGGCTGGCCCGCCTCCCTCGCTGCCGCCGTTCGCCGAAGGCACGCGGGCCAGGAGGTTCCCCGAATCGGAACCGGCGACAGCGCCCGCGTCGTCCTCCTCGACCGTCAGGCCCAACCCGCGCAGCTCGGCGGCCACGCGATCCGCGCACGCGCGCTCACGGCCGGACGGGCTCTCGATCGCGCACAGCTGCGCGAACAGCTCGCCGAGCGCGCGGCGCTCCCCCGCGTCGGCGCGCCTCACGCCGTGGTGGTGCGCGTGCCCGCCTGGTCGCCGCCGCGCGTGGAGCCCGCGGCGTGGCCGAGCGCAGCGCGCACGAAGCCGCGGAACAGCGGCGCCGGCCTGTCCGGGCGCGACTTGAACTCGGGGTGGTACTGCGAGGCGACGAAGAACGGATGCTCGCTCGCGGGCAGCTCGACCGCCTCGACGAGCTGGTCGTCGGGAGACGTCCCGCCGATCACGAGGCCGGCGTCCTCGATCCGGCGCCTGAGGTGGTTGTTGACCTCGTAGCGATGGCGGTGGCGCTCGTAGATGACCGCCTCGCCGTACAGCTCGCGGATGCGCGTGTCCTCGTGCAGCTTCACCGGGTCGGCCCCGAGCCGCATCGTGCCGCCGAGGTCGGAGATCTCCTTCTGCTCGGGCAGCAGGTCGATCACCGGCCACGGCGTCTCGGGGTCGAACTCGGTCGAGTTGGCGCCCTCCATGCCGACGACGTGGCGGGCGAACTCGGCGACCGCGACCTGCATGCCGAGGCAGATGCCCAGATATGGGATCTGCTGCTCGCGCGCGACACGCGCCGCGGCGATCTTGCCCTCGATCCCGCGCCCGCCGAAGCCGCCGGGGATCAGGATCCCGTCCGCGTCGGCGAGCCGCTCGGCCGCCTCGTCCGCGTCGAGGTGCTCGGAGTCGATCCAGTCGACCTCGACCTTGCCGCCGTGCTCGATGCCGGCGTGGCGCAGCGACTCGACGACCGACAGATAGGCGTCCTCGAGCTTCACGTACTTGCCGACGAGCGCGATTCTGACCGGCTGCGTCGCCCGCTGCGCGCGCTCGGTCATCGCCTCCCACTCGGTCAGGTCCGGCGCGGGCGCTTCCATGCGGAAGTGGTCGAGCACGAAGTCGTCGACCTGCTGGTCGACGTAGTTGAGCGGGACCTTGTAGATCAGATCGACGTCGGAGGCGGAGACGATCGCCTCGACCGGCAGCGACGCGAACAGCGCGATCTTTCTGCGGATGTCCGTCGAGAGGCGCTCCTCGGAGCGGCACATCAGCATGTCGGGCGCGATGCCGATGCGGCGCAGCTCGTTGACCGAGTGCTGCGTCGGCTTCGTCTTCAGCTCGCCGGCGTGGCCGATGTAGGGCACGAGCGTCAGGTGGATGAACATGCAGTTGCGCCGGCCGACGTCGACCGGGAACTGGCGGATCGCCTCCAGGAACGGCAGCGACTCGATGTCGCCGACGGTGCCGCCGATCTCCGTGATGACGACGTCGACGTCGCTCGCGTCGGCGACGAGCTTGATGCGATGCTTGATCTCGTCGGTGATGTGCGGGACGACCTGGACGGTGCCGCCGAGGTAGTCGCCGCGGCGCTCGCGGGTGATCACCGAGTTGTAAATCCCGCCCGCGGTCACGTTGGAGCCGCGGCGCGTGTTCGCGCTCGTGAAGCGCTCATAGTGGCCGAGGTCGAGGTCGGTCTCGGCGCCGTCCTCCGTCACGAACACCTCGCCGTGCTGGTAGGGCGACATCGTGCCGGGATCGACGTTGATGTACGGGTCGAGCTTCTGCAGCTGGACCGTGAGGCCGCGCGCGACGAGCAGCCGCCCGATCGAGGCGGCGGCGATGCCCTTGCCCAGCGAGGACACGACGCCTCCCGTCACGAAGATGAAACGGGTCGTGCCATTCGATTGGGCGTCAGGCATGCGCGTCATTCCTTCCGATCGAGTCTATCTGCCGCAGCAGCGGCGTACGTTCTATGAGCGTGTTGAGCGAGCGGAACTCGCCGTAGACGGTCAGTGCGAGGACGATGGCGAGGGCGATCAGCTGGCCGGTCGTGTCGAAGGCGTAGATCAGCCAGACGCCGGCGACCGCGCCGATCAGGTTGGCGCCGACGTCGCCGAGCATCGTGCGCTCCCGCAGGTCGTAGAAGCCGACGACGAGGATCGGGGCGGCGAGCGGGCCGACGGCCCACAGCGGAATGTCGGGGAAGTCGTCGGGGTAGCGACCGTCCCACGCAATTGCCGACAGCAGCACACCGAGCAGCAGGAACGCCTTCGCCGAGCGGCCGGGCCGCAGGTCGAGCAAGTTGAACAGGTTCGTCGTAAGCACGAGGAGCGCGACCGCAAGCAGATAGTCGCCCACGCCGCCGGGGATGCCTTGGAATACGTACAGCGCGAGCGCGAGCGAGCCGACTGCTTTAAGCGCGCCGGTGCTGAACTGGCCACCGAGCAGCGCTCGGCCATGCCCGCGCCAGCCGCGCGACGCGCCGGCGAGCAGGTCGTCGATCAGGCCCAGCAGCGCGACGCCGAGCGGGTAGGTCAGGTCGGTCTGGAAGCCCCAGTCGAGCGGATCCAGTCTGACGATCCAGACGAAGCCGGAATAGAAGCCGACCGCCAGCACCCCCGCCGCCACAATCGCGATCCCGCCGGGGAACGGCAGCCTCACGCCGCGGTAGTTCTCGCGCGTGAAGCCCTCCGCCTGCAGGTGCCGCAGGATCGGCGGTGTCAGCAGGAGCGCCGCGGCGAGCGCGACGAGCGTCGGGAGGGCGTGCACTCCGGCACCGTAGCCGCCGAGCCGGATGGCGGGCGGCTCACGCGGCTGCCGGCGCAGCGAGCGCCCACACGTCGACCGGCCGGCGCAGGACCGGGTTGTGGACCTGGCACTCGGCGTGCATCCCGAGCTTGCGCGCGACCGCCTGCGAGCGCCCATTCTCCGGGTGGACGATCGCGATCAGCTCCGGCAGCCCCAGCGTCTCGAAGGCGTGGTCGCGCGCCGCAAGCGCCGCCTCTGTCGCCAAGCCTCGCCCCCACGCGCTGCGAGCGAGGCGCCAGCCGATCTCCGGCCGCTCGGCCAGCGCCGGCAGGTAGGCCGGGTAGGCGACGCCCGCGAAGCCGAGCAGCGCACCTGCGCCGTCCGCCTCGCGCGACTCCAGCGCGAACGGGCCGAAGCCGTGCCGCTTCCAGTGCTCGACGAACATCGGGAGGAAGGCGGCCAGCGCGACCTCCGTCGCGGGGCGGTTGAGGTAACGCGTGACCTCGGGGTCGCGGTTGATCGCCGTCATCGGCGCGTCGTCCTCGTCCCGCCAGCGGCGCAGCAGCAGCCGCTCGGTGCGCAGCTCGCCGGTCGCGGTCACTGCAGGATCGGCGGCAGCCGGCCGCCGTCGGCGGTCGCCTTCACGCCGAAGCTGCCGCGCTCGCCCGCGAGCGCGAAGACGACCGCGGCGCGGCCGATCGGGTCGTCGAGGTCGTCGACGCTGGACAGCTCGTGGTCCTTGAACCATTCGACCTGGGAGGTCTCGGCGTCGGTCGTCTCGACCCCGACGACCGGCAGGTCCTGCGCGCGCAGCCCGCGCACGAGGCCGTCCTCGAACGCGTCGATCGCGTCCGCGTCGGCCCCGTCGAGCTGCGGCGTGTTGCGCACGATCACGACCCCGTCGGCGCCGTTCAGCGCGCCGCTGCCCTGCAGCAGCAGCTCGCGGCGCACGAGGCGCAGCAGGCGGCCCCCGTGCGTGAACTGGAGGCCGACGCGCGTCGCGAACGGGTGCAGCAAGTCGGGGTCCTCGGCGAGCTGCTCGTAGCGCGTGCCGCGTGCGGCAGCGGCCAGCTCCTCCAGCTGGAGCGGCTCGCGGATCACCGACACCGAGGCGAGGCGGGCACCCGAGCCTTGGAGCGCGTCCTTCGTCAGGTTCCACATGCGGTCCGACGGGCCGCCCAGCTCGATCAGGGCGATCCGCCGGCCTGCGAGGCGGCCGCCGACGAGCGCCGGGTAGGCCTCGGCCTCGAACTGCTGGCGCTCCTGCAGCTGAGCGCGCGCGTCGTCGCGCTGGCCCTGGGCCTCGCGCACGTCGTCGCGCAGCGAGGCGCGCACGTCCTGCTCGGCGCTGGAGACGAGCCCCTTGTCGCCGATCGCGACGCCGAGCAGCAGTCCGATCACGAGCGACAGGAAGACGGCGACGAGCGACAGGGCGTGGTAGCGGAAGTTCAGCATTGCGGGGAGCGTGCCAGGTGCAGCTTGCGCGTGCCTAGATGGTCGATTTCACGAGCTTCGTGGATGCGAGGGGCGCGATGGGCGGATGCTGGGTGACGTGCGGTGGCGAAGCCAATGCCGGTGGCATTGGCGAGACGCCGCGTGGCGCCCGGCGCCGACCAGCGTGCCCCTCGCGCCGCGAGATCGGGGAAGCGACCATCAGGCGTCGATGCCGAGCAGCACCTGCAGCTTGAGCCACAGCAGGTCGGCGACGTCGTGCAGGCCCGGCGTCAGCAGGATCACGGCGACGAGCACGAGGATCCCCGTGAGCGCGAGCAGGCCGATCGGCGCCACGCCCGGCCGCGGCTTGTACAGGCGGCTCACGCCCTTCGCGTCGACGAGGATCTCGCCTACGCGCAGGCGCGTGAGGAAGGTGGACGCCATTCCGCGGCGGTTCTTGTCGAGGAACTCGACGAGGTTGAAGTGCGAGCCGACCGAGACGAGCAGCTCGGCGCCCTTCTCGGCGGCGATCAGCATCGCGATGTCCTGGCTCGTGCCGGGCGCCGGGACGAGCTTGTGCTCCAAGCCGAGCTGCTCCAGGTACTCGCGCCCTGGTGCCCGACCGTCCGGGTAGGCGTGCACGACAAGCTCGGCGCCGCAGCGCAGCGTCGACTCGGCGGCCGAGTCCATGTCGCCGACGATCATGTCTGGCTTGAAGCCTTCCTGCAGCAGCGCGTCGGCTCCGCCGTCGACGCCGACGAGGACAGGCCGCAGGTCGCGGATGTAGGGCCGCAGCGCCTTGATGTCGCGCTTGTGGTCGACGCCGCGCACGACGATCAGCACCGGGCGGTCGCGGAAGTCGGTGTCGAATCTCGGCAGGTCGATCCGGCCGGCGAGCAGGTCGCGCTCCTCCAGCATGTACTGGACGGTGTTGTGCGCGAACGCTTCGAGCGCCTCGCCGATCTCCGCGCGGCGCTGGTCCGTCTCGGCCTGGATCCGCTCTTCTTCGAGCAGCTCGCCGGTCGCGACGCGCTCGCCTCGGCACCACACCTCGCCGCCTCTGAGGATCACGGGGTCGCCGTCGTGCAGGCGCTCGAACAACTGGTTGCCGGGCACGTCGACCAATGCGATGCCGGCCTGCGCGACGAGCAGCGGCCCCATGTTCGGGTAGCTGCCGGTGGAGGACGGCGAGCAGTTCACGACGCCGGCGACCCCGCAGGCGACGAGATCTTCACCCGAGACGCGGTCGAGGTCGCGATGATCGATGATTGCGACGTCGCCCGGCCTCAGCCGCTTCACGAGGTGCTTGGTGCGCTTCCCGAGCCGCGCGATCCCAGCCACCTCGCGCGTCGGCGCTCGGGGGGGCGACGTGGCGGCTCTTGAGGGGGTGACGGCCACGAAGCCGTTGATTCTACGGGGCCGTCCGGTTGGGCCAAGCGCTTGGGCCCAACGCTGTTGGCGGGCGGGTCCTGACGGCTCCGGGCGCGCGCACACCGGCCTTACGGCCGGCGCACGTGCGTCCTCACCGCCACCCGCCCGATCGGCGTGGCCGCCAGCTGCCCGATCCGCGTGGCCGGCTCGGACGGCTTGGGCGGGCTACGGGATGCTCACGGCATCCGCAGTCGCGGTGCCTGCGTTGCCGTCCAGTGGGAGGCCGGCGACTGCTCTGAGCGCCAGGTTCTGGTGCTTGGTGACGTACCAGTAGTGGATGAAGTACGGGACGACGAGGAGGGCGCCGGGGAACCACAGCAGGAAGGCGGCGGTCGGGTTGATCTGCTGCTCTCTCGGAACGCCGGTCAGGCGCTGGGCGCGCTTGATCCGCTGGCCGTAGTTGTAGACCGACAGGAACGGCGGGATGATCACCATGCCGCCGATCAGGATGGCGATGACGGACATCGTGGGACTCGACTGCGCGAGGCTCTGGTCGTCCTTCTCGCCGCCGATGTCCTTCAGCTCGTCGTTGACGAAGTAGTACCAGCAGGGAGCGTAGATCCCGAGCGTCACGACCGTGAGCAGGAAGCCCATCCAGAAGCTGCGGACCTTGCCGGTGGCCCCTGGGCCGATGTCCACCTCTTGCGCCATCGTGTTCCTTTCAGATTTCTGCGAACGCGACGCTGTTCGACGGCGAGGCCAAATGCCCTCGCTCGTTCAGGCTGCCTTCAGCAGCTCTCTCGCGTGGCGGCGAGCCGCTCTGTCGGTCTCGTCGGCGCCGAGCATGCGGACGAGCTCGGCGACGACGGCGTCTCTCCGCAGCTGGGTCACGGTCGTGATTGCGGTCTCGCCGCTGCCGTCCTTCGCGATGCGGAAGTGGCGGTCGGCATGCGCGGCGACCTGCGGGAGGTGGGTGATGCAGAGCACCTGGCGGTCCGTCGCCAGCCCGTGCAGCTGCGCGCCGACGGCGTTGGCGGTGTGGCCGCCGATGCCCGCGTCGACCTCGTCGAACACCAACAGCCGGGCGGCGGCGTCGACGTCCGCGTTCGCGACGCCGAGCAGCGCGAGCATCACGCGCGAGAGCTCGCCGCCCGAGGCGACCTCGCGCAGCGGGCCGGCCGGCACGCCGGGGTTCGCGGCGATCAGCAGCTCGACGGCGTCGGCGCCGGTCGGGCCCGGTTCCTCGCGCGGGGAGATCTCGACCTCGAACCGCGCATCGGGCATCGCGAGCTCGGCGAGCCGCTCCCGCACGGCCTCGGAGTGCGCCGGCGCGGCCGCCGCGCGCGTGTCGTGGAGCTCAACGGCCACCGCGGCCAGCCGTTCGCGCGCCGCCTCCAGCGCAGCGACCGTCTCCGCCAATGCCGCCTCGGCGCCCGTCAGCTCGTCGCGGCGCGCGCGGCACTCGTCCGCATGGGCGAGCACGGCCGCAATCGTGCCGCCGTGCTTGCGCTCCAGCCGCGCAAACGCGTCGAGCCGCTGCTCCACCAGCTCCAGCCGACCGGGCTCGCCCTCGACTCCGTCCAGGTAGCGGTGCAGCTCTACGGCGACGTCGTCCGCCTCGATCGCAAGCGCACGCAGACGCTCGGCGAGCCCGTCGAGCTGCGGGTCGACACCGGCGACCGCGTCGAACTGGCGGCCGGCGGCGGCGAGCAGCTCGCCCGCGCCCCCCTCCCCGCTCTCCGGCGCGATCGCCTCCGCGCCCGCCGCCGCCGCCACACGCAGCGCCTCCAGGTGGCGCAGCCGCTCGCGCTCCGCGGTCAGCTGCGCCTGCTCGGACTCGCTCGGGTCGGCCTCCTCGATCTCGCGCAGCTCGAACTCCAGCAGGTCGAGCTCGCGCTCGCGCGCGCCGTCAAGCGCGCCCAGCTCCTCGGCGCGGCGCAGGCAGGTGCGCACGTCCACATGCGCCGCGGCGGCAGCGGCGCGGCGCGTTCGCTGCTCGGATCCGCAGAAGCCGTCAAGCACCTCCAGCTGCGCGGAGGCGAGCATCAGGCGGCGATGCTCGTGCTGACCGTAGAAGGCGAGCAGCTCGCCGCCGATCTCGCGCAGGTCCCCGACGGTCGCCGCGCGACCGCCCAGGTAGGCGCGCGTGCGGCCGTCGGCCCACACGCGCCGCGCGAGCACGAGCTCGTCGGCGTCGGCCGGCAGCCGCTCGCCCAGCAGCTCGCGGGTGTGCGCGTCGAGCGCGAAGATGCCCTCGACGTACGCCTCCTCGGCGCCGGGACGCACGATCCCGCTGCGCGCTCTGCCGCCGAGCAGCAGGTCGAGCGCGTGCGCGAGCATCGTCTTGCCGGCGCCCGTCTCGCCCGTCAGCACGTTCAGGCCGAAGCCGAGCCGCAGCTCGGCGCGCTCGATCAGCAGGAGATTCTCGACTCGCAGCTCATGAAGCATGCGAACAAGTGTTCTCCCCCCGCCGGACGGATCCTGCCGCAGCGGCTACCCGCCGTTCGCGAGCCGGCCGAACTTCTCGCGCAGGCGGTGGTAGAAGCTCGCCCCCGGCACCTGGGCGAGCGTCCCTACGCCGTCCTCGAAGCGCGCGCTGACCCGCCCGCCCGGTGCCAGCTCGCACATCGGGCGGCCGTCGATGCTGACGTCGACCGGCTCCTCCTGCGAGCGGCTGCGCACGGCGATCGCGTCCTGGGGGGCGACGACGAGCGCGCGCGCCGTCAGTGAGTGCGGCGCTATGAAGGAGACGGCGAGCCCTTCCACGCCCCACGCCATCACCGGCCCGCCGTTGGCGAGGTTGTAGCCGGTCGAGCCGGCCGGCGTGGCGATCACGAGCCCGTCGCAGCGGACGCGCCCGACCTCCTCGCCGTCGACGTCGAAGGCGAGGTCGGCAACGCGCAGGCCCTGCTTGCGGTGGAAGGAGACGTCGTTCATCGCGAGCCACGACTGGTCGCCGGAGGTCACCTCGATCCCCGGCAGTCTCAGCGTGTCGAACTCGCCGCGCAGCGCGAGCTCCACGCCGGCTGTCACACCGTCCGGTTCGACCGTCGCGAGGAAGCCGACCTCGCCGAAGTTGATGCCGAAGACCGGGACGGCGGTGCCGGCGTACGCGCGCAGGCCGTGGAGGATCGTGCCGTCGCCGCCGAGCGCGATGCAGAGGTCGGCGTCGCGCGGGACGGGCGCGTCCAGCACCAGCCCCTCCCCCGGCGCGAGCGCGTGCTTGCGCGTCTCCTCGGGCGTGAAGGCGAGCATCCAGCCGGCCGCGCGCGCGACCTCGACGAGCTTCGTGAGCGCGTCACGCGTCTCAGCGGGGCGGCGATGCGTGAAGACGGTGGCGACTCTGGTCACGGCTCGACCTCTCGTGCGGCCGCCTCGAGCTCGTCGAGGGCGCCGGTTCGGCCCGGCTCGGCGAGCCAGACAAAGCTCTCCTGGTTGCCCTTCGGGCCGGGCAGGCCGGATGAGACGTAGCCGAGCACGGCAGCGCCCAGTCTGCGCGCAGCCGCGCCCGCGGCGATCAACGCGGCGCGGCGCTCGTCCGCGTCGCGCACGACGCCGCCCTTGCCGACGTTCCCGCGACCGACCTCGAACTGCGGCTTGACGAGTGCGATGCAGTCGAATCGGTCCGCCGTCGCGGCGAGCACGGCCGGCAGGACCTTCGCGAGCGAGATGAACGAGACGTCGATCACGACGAGGTCGGGCGCGTAGGGCAGCTCGGCCGGGTCGAGCGCGCGCGCGTTGCTGCGCTCCATCACGGTGACTCGCTCGTCGTTGCGGATCCGCCAGCTCAGCTCGCCGTAGGCGACGTCGAGCGCGACGACGTGCGCGGCGCCGCGCTGCAGCAGGCAGTCGGTGAAGCCGCCGGTCGAGGCGCCGACGTCGAGCGCGCGCCGATCGGCGACGTCGAGCCCGAACGCGTCGAGCGCGTTCGCGAGCTTGCGCCCGCCGCGCGAGACGAACTCCTGCTCCGCGGTGACCGCCACGAGCACGTCGTCGGCGACGAGCTGACCGGGCTTGTCAGCACGCCGTCGCTCGTCCCCCAGCAGCACCTCGCCGGCGAGCACGGAGGCAGCCGCGCGCGTGCGGGAGGCGAACACGCCCCGCTCGGCAAGCAGCGTGTCGAGTCGCATCTTCGTCGCCATCGCGGGTGGAACGCTACCGGCCCCCAGCATCGACCCTGCACGACCGGCCTCAGGCTCTGTGCGCGACCTCACACACAAAGGTGTCACAAGCCCGCACCATGGTTTGCGTAATGACCGCTCTCCGCCCCACCATCTCCCTCCCGACGCACGGCGCGCTCGAGCTGCCGATCGGCATCCTCGCGCTGGTCGCGCCGTTCGCGCTGGGCTTCGGACTTGCGGGCGCGGTCGTCTCGATCCTGATCGGCGTCTGCATCGTCGGGCTCGCGCTCGACGCCGCCGAGAAGCCCGCTCAGGTCTCCGCCCACCAGGCGTTCGACTACGGGATCGCATTCGCGGCCGTGCTCGTCGCCGTCCCGCTCGCGCTCGTCGGCGACACCGCCGCCGCGCTCTTCCTCGGCGCCGTCGGGATCGCGCAGCTCACGCTCGACGCCGCCACCCGCTATTCCGCGCGGGCCTCTTAAAACTTCCCCCACCGATCACAGCAACACCACATAGACACATCTCTCCTCCCTGAGAACGGCTCGCTTCGGCGGGCCGTTCTCTTTTAAGTCGCCTGGACGCACGTTCGGCGCAGGCGCTGTCCGCCTCAGCCGATCGCGCCCCGCAACCGATGCACCCGCTAGTTGCCGATGTCGTCCCGTCCCCTGCTGCTCATCTCCCTCCTCGCCGCGCTCCTGCTGCCGGCGGCCGCCGCGTCCGCGGCCGGCGACGGCGTCGTCCAGCTCTCCGCCGACGCTTACAGCGTCCAGGAGAACGCGGGCGCGGCCACGATCACGGTCGTGCGCAGCGACTCCAGCGGCCATGGCGAGGTGCGCTACGGCGTCTGGTACGACCAGTCGGCGCAGCCGCACCTCGAGTACGAGCCGGTCTCCGGTCGGGTCGACTTCGAGGACGGCCAGCGCGAGGCGACGTTCCAGATCCCGATCCACGACGACGGCGACGTCGAGCAGAACGAGACGGTCAAGCTCGGCATCTACGGCGCCTATCCGATGCGGCTCGCCGATCCGCAGCGCGCGCGCCTGACGATCGTCGACGACGACACGATCGCGAACGACCGCGACCTGCTGAACCCGCTCGGGCTCGCGACGGCGCCCACGAACGGCAATCCGCTGCAGGGCGCGCGCTTCTTCGTCGACGAGGAGTGGGGCCTGGCCAACCGCGTCGCGCACTCGCTCAGCCGCCGCGACCCCGCCACCGCCGCGAAGCTGCGCACGATCGCCGACCAGCCGGAGACCAAGCGCTTCGGCAGCTGGACGCCGAACCCGAAGCATGAGATCGCGACGTTCCTGCAGCGCGCGCACGCGACCGACCCCGGCGCGATCCCGCTGATCAGCACGTACCGACTCAAGCACCTCAGCTGCGGCCACGTGAGCGACTCGCCGGCCGAGGTCGACGCCTACAAGCGCTGGTACCAGGAGTTCGCCCAAGGGATCGGCAACCACCCCGTCGTACTGTTCTACGAGATCGACGCGCTGATCACCGCGCCGTGCCTCTCCCACGCCGGCCTGAAGGCGCGGATCGACGAGCTGCGCTCCGCGATCGCGACGCTCTCGACGCTCCCCCACGCCGTCGTCTACGTCGACGCCGGTGCAGCCGACGCGCACGACCACGGCTTCATGGCGCGGATGCTGAGATGGGTCGGCGTCGAGCGCATCCAGGGCTTCTTCACCAACTCCACGCACCAGGACTGGACGACGAAGGAGATCAAGTACGCGAAGTGGCTCGTGCGCAAGCTCGGCGGCGGCCCCCACTACGTGGTCAACACGGCCGCGAACGGGCACGGACCGTTGATCCCGAAGAGCCGCGTCAAGCACGGCAACTCGTTCCGCTGCAACGCGAGAGGCCGCGGGCTCGGCCCGAGACCGACCTCCGCCGTCCCGGCGCAGTACCGCCACCTCGACGGGCTCTTCTGGATCGGCAACCCCGGCCGCTCGGCTGGCAGATGCGCGAACTCCGCCCAGGCGCCGCCGACCGGGTCGTTCTGGCTCGACTACGCGCTCGAGCTGATCCGGAACGCGGACTTTCGCATCACGTAGCGGTTTCGCGCTGGAAGCGGGGTGAAAGCTCCATTCGCGGATCCGGCGTGTTGGACCGGGTATGGCTCGGGCCATGCGTCGCCGACCCCAGCTCTGGCTGTGCAGTGCGTTGCTCGCGATCGCCGCGGCTGCGCTGACCGCCGCACCGGTGCTGGCGGCCGGCACGGTGCGACTCTCCAGCGCCACGTTCAGCGCGCACGAGAGCGACCGCGCGGCGACGATCACCGTGGAGCGCAGCGTCACGAGTGGTCGCGGCGAGGTGCGCTACGCGATCTGGCAGCACAGCGCCGTCGAGAACGTCGACTACGTGCGCGTCAGAGGCCGGCTCGACTTTGCCAACGGTCAGGCCACGGCCTCCTTCGACGTGCCGATCGTGAACGACGACCTCGTCGAGTCCGACGAGACAGCGAAGCTCGGCATCTACGGCGCCTACCCCCAGAGACTCGACGCCCCGACCCGGGCGACGCTCACGATCCTCGACGACGACGTGCTCGGCACGCGAGACGCGCTCAACCCGCTGGCGCTCGACCCGCCGCCGCCCGGCGCCAACCCGCTGGAGGGCGCGCGCTTCTACGCGAACCCCTCGCGCAACCTTGCGGGCACCGTCATCAGGCAAATCCGCCACCGCAAGCCGAAGGCCGCCGCGCTCCTGAGCGTCATCGCCGACCAGCCGGAGACGAAGCGCTTCGGCGCGTTCAACGACCAGCCCGGCGCGGCCGTGGCGCAGCACCTCGCGACGGCGCATCGCGACGACCCCGTCGCCGTCCCGCTGATCGCGACCTACCGCCTCAAACACGTCAGCTGCGGCGGCTACGCCGACTCGCCGGAGGAGGTCGAGCGCTACAAGCGCTGGTACGAGGCGTTCGCACGCGGCATCGGCAGCCAGCGCGTGGTGCTGTTCTACGAGATCGACGCGCTGATCACGACGAAGTGCCTGTCGCGCGTCGGCCTGCGGCGGCGGCTCGACGAGGTGCGCACGGCGATCGGCCTGCTCGCGCCGCTGCCGCACGCGGTCGTCTACGTCGACGCCGGCGCGGGCGACGCGCACGGCGAGCGCTACATCGCACGCCTGCTGCGCCGGGCGGGCGTCGGCCGGATTCAGGGCTTCTTCACGAACTCGACCCACCAGGATTGGACGCGCAGAGAGATCGCCTACGGTCGCAAGCTCGTGCGCCGCCTCGGAGGCAAGCCGCACTACGTGATCAACACGGCCGTGAACGGGCGCGGCCCGCTGATCCCCATGAGCCGCGTCCGCTTCGGCAACTCGTTCCGCTGCAACGCCCCCGGGCGTGGGCTCGGCCCGAAGCCGACGTCGGTCGTGCCGGCGCGCTACCGCAACCTCGACGGCTTCTTCTGGATCGGCAACCCCGGCCGCTCCGCCGGAGCCTGCTCGAAGACGCCGAACCCTCCGCCGGCCGGCCGCTTCTGGCTCGACTACGCGATCGAGCTGATCCGTAACGCCGACTACCGCATCCGCTGAAGTCCCCCGGCTACCCGAGCAGCCGCGCCTTCTGCGCGGCGAACTCGTCGTCGGTCAGCACGCCCTGGGCACGCAGCTCGCCCAGCTGGCGCAGCTGCTCGATCACGTCGGGCGCGGGGCCGGCCTGAGCCGGCGGCGGCGCCGCCGCGGCGGGCTGCTGCTCAAGCTGCTGCAGGCGTCCCTCCTGTTCGGCCTCGCGCTCCTGGGACTGGGCGCGTCGCTTGCCCGCGACGTATGCGCCTCCGCCGACGGCGGCGGCGCGCAGGAGGGGACGGCGTCGTCCGATTGGCATCGCTCTCCCCTCAGCCTTCGTCGGGCAGCGCGAGCCCGAGCGCGAGCATGATCTCCGGCGCGGCCGCGACGACGCGCGGCCCGCCGACCTGCGGACCGACGGCGCGCAGCACGCCCAGGACGTCCTCCGGCGTCGCGCCCTCGTCGAGCGCGTTGCCGACCTGCCAGGCGTACGAGGCCGGCGGGGCGTCGAGCGCGATCAGCGCCGCGATCTTCACGAGCGCGAACGTGCGCGCGTCGAGGCCGGTGCTCGCGAGCGTCGCCTCGCGCATCCCCAGCGCCTGGTCCAGCATCGTCAAGTCGCCTGCGGAAAGCCCCGCAAGCGTCTCGTGCGTCTCCGGTGCAACGGTCGCCATCGCGTGTCCTTTCGTCGCTTTACACCAACCTAGTGTCTAATGTGTCCCTGCAGGATCACATCGCCAGAGCAGGCGACGGCGAAGCAGCCTCCACCAGCTGGCCCGTCGCGTCCTCGGAATGCGATCCTCGCAAGTTCGAACACGGACCCCATCCGGGTAAACCACCCACTCCACATGACGGACGCGACCGACCAGCCCCCGCCCGCGCGGCTCCCGCGCGGGCGGCGCTATGCGGTGCGCGTGCTGCTGGCGCTGGCGACGATCGTGGCGGTGCTGGCGATCATCTCGGTGTGGGCCAACCGGCAGCTGCTCAACGCCGACAACTGGGCCGACACGAGCACCGCGCTGCTGGACGACCCGGCCGTCAAGACCGCCGTCTCCGGCTACCTGATCGACCAGGTCTACGCGAACGTGAACGTCAGCGAAGAGCTGGCGAGAGCACTGCCGCCGCGCCTGAAGCCGCTCGCCGGCCCCGCCGCCGGCGGGCTGCAGAACGTCGCGCAGGACGTCACCGACAAGGCGCTCGGGCGCCCGCGCGTCCAACTGGCGTGGAAGGAGGCCAACCGGCTTGCCGCGGAGCGCTTCATCGCGATCGCCGAGGGCAAGTCGACGCTCGTCACGATCTCGGGACAGACCGTCTACCTCGACCTGCGTGCGCTGGTGCTCGACGCGGTGCAGCGCTTCGGGCTGCCGGGCAAGCTGGCGGGCAAGATCCCGCCGGGCGCCGGCAGAATCGCGATCGTCACGAGCAGACAGGCGTCGGCGGTGCAGGACGCGACGGCGGCGCTGCGCGGCCTTGCCGTCGTGCTGCCGCTGGCCGCCGTGCTGCTGCTCGCGCTCGCCGTCGGGGTCGCGCGCGGCCGTCGGCGCGAGACCTTGCGGGCCGCCGGCTGGTGCCTCGTGCTCGCCGCCGTGCTCGTGCTCGTCGCCCGCAGCGTCGCCGGCCAGCGCGTCGTCGACAGCCTCGCGCAGACCGACGCCGTCGTTCCGGCTGCCCAGGCCACCTGGTCGATCGCGACGAGCATGCTGCATGACATTGCGTGGGCGATGATCGTCGTCGGCCTCCCGCTGGTCGTCGCCGCGTGGGTCGCCGGGCCGATGCGCTCCGCGCACGCGCTGCGGGGCGCCGCCGCTCCGTGGCTGCGCGAGCGGCCGGACGTCGCCTACGGCGTCGCGGCGGCGCTCGTGCTGCTCGTGATCGCGTGGGGCCCGATCCCCGCCACGCGGATGGTGATCCCCGTGCTCGTGATGATCGGGCTCGTCGCACTCGGCGTCGCGATGCTGCGCCGCCAGGTCGCCGTGGAGTTCCCGGACGCGACGGTGGGCGAGGCGCACGCCACGTGGCAGGCGCGCGTCGCGCACGCGCGGACGACCGCGAGCGAGGCGCTGCGCCGGCATCGCCCGACGGCCGCTGCGGGAGGGAACGGGGACGGCGACGCTCCGACGCTCTCCGCGGCCGACCGCATCGCGTTGCTGGAGCGCCTCACGGCGCTGCACGACCGCGGCGCCCTGACGGACGAGGAGCTCGCCGTCGAGAAGGCCGCGCTGCACGTCGGCAGCGTCGCCTGAGGGCGGCTCGCCGCCGCGAAGGCACCGCCTCCGACCGGCAGCGCCACGAGCGCGACGAGCGCCCACACGGCGATCGGCATCCACTCCGTCCTTCGACGCTTACTTCCGCGCGGCTTCGCGCGGAACCGGACGCTCAGGTCGCGGCGACCTGATGCGGCGCGTCGACCGCCGCGAGGATCCTGGCGGCGATCTGCTCGCCGGTGAAGCCGACCTCCTCGTGCAACAGCGCGGGCGCGCCGTGCGTGACGTAGCGGTCGGGCAGGCCGACGCGCAGGATGCGCGAGGGCAGGCCGGCGTCGGACAGCGTCTCCCAGACGGCGGAGCCGAAGCCGCCGGCCAGCACGCCCTCCTCGACCGTCACGAGCAACTCGTGCTCGGCCATCAGCTGCGCCACGAGACCGGCGTCGATCGGCTTCGCGAAGCGCGCGTCGGCGACGGTCGCCTCGATGCCGTGCTCGCGCAGCAGGTCGGCGGCCGCGAGCGCCTTGCCGACGCCGCTGCCGTAGCCGAGCAGCGCGACCCCGCCTCCCTCGCCTGCGCGGAGGATCTCGCCGGCGCCGATCGAGATCGCGCTCGGGGCGTCTGGCAGCGGTACCCCGACGGCCTCGCCGCGCGGGTAGCGCAGGCCGACCGGCCCGTCGTCGTAGGTCAGCGCGGTGTGCAGCATGTGGACGAGCATCGCCTCGTCGCGCGGGGCCATCAGCACGATGTGCGGCAGCGGCCGCAGGTAGGCGATGTCGAACGCGCCGTGGTGCGTCGGGCCGTCGTCGCCGACGAGGCCGGCGCGGTCCATCGCCAGGACGACGTTCAGTCTCTGCAGGCAGATGTCGTGGACGATCTGGTCGAACGCGCGCTGCAGGAAGGTCGAGTAGATCGCAGCGACCGGCTTGGCGCCCTGCAGCGCGAGGCCGCTGGCAAACAGCAGCGCCTGCTGCTCGGCGATGCCAACGTCGAAGTAGCGGTCGGGCAGCGCCTTCTGGAGGATGTCGAGCCCGGTCCCGGTGTTCATCGCGGCGGTGATCCCGAGGATCCGCTCGTCGCGCTCGCACTCGCGCACGAGCGCGTCGCCGAAGACCTTCGTGTACTGCGGCGGCTTCGGTGCCACGGCGGGGGTGCCGGGGACGGGCGCGATGGCCGGCGCCGGCGCGCCGTTGGCGATCGACTTCGGCTTGGCCGCGTGCCACTTCTCCATTCCCTCGAGACCGCCGTCCTCGGCGGGCGCGAACCCCTTGCCCTTCACGGTCGCGATGTGCACGACGACCGGGCGGTCGGCTTCCAGCGCCTCGCGCAGCGCCTCACGCAGGTGCGGGACGTCGTGGCCGTCGATGACGCCCATGTAGGCCCAGTCCAGTTCCTCCCAGAAGAGGCCGGGCGCCCAGAACGCCTTGATCGACTCCTTCAGCTGCGGGCCGAGCCGCTCGAAGCGCGCGCCGAGCCCGCCGGGCAGCTTCGTCAGGCCGCCCTCGACCCCCTCGCGCGCGTGCCACAGCTTCGGGTTCAGGCGCACGCGGTTGAAGTACCGCGACAGGGCGCCGACGTTCGGCGCGATCGACATGCCGTTGTCGTTGAGCACGACGACGATCGGCGTGCCGAGCCCGCCCGCCTGGTGGACCGCCTCGAACGCGACGCCGCCCGTCATCGCGCCGTCGCCGATCACCGCGACGACCTTGCCGTCGGGACCGTTGCCGTGGCGCATCGCCTCCTTGAGCCCGACCGCGTAGCCGATCGAGGTCGAGGCGTGGCCGGCACCCATGATGTCGTGCTCGGACTCGCCGATCGAGCAGAAGGGCGCGAGGCCCTGGTACTGGCGGATCGTCGAAAGCGCGTCGCG
>JBJMLB010000022.1:0-13193 GCA_045805465.1 Conexibacter sp. | reverse complement strand
CTTGGTGCGGCGCGAGAGGATCTGCATGATCCGCTCGATCTCGGTCTCGCGGCCGACCACCGGGTCGAGCTTGCCGTCGGCGGCGAGCTTCGTGAGGTTGCGGCCGAACTGGTCGAGCAGCTTCGAGGACTTCTTGCCCTCGCCCTGCGCGCCGGCGGCCGCGCCGCCACCACCGCTGCCACTGCCCTGGCGGCGACCGCCCGGGCCCGACAGCATGCGGATGACCTCGTTGCGGATCTTCTCCGAGTCGGCGTCGAAGTCGAGCAGGATGCGCGCTGCGACGCCCTCGTTCTCACGCACGAGGCCGAGCAGGATGTGCTCGGTCCCGATGTAGTTATGCCCGAGGCTGAGCGCCTCGCGCAAGGCCAGCTCCAGCACCTTCTTCGCACGCGGCGTGAAGGGGATCTGACCGGAGGTGACCTCCTCGCCCGAGCCGACGATGCGCACGACCTGTGCGCGCACCCGCTCCACGGTGATGTCGAGGCTCTCCAGCACGCGAGCTGCCAGGCCCTCCTCCTCCCGCAGGAGGCCGAGGAGGATGTGCTCGGTGCCGATGTAGTTGTGCTTGAGCGTCCGGGCCTCCTCTTGGGCGAGGACGACCACCTGGCGGGCTCGCTCTGTGAATCGCTCGAACATGGGTGCGACGTTCCTTCCCTACTGGGCGATGAGGCGGGATGGTCGAGAGGGATACGGACGCTCCCGCTCACTCGGGTCATCGGCCGCAAGGGGCCTCAGGCTGAGTGGTCGGGTTCGTTCGCCGGGCATAGGCCAGTCTACCAACAGGCTGCGCAGCACTTCGGCGCAGACCGTGGCTCGAACTCCGCCGAGTTGTCACACGTGGTTCCTACGCCCCTGCCGCGGAGGATCACCGGCCCCCTCCGGCCGCGTGCTGTCAGTCGCGCATGGCCGGAAACAGCACGACCTCGCGGATCGATCTGCGCCCGGTCAGCACCATCACGAGGCGGTCGATCCCGATGCCGACCCCGCCCGTCGGCGGCATGCCGTGCTCCAGCGCCTGGACGAACGCCTCGTCGTAGGGCTGCGCCTCCTCGTCGCCGGCCTCGGCGTGCGCGCGCTGCTGCTCGAAGCGGCGGCGCTGCTCGTCGGGGTCGTTGAGCTCCGTGAAGGCGTTCGCGATCTCCATCCCCTGGCAGTAGGCCTCCCAGCGCTCGGCGAGCCGCGCGTCGTCGCGGTGGCCCTTCGCGAACGGCGACAGCTCGACCGGGTAGTCGAACAGGAAGGTCGGCTCAATCAACGTCGGCTCGACGTGCTTCGTGACGAGCTCGTCGACGAGCTGCGCCCAGGTGTCTCCGGGCGGGGCGTGGAGGCCCTTCGCCTCCATCGCGGCGGCGAGCTGTCCGCGCTCGCGCGCTTCGAGGACGTCGATGCCGGTGCGCGACTCGATCGCGGCGGCCAGCGTCTCGCGTCTCCACGGCGGCTGCAGGTTCAGCGGGCCGTCGTAGCCCATCCGGTCCGCAGCCGCCGCCACGAGCCGCTCGGTGCGCGTGGCCACGTCTCCGTAGTCCGCGTAGGCCTCGTAGAACTCGATCATCGTGAACTCGGGATTGTGCTTCTGCGAGATCCCCTCGTTGCGGAAGTCCTTGCCGAGCTCGTAGACGCGTTCGAGGCCGCCGACGATGCAGCGCTTGAGGTAGAGCTCGGTCGCGATCCGCAGGTAGAGCTCGCGGTCCAGCGCGTTGTGATGCGTCGTGAACGGCCGGGCGGCGGCGCCACCGTAGAGCGGCTGCAGCACCGGCGTCTCGACCTCAACGAAGCCCGCCTCGTCCAGATGCCGGCGCACGCCGGCGATGATCGAGGCCCGCGCGAGGAACAGCGCCCGGGTGTCCTCGGAGGCGATCAGGTCCAGTTCGCGGTGGCGGAAGCGCGTCTCGACGTCCTGCAGGCCGTGGTGCTTCTCCGGCGGCGGCCGCAGCGACTTCGCCAGCAGCGCCCAGTCGTCGACTCGCAGCGACAGCTCCCCGCGGCGTGAGCAGAAGACGGTGCCGTCGATCCCGATCAGGTCGCCGAGGTCGAGGCCGACGAGGCGTTCGAACGAATCCTGCGGCAGCACGTCGACGCGCGCGTGCAGCTGGATCCGGCCGGAGCGGTCGACGAGGTCGACGAACGCCGCCTTGCCCTGGCCGCGGCGCGCGGCGATGCGCCCTGCGATCCGGTACTGCGCCTCTGTCTCGGCGCCCGCCTCCAGGTCCGCGTGCGCCGCGCGCACGTCGGCGATCGGCACGACGCCCTCGTAGGCGTGCGGGAACGGCTCGACGCCCTCCTCGCGGAGGCGCTCCAGCTTCGCGCGGCGCGCCGCGAGCACCTGCGGCAGCGCGTCGCCTTCGGGCGCGGCGTCGTCCTCGGGAGCAGCCATCGCGGCCGGAGGCTACTTCAGCCCGATGTCGATCTTGGTGATCTTGAGCTCGCGCTTCTTGCCGTTGGGAAGCACCACGGCGACGATCTCATTGCGCTTGCCGCCGATCAGCGCCTTGCCGACGGGCGACTCGTTCGACAGCTTGCGTTCGGCAGGATTGGCCTCCGAGGAGCCGACGATCGTGTACGTCTCGCTTCTGCTGGTTCTCTGATCCTTGACGTGGACCGTCGTTCCGATGCTGACGACGTCGGTGCCGACCGTTCTCGCGTCGATCACCGTCGCGGCGCGCAGCTTTTCCTCGAGCTGGGCGATCTTCGACTCGAGCATCGCCTGCTCGTTCTTCGCGTCGTCGTACTCGGCGTTCTCGGAGATGTCGCCGAACTCGCGGGCCTCCTTGATGCGCGCGGCGACCTCGCGGCGCTTCTCCGTCGAGAGGTGTTCCAGCTCGCTCTTGAGCTTCTCGAGACCGTCCGGCGTGAGGATGACGTCCTTGGGCATGAGCGTGACCTTGAGCGTGCGAGGGTGGGCGTGACGGATTCGACTGGCCGGAGAAAGCACAAACCCCGCGCAAGGCGGGGAGATTCCGGCGAGTCGGGCTCGGCGGCGGGCAAGTATAGCGGCGCCGTCAGGCGACACCCGGGGCGCGACGCCGCGGCCAGGCGCTTGCGCGCTCGGGCGCATGTCGGGCATAGTCGCCGTATGGGGGATGGCACGAGGAGGGGATCGTCCGCATGCGGGTAGTAGTGGTCGCCGCGAACTCGATAGTCAACGCGGTCTACCGCGGGATGGTGCTCACAGAACTGCGGCGTCTCGGTCACCATGTCGACGTCGATCGCGACGGCGAGGCGTTCACCGACGGACGCCTGGGCGACGTCGACGTGGTCCACATCCACCGTTACAGCGAAAGGGAAACGCGCCAGGTCGCCGAGCGGATGCGTGACCAGGGTGTCGCGATCGTGTGGGACAACGACGACGACATGGCCGGCTCGCCGTTCAAGACGCAGGGCGCGATGCGCGCGCAGCAGGAACGGGCGAACGTCACGGCGATGCTCGAAGTCGCCGACCTCGTGACGACCACGAGCCCGTATCTGGCGGAGCTGTACCGCGGCTACGGCGCGGCCGAGGTGGCCGTGGTCGAGAACTACATCCCCGCCAACTACGCCGCCGACCGCTGCGGCGACCGAGTGCCCGGCGACGGCCTCACCATCGGCTGGATAGGGGCCGGCGAGCATAGCCACGACCTCGAGCAGCTTCAGCTGAGAGCGACCTTCCAACGTCTGATCGAGACCCATCCCGACGTGCGCTTCGCGACCGTCGGGCTGAAGCTCGGACTGCCGGCCGAGCGCTGCCGTCACACCAGGCTCGTCCAGTACCGCGACCTGGCGGGGCACGCCGCGTCCTACGACATCGGCATCGCGCCGATCGTGGACATACCGTTCAACCACGCCCGCTCCAGCATCAAGCTGAAGGAGTACGCCGTCATGGGCGTGCCCTGGCTCGCGTCGCCGATAGGCCCATACGCCGGACTCGGCGAGCGTCAAGGCGGACGGCTCGTCGCCGATGACCGCTGGTACGAGGAGCTGGAGCGTCTCGTCGTCGACCGACGTGCCCGACAGAAGCTGGCGAAGCGGGCGCTGAAGTGGGGCGAGAGCCAGCGCATCCACCACAACCTGCGCGCCTGGGAGGCTCCCCTGCAGTATGCGGTCAAGCGCGCCGGAAGCCGTATGGCCGCGACCGCCTGACGGCGGTCTACGCCGCAGCGACGGCCGGCGACGCGATCCCGAGCGCCTCGCGCGCCTCGGCGATCGACTGCGTGCGCTGAAGCCGGTCCTGCAGCACCTTGCCCTCCCCCAGCCGCGTGACGTACCAGGGGTAGAACTTGCGCAGGTAGCGAGCCGCGCGGGGCTCGCCCATGTGCTCGACGGCGCGATCGAGCACCCAGTCGAGCTCGGCGAGGATCTCCTCGCGGGTCGGCTCGTCCTCGCGGGCGCCGAGCACCTGCTCGAAGATCCACGGGTTGCCGAGCGAGCCGCGCGCGAGCAGGACCGCCTCGGCGCCGGTCCGCTCGAACACCTCATGGACTTTCGCGGCGTCTCTGAGCCCGCCGGAGATCAGCACGGGCACCGGCAGCTCCTCGACCAGTTGGCGCACGAGGTCGTAGTCGGCTCTGCCGGCGTGACGCTGCTTCGCGACGCGCGGATGCATGCACAGCCCCGCGACGCCGGCCTCCTCGACGAGCCGGTGGGCGAGCTCGACGCCGGTCCGCTGGCCCGGCTTCAGGCCCGGCCGCAGCTTCACGGTCACCGGCAGCCCGCTGCCCTCGCGCGCGGCGCGGGCGACCGCGACCGCGCGGTCGGGGTCGTCGAGCAGCGCCGCTCCGGCGCCCGTCTTGCAGACCTTCGGCACCGGGCAGCCCATGTTGAGGTCGATCACGTCGACGCCTCCGAGCTTGGCGACCTGCTCGGCCGCGCTCGCCATCACGGCCGGATCGCCGCCGAACAGCTGGATCGCCGTCGGCCCGCTCGCGCGCTCGTCGGGATGGATCCGCAGCAGCTCGGTGCAGGTCCGCTCGTTGCCGTGGTGGATCGCATGGCTGGAGACCATCTCGGAGATCGCGTACCCCGCGCCGTGGCGCTTGGCCTGCAGGCGCACGAACCAGTTGCCGATGCCCGCGAGCGGCGCGAGCACCACGCGGTTCGGGATCGTCACGCCGCCGAGCGTCCAGCTGTCGTGGAGGGAGCGCATCTGAGCCATCGAGGCCAATGGTAGGCGTACCGTTCGCGCGATGGGAGCGCTGCGCGCCACAGACCTCGACATCCAGCGGCTCGGCGACGGGCCGCCGGTGGTGCTCGTGCACGGCAGCATCGTCGGACCCGAGCAGACCTGGCGCGCGCAGCAGGATCTGGCCGCGCGCTGGACGCTCATCCTCCCGCACCGGCCAGGCTTCGGTAGGAGCCCTTCGCTGCCGCGCGGCGACTTCGAGGCCGAGGCGCCGCTGATCGCCGAGCTGCTCGGCGACGGCGCACACCTCGTCGGGCATTCCTACGGCGCCGTGATCGCCCTGCACGCCGCCGCGCAGCGGCCCGAGGCGGTGTGGTCGCTGACGGTCACCGAGCCGGGCTCGCTGCGGATCGTCGCCGACGACCCGCAGGTGGACGCGACGATCGCCAACGGCGAGGAGCTGTACCGGCACCGCGCCGAGATCGCTCCGCGGGACTGGGTGCACCTGTTCCGCTCCGGGGTCGGCTCAGCCCACGCGACTCCCGAAGACATGCCCGACTGGCTCGCGCGGGGCGCGCAGCACGTGATGGACGAGCGACCGCCGTGGGAGTCCGATCCGCCCCTGGACGCGCTCGCCGCCGCCGCCTTCCCGAAGCTGGTGATCTCCGGCCGTCACTCGCCGGTCTTCGAGCGCGTGTGCGACGTGCTCGCGGAGCGGATCGGCGCCGAGCGCGCGACGGCGTCGGGGCGCGGTCACTCGATCCCGGTCGTCGGCGCTCGCTACAACGAACTGCTGGAGGAGTTCTTGCGGGCCGCCAGCCAGCGCTGACGGGTGGATCGTGGTGCCTGGGAAGGACGCAGCCGGTGTGGCGTACTTCGTACGCGAACCGGCGAGGACGCTGCCAGGCGCCGCGAGGCGCCGGTCAGAGCGAGTTGCGCTCGTGGAGCAGGCGAAGCCCGGTGAGCGTGAGGAGATCGTCGACCTCGTCGATCTCGTCCGTGTACGGGACGATCGCGCCGGCGAGCCCGCCGGTGGCGATCGTCGCGGTCTCGGCACCGAGCTCGGCCCGCAGGCGTCGCACGATCCCGTCGACCTGGCCGGCGAAGCCGTAGACGACGCCCGAGCGGATCGCGTCGACGGTCGTCTTGCCGATCACCGACCGCGGCGCGATCAGGTCTATCTTCGGCAGCGCGGCGGCGCGTTCGGTCAGCGCCTCCATCGAGATCTCGACGCCCGGCGCGATCACGCCGCCGAGGTACTCGCCCTCGGCCGAGACCGGGTCGAACGTGATGGCGGTGCCGAAGTCGACAACGACGCACGCGTCGCCGATCTTGTCGTAGGCCGCGACGGCGTTGACCAGACGGTCCGCTCCGATCTCGCGCGGATTCTCGTAGCGGATCGGCATGCCGCTTCTGATGCCGGGTCCGACCACCAGCGTCTGATGGCCGAGATACCGCTCGCCGACCTGCTGCCACTCGGCACCGAGCTGCGGGACCGTCGAGGAGACGATCGAGCCCTGCAGGTCGCCGAAGCCGAGGCCGCGCAGCGCGAGCAGGTTCGCGAGCTTCGCGCCCAGCTCGTCGGCCGTCGACTCGCGCACGGTCGCGTAGCGCCAGTGCTCGCTCAGCTCGGGGCCCTCGAACGTGCCGAAGTGGGTCTGCGTGTTGCCGACGTCGACGACGAGGAGCATGCGAGCGGAAGTATCGCGGGTGCGGCGGATCGGAGCGGCGAAGCGGCGCACCCGAATCAGCGCGCCGGCCCGCGCCCGGTCATATGCTCGGACACGATGCCGCACACGCTCTACGTCATTCACAACTCGCACCCGTGCGTCACCGCCGAGCGAGCGCTCCAGCTGAAGGGCCAGCCCTACCGGATCCACGAGATGGCGCCGGCGCTTCACGTGCCCGAGCAGTGGCTGCGCTTCCGCAAGCAGACGGTGCCGGCGCTCGTCCTCGGCAACGGCGAGAAGGTCGTCGGCTCACGCGAGATCGTGCACCGGCTCGACCAGCTCGTGCCGGAGCCGCGGCTGCTGCCCGAGGACCCGGCAGCCCGCGCCCGCGTCATCGAGGCCGAGCGCTGGGGCGACGACGTGCTCCAGCCGGTGCCGCGGCGGCTCGTATGGACGGGCGTGTGCGCGCGGCCGGAGGCGCTGGCGAGCTACTCCGAGGGTTCCAGACTGCCGCTCCCGGGCTTCGTGCGACGGCTCGCCGCCCCGCGGATCGCGCGCGTGGCGCGCTGGCGCAACAGAGGCGGCGCCGAGCAGGCGCGCAAGGACCTCGCGGCGCTGCCCGCGCAGCTCGACCAGGTCGACGCCTGGATCGCCGAGGGCGTCATGGGCGGCGCGGAGCCGAACGCCGCCGATCTGCAGATCGCGCCGAGCGTCGGCCTGCTGGCGACGATGGACGACCTGCAGCCGCTGCTGGACGGCCGTCCCTGCCTCGCGCTCGCACGGCGCCTCTTCCCGTCGTACGGCGGGCACCTGCCGGCCGGCGCGCTGCCGGTCTGAGGCGCGCTCAGCCCGTCGTGCGAGCGCGAAAGCGCCGCACCGCAAGCGGAACCACGATCGCCAGCGTCGCAAGGCACCACAGCAACGACGAGGTCACCGGATGCGCAAGCGGCCACGGCTCACCCGCGGGCAGCGCGGTTGGGTTGCCGAAGAGCGTGCGCACGCCGGCCGCCAATGCACTGATCGGGTTGTACTCGGCCACCTGGCGCAGCCCGTCGGGCAGGCCGCCGATTGGGACGAACACGCTGCTCACGAACGTCATCGGGAAGATCACCGTGAAGACGACGCCCTGCACCGAGTCGGGCGTCGCCGCGAGCAGGCCCAGCAGCGTCCCGATCCAAAGCATCATGACGGCGATCAGCAGCAGCAGAGCGAAGCCGCCGACCGCGTGCAGCACGTCGGACTCGATCCGCCAGCCGACGATCAGCCCGGTGACCGTCATTACGACGATTCCGAGCGTCGCCGCTGCCGTCTCGGCGAGCAGGTGCCCGTAGAGATAGGCCGAGCGCGAGGCCGGCAGCGAGCGGAAGCGGTCGAGGATTCCCTCCGTCAGGTCGGTGGCGATCGCGACGCCGGGACCCATGACGCCGAACGTGAGCGTCTGCACGATGATCCCACCCAGCAGGTAGCTCTTATAGCTGCCGTCCGGGATGTCGATGATGCCGCCGAAGACGTACGCGAACAGCAGCACGAACATCAGCGGCTGCAGCGTCACGTCGATCAGCTTCTCGGGGATCTGACGTACGTGCTCGAGGTTGCGGCCAGCGAACGCCAGCGTGTCGGACAGGCCCCAGCGCAGCCGTGCGGCGAGACTCGGAGCGGGTGTCTGGGCGATCGTGGACATCAGCGGGAGACCTCCGTGGCGGGTTGGCCGGGCATCGCCGCGCCGGCGCCGGTGAGTGCAAGGAAGACGTCGTCGAGCGTCGCCTCGCGGCGGTGGATGTCGGTCGCGCCGACCTGCGCCTCGTCGAGCGCGCGCATGACGTCGAAGAGGCCCGTCCCGGGCCGCACCGGCACGTCGACGCGCAACGCGTCGCGGTCATGGGCGATCGGCCCGTCGGCGAACGGCGCGAGTGCCTCAGCTGCCGTCTCGAGGTGGTCGGTGCTCGCGACCGTGACGGCGACCCGCTCGCCCCCGACCCGCGTCTTCAGCTCGGCCGGCGTGCCGGCGGCAGCGATCCGACCGTGGTCGAGCACGACGACGTCGTCCGCGAGGCGGTCGGCCTCCTCCAGGTACTGCGTCGTCAGCACGAGCGTCGCGCCGTCGGTGACCAGCTCGCGCAGCAGCGTCCACAGCTCGTTGCGGCTGTGCGGGTCGAGGCCGGTCGTCGGCTCGTCGAGGAACAGCACCGGCGGAGCGGCGACGAGGCTGGCGGCGAGATCGAGCCGGCGACGCATGCCGCCGGAGAACGTTCTCACGAGGCGGTCGGCGACATCCGTCAGGCCGAGCCGCTCCAGCAGCTCGTCGGCTCGCTCTCGCGCCTGCTTGCGCGGCAGGCGGTAGAGGCGGCCGACCAGCTCGAGGTTCGCGCGGGCGCTGAGCAGGCCGTCGACCGTGGCCGCCTGTCCAGCGAGCCCGATGCGCGCGCGCACGGCGGCCTGATCGGCGACGACGTCGTGTCCGGCGACGTAGGCGCGGCCGGTCGTCGGACTGCTCAGCGTGGTGAGGATGCGGATCGCCGTCGTCTTGCCGGCACCGTTGTGACCGAGCAGGCCGAGCACGGTGCCGGCCGGAACGGTGAGATCGAAGTCGCGCAGTGCCCACAGCTCGTCGTAGCGCTTCCCGAGCCCTTCGACGTGGACACCGTTGTGTGTTTGCGTACTGCGTACGTTGGGTTCGTACATCGTACGTGTATCTAAGCAGTACGCTGTACGTATGTCAACCGCCCGTCGTCCACGGCCGGAGCGCGAGGAGCGCCGCGCGACCCGCCAGGATCCGGCGGAGCCGATCTGGACGCGGCCCGAGCCCGGTGCACGCCGAGCCAGCTACACGCGCGAGCAGATCGCCGCGACCGCGATCGCAGTCGCCGACGCGGAGGGCTTCGAGGCCGTCTCGATGCGGCGCGTCGCACGCGAGCTGGGCGCCGGCACGATGACGCTCTACCACTACGTGCGCACGAAGGACGACCTCGTGACGCTGATGGATGACGCCCTGATGAGCGAGATCCTCGTGCCCGACGACGAGCTGCCGCTGGACGACTGGCGCACGGCGCTGACGGAGATCTCGACCCGCACGCGCGCCGTGTTCAAGCGCCACCCCTGGTCGTTGAAGGCGCTCGGCGAGTCGAGCGGCGGCCCGAACGGCATGCGCCACCTCGAGCAGTCGCTGGCAGCCGTCGCGCGCACGGGGCTCGACGAACGTGGCCAGCTGGAGCTGATCACGCTCGTCGACGACTACGTCTTTGGCTACGTGATGCGCGAGCTCCTGATCCCCGCCAAGCACGATCCGACCGCGATGCCGCCGGCGATCGCGCAGTTCTTCGCCGACCTGCTGGCGAGCGGCGACTATCCGCACATCCAACGCTTCATCGGCGACGAGGAGGCCGTCACCGGCTTCATGCGCTTCGTCGAGGTGGCCGCCGATCCTGGCCGCTTCGAGCGTGGGCTGCAGCGCCTGCTCGACGGCGTCGAGCTCCAGCTGACGCAGAACGCCGCCGCTCAGAGCAGGGGCGGCCCCGCGAGACGCACGCGCACCGCAGGGTCGAGCTGAGCGAGCGCGTCGGCCAGCGCGCTGCCGTCCGGCGTCGCGAGCGCAGGGTCCAGCTCCAGCAGCGGGATCAGCACGAAGCGGCGGCCCTTCACCTCGGCGTGCGGCAGGCACAGCCGCTTCGAGGCGTAGGTGAGATCGCCGAGCAGCAACACGTCGACGTCGATCGGTCGCGGCGCGTGGCGCGTGGCGCCGGCCTCTCGGCCCAGCTCGCGCTCGACGGCCTTGCAAGCGTCGAGCAGCGTCTCGGGATCATGCGCAGTCGCGATCCGCACGCAGGCGTTGAGGAAGTCCGGCTGGTCGAGGATCTCGCCGACCGGCTCCGTCTCGTAGGTGCTCGACGAGGCGAGCACGCGCACGCCGTAGGACGGCAGCGCCTCGATCGCCGCGGTCAGCTGCGCGCGGCGGTCGCCGACGTTCGACCCGAGGCCGAGGTAGCCGACGAGCTCTGGGGGCCCGGCTCCGCCGGCCACGTGGCCGGCTCCGCCACCCCTAGGCTCGCCGACGCCCGCGGGCTCACTCATCCGCGTCGCGCACGACCTCGACGGAGACCTCCTGCACCGGCAGCGGGATCGGTGGCTCCGGCTTCGCCGCTCTCACCCACACCGATTCGGCCTCGTAGTCGCTCAGCAGGCGATCGGCGATCGCCGTGCAGAGGCGCTCCAGCGTCTTGTACGAGCGTTGCTGTGCGACGAGCGCGACCGTCTGGCAGACCTCGCCGTAGTCGACCGTGTCCTCGACGCGGTCGGTGACGGTCGCGTCGCAGGCGCCGACCTCGATGCGCAGGTCGATCACGAGCCGCTGGCCGATCTCGCGCTCCGCCTCGGTTACCCCATGATGGGTGTACAACGAGAGGCCGGTGATCTCGATCGTGACGAGCGGCTCGGAGGGCTCATCGTCCGCGTCCACCTCGTCGAGGTCGTCGTCCTCGAACTCGTCGTCGTCGTCGCTCATCGGTCGCGCACCGTAGCAGCCGTCACCGCGAGCGCGTCGGCGACCGGGCCGACGTCGTGGACGCGGAAGACGGCCGCCCCGCGCTCGAACGCGATCACGTTCGTCGCGATCGTCCCGGCGAGGCGGTCGTCCGCCTCGCGCCCGGTGAGGCGCCCGAGGAACGACTTGCGCGACGTCCCGATCACAACCGGCCGGCCGAGCGCGACGAGCTCGTCGAGCCGCCGCAGCAGCTCGAGGTTGTGCTCGACGGTCTTGCCGAAGCCGATGCCCGGGTCGAGCATGATCCGCTGCTCCGCGATGCCAGCCGCTACGGCGGCCGCGAGCCGCTCCTCCAGGAACGCCTTCACGTCGGCGACGACGTCGTCGTAGACCGGGTCGCGCTGCATCGAGCGCGGCTCGCCGCGCATGTGCATCAGGCAGCAGTCGAGGCCGCGGTCGGCGACGAGGCCGGCCAGCTCGGGATCCTGGCGGAACGCGGTGACGTCGTTGACGTAGCGAGCACCGACCGCGACCGCCGCCTCCGCGACCGCGCGTCTCGTCGTGTCGATCGAGATCTGCGCGCGCACGCCACGCGCGACGAGTCCTTCGATCGCCGGCACCACGCGGCGAATCTGCTCCTCGGGCGCGACCGCCTCAGCGCCCGGACGAGTCGACTCGCCGCCGACGTCGAGGATGTCCGCCCCCTCGGCCTCCAGCGCGAGCCCGTGCGCGACCGCCGCATCCGCATCCAGGAAGCGCCCCCCGTCCGAGAACGAGTCGGGCGTGACGTTGAGCACGCCCATGATCCGATACGACCGCTGCACGGCCGCATCGTTACACGAGCCCGCCACCGACGCCCCTGCCGAGGCTTCCGTTGTGCCTGGCCAGGAAGCAGGGGTGAAGACGTACTAAGTACGTCGAACCCCGATGACGCCGCCAGGCGCGGCGGAAGGCCGGCAGGTCAGGCGAGTTCGGGCTTCTCGGGGAAGTCGAGCCCCCGCGCCTCAGCGGCGCCACCGGCCAAGCCCGGCCGCGGGAGCGGGCGCGGGGCGTCGCGCCCGGCGCGCTCGGGGGTGCCGGGCGGCGTCGGAAGCTCAGGCGGCGGGGGCGCCTCGACGCCGAAGACATCTTCCTCGCTCTGCCCCTGAAGCAGCGCCTCAAACTGCTCGCGCTCGATCGTCTCGCGCTTGATGAGGATCTCGGAGATCGTCTCGAGCGACTCGCGGTGCGTGCCGAGGATGTCCTTGGCGGACTGGTGGGCGCCCTCGACGATGCGGCGGATCTCGTCGTCGATCTCGCGCGCGATCTCGTCGGAGTAGTCGGGCTCGGAGCTGAACTCGCGGCCGAGGAACGGCTGCGCGTGCTCGTGGCCGAAAACGCGCGGCCCGAGCTTCTCGCTCATGCCGAAGCGCATCACCATCTGCTTCGCCGTCGCGGTGACCTTCTCGAGGTCGTTCGAGGCGCCGGTCGTGATCTCGCCGAAGACGATCTCCTCCGCGGCACGGCCGCCGAGTGTCATCGCCATCGTGTCCGACAGCTCCGCGCGGGTGGTGAGGAACTTGTCCTCCGCCGGCAGCGAGATCGTGTAGCCGAGCGCCTGGCCGCGCGAGATGACGGAGATCTTGTGGACCGGGTCGCTGTGCTCCAGGTAGTGGCCGACGATCGCGTGGCCCATCTCGTGGTAGGCCGTGATGCGCCGCTCCTTCTCGCTCATCACGCGCGTCTTCTTCTCGGGGCCCGCGATCACGCGCATGATCCCCTCCTCCAGCTCCACCTGCGTGATCTCGCGCTTGCCCGTGCGGGCGGCGAGCAGCGCCGCCTCGTTGACGAGATTCGCGAGGTCCGCGCCGGTGAAGCCCGGCGTCTGACCGGCCAGTGCGTCCACGTCGATTTCCCGCGCAAGCGGCTTGCCGCGGGTGTGGACCTCGAGGATCTTCGCGCGGCCCTTGCG
>JBJMLB010000021.1:0-6217 GCA_045805465.1 Conexibacter sp. | reverse complement strand
GGCGAGCCGGTCTCCGTCATGCGCTACGGCGACCACCCGCAGTACGGCCACCACATCGGCGGCTCCGACGCCTCCGGCATCGTCTGGAAGGTCGGCGAGGGCGTCACCCGCTGGCAGCCCGGCGACGAGGTTGTGATCCACTGCAACCAGGCCTCCTACGAGGATCCCGAGGTGCACGGCCTCGACCCGCTCGCCGCGCCCTCGCAGGAGATCTGGGGCTACGAGACGACGTGGGGCTCGTTCGCGCAATTCTGCAAGGTGCAGGCGCAGCAGCTCCTCCCCAAGCCGAGACATCTGAGCTGGGAGGAGGCCGCCTCCTACGGCCTCACCTACTTCACCGCCTACCGCATGCTGATGGACCAGGCGAAGCTGCAGCCCGGCCACCGCGTGCTGATCTGGGGCGCCGCCGGCGGCCTCGGCGTGTTCGCCACGCAGCTGTGCAAGATCGCCGGCGCGCAGTCGGTCGGCGTCGTCTCCTCGGCGGAGAAGGGCGAGCTGGTCAAGCAGCTCGGCGCCGTTGACTACATCGATCGCAACGACTTCAAGGGCATGATGCGCAAGGGCGGCGAGACGCCCGAGGAGGAGAAGGCGCGCTTCAAGGAGTCGCGCCGCTTCTGCAAGGACGTCGAGCAGAAGCTCGGCGGCGCGCCCGACATCGTCTTCGAGCACGTCGGCAGAGCGACCTTCCCGACCTCGGTGCTGTGCGTCAGACCGTTCGGCAGAGTCGTCATCTGCGGTGCGACCTCGGGCTTCCAGCTCGACTTCGACGTGCGCTACCTGTGGATGCGCCAGAAGCAGATCATCGGCTCGCACTTCGCGAACGCCTGGGAGGCGACGAAGGCCAACGAGCTGATCGAGCAGTCGCTCGTGCGCCCGGTGCTGTGGAAGACGATGGGCTTCGAGGGCGTCGCCGACGCGCACCAGCTGCTGCGCGACAACAAGCACCTGGGCAAGATCGCGATCCTCGTCGGCGCGACCGAGGAGGACCAGGGCAAGACCGCGGATGGTCCTGGGGCGATCCGGGCAGAGGTCGGCGCATAGCGCCGGCCTCGACGCGGTCCGCACCCCCGCTCGCTAGGATTCCCGCCGATGGCCGGAGTCGTTCACATCCCCTGGTACGCGACGCTCTTCCGCGGCGACAAGCTCGCCGCGGCGGTCAGCGAGATCGCGGCCGCGTCGATGCGTTACGGCGCGACCCAGTACCGCGTCCACCGCTCGCGTGACGACAAGTACAGAATCACCCAGATGGTCTGGTTCGAGTCAAGACTCGACTGGGAGCGCTACTGGGAAGGCCCCGAGCTGGTGGCCTTCCGCGCCGAGTGGACGGGCAAGTACCAGGTGCCCGTGATCTACGTCTGGCACGACGAGCTCGTCGCCGACGAGATCGTCGAGGCGGCCAACGGCGCTCCCGCTGCAGAGCAGTCCGCCGCGACCGGCTGAGCGCGGATCGCCGGATAGCGCACTGACCTCCGGTGCATAGGTCGCCGCGCGGCGGTAGCCGTGGGCGCGACCAATTCACCATCGGGGAGATCTCGATGGACTGGAAGCGCATACGCGCGCCTGTGCTGGCGTGCGTGACACTCGCGTTCTCAGCGGCGCCGGCGCTCGCTGACGAACACTCGTGCGACCCGGAAAGACTGCCGCCCGCCGGCGTCGCGAGGTAGGAGGGCTATGACGTGACGCGCATGAGCGCGGCCGGCACGTTCAGAGGCGGCGGCACCCCGACTTCATCATCGGCTCGAGCGGGGACGACACGATCTACGGGAAAGCCGGCAGAGACGTCGTCTGCGCCGGCCAAGGACACGACGTCGTCTACGGCGGCGAGCTCGGCGACAACCTGTTCGGCGAAGCCGACGGCGACGAACTGTTCGGCGGCCCCGAAGGCGACCAGCTGCTGATGCGGGCGTGCGAGCTGGTCGTCTTCGCGCTCAGCTCGTCGCCGCATCCGCCTACTCGAACGCTCCCTCGGCCCGCAGCGCCAGCTCCAGCTCAAAGCGCCGCTGCGGGTCCTCGAGCGCGTCGCCGAACAGCTCGCGCAGGCGGCCGAGGCGATAGCGCACGGTCTGGGGGTGGACGTGGAGGCGCTCGGCGACTGCCTGCAGCCGCCCCTGCTCCGCCAGCCAAGCGGCGAGCGTCGTAGTCATGCGCGCGCGGGGACCGGCGGCGAGGGTCCTCAGCGGCGCAAGGCGGGTGCGCACGAGCTCTTGCGCGAGCCGCCGGTCGCTGCGCAGCAGCAGCGCGGTCGTGTGGTCGGCCGCGTCGAGCACGCCGTGCTCCGGCGCCGCGCCCTCCGCGGCCAGCTCCAGCACCGCGCGAGCGCGCGCGAGGCTCAGCGCAGCGTCCCCCCACGCGACCGGCGGCCCGAGCGCCGCGACGTGTCGTGCGCCGACGGCGTGCTGGAGCTTCCCGAGCAGATCAGCGCGCTGCGGGTCCGGCAGCAGCGCGCAGACGACGTCGCCGACCGTGTCGACGATCGCGTCGGCCGGCAAGCGCGGCACGATCCGCTCGCCTTCCGCCTCCGGAAACGCGAACGCCGCGAGCGTCGCGGGCAGCCGCCACTGCGCGGTGCGCGCGACCTCCTCGACGTCGAGCGGGTCAGCCGGGGGGTCGCGCAGCAGCAGGCGCGCGAGCCGCTGGCGCTGCGCGCGGCGCTCGCCGGCGGCGGCCGACTGCTCCAGGGCATAGCCCTCGGCCGACTTGGCCGACAGCTCGTCGATGTACGCGAAGATCGACTCGGCCAGCAGGTAGAGCGTCTGCGGCTCGAGGCCGGCGGCGACGCCGTCGGCCGAGAAGCGACGCCAGGCGACGCGCGCTCCGACGCGGTAGGCGGCGAGCAGCACGTCGAGGCTGCGCCCGGCGCGGACCTCGCCGCGCCCGAGCGCGACGTACACGCGCGAGCGCGGCATCGAGCCGCCCGACTCGATCCCGTCAAGGAACTGACGCAGCGCCTCCTCCACCCCGACCACCAGGCCGCGGCCGAACGATCCCTCCAACGGCCGAGCATAGGCCGGCACCTCGACGCGGATCGCGGCGATGATCTCACGCGCGAGGTCGGGCAGCTGTGGACGCATCGCGGCGACCGCCGTCGGCGGCAGCCGCCGCCACGGACGTGGGTCGAAGGCGTCGAGTGCGGCGTCAACCATTCTTGTGAGAAACCTACAACTTCCTGCGGTCAAGACGTGGCTGACAGATGAGGACAAGCCTTGCTTTCCGTCATAGGCTCCAAACCCATGACCCGCGCCCACCGCATCTCCAACCTCGTCGCCGTCGCTCTCCCGTTCGTCGTGTTCCTCGGCTCGATCGTGCTGCTGTGGAACAAGGCGGTCGGCTGGACCGACCTTGCGATCTTCGTCTTCATGTACGCGATCACCGGCTTCGGCATCACGATCGGCTACCACCGCCTCTTCACCCACCGCGCGTTCGAGACCTCGACGCCTGTGCGCGTCGCGCTCGCGATCGCCGGCTCGATGGCCGTCGAGGGCGACGTCATCACTTGGGTCGCCGACCACCGCAAGCACCACGCCTTCGCCGACGAGGAGGGCGACCCGCACAGCCCGCACGTCGACTTCGAGGACGGCTTCCGCGGCGCGGTCAAGGGCCTCTGGCACGCGCATGTCGGCTGGATGCTGGGCGACAAGACGCACGGCCGCGCCTCCGCGCGTCGCTTCGCGCCGGACCTGATCGACGACAAGCCGATCCGCTGGGTCAGTCGCACGTTCCTCTTCTGGGTGGGGATGACGCTGTTCATCCCGTTCCTGCTCGGCTTCGTCCTCAGCGGCTTCTCGCTCGTCGGCGGACTGCTCGGGCTCGTGTGGGGCGGCTTCGTGCGGATCTTCCTGCTGCACCACATGACGTGGTCGATCAACTCCGTCTGCCACTTCTTCGGCGCGCGGCGCTTCGAGACCGACGACGAGTCGCGCAACGTCTTCTGGCTCGCGTTGCCGTCGCTCGGCGAGGCGTGGCACCACAACCACCACGCCTTCCCGACCTCCGCCTTCCACGGCCTGCGCCGCCTGGAGCGACTCGCCGACCCGAGCGGGCTCGCGATCGCGGGGATGGAGAAGGTCGGGCTCGTGTGGAACGTCGTGCGGGTGAGCCCCGAGCGCCAGCAGGGCAAGGCGCTCGTTCGCGCGGCGTAGCGCTCCGACGCGGCATCTGGCGCGTTCCCTACATTGTCGTGCCCGTGCGCCCCCGTTCCATCCTGCTTGCCGCGCTCGCGGCGCTGCTGCTCGGCGCCGCCCCGGCAGCCGCCGGCGGCCTCGTCGAGCTCGACGGTGCAGTGCTGCGCTACACAGGCGATGACATCGAGCCGAGCAGCGTCACGATCGACCACGTCGGCGGCGTGCTGCAACTCGACGAGAACGCGAGCCGTATGGCCGTCCCCCTCGGCAGCGCCTGCACGCTCGACGAGACGGGCTACCGCGTCGAGTGCCCGGACACGGGAATCGAGCGGATAGAGGTCAGGCTTGGGCTGCTCGGCAGCGACGTGCGCATCCGCGCCGACCTGCCGATGAAGATTGACGGTGGCCCGGGCGACGACCTGATCATCGGCGGTCCCTCCGAGGACACGATCGACGGCGGGGCCGGGCAGGACATTCTCGCCGGCGGTCCCGGCGCGGACGTGCTCAGAGGCGGCCCCGACCAGGACCTCGTGACCTACACCGACCGGATCGCGGCCGACGGCACGCTCCTGCCGCGCCGCAGCGGCGTGCGCATGCAGATCGGGCGCCCCGATTGGAGCGGCTCCGGCGACGAGCGCGACACGATCGGCGACGACGTCGAGCAGCTGCAGGGCGGCGCGGGCGCCGACCGGCTGTCCCTGCGCGACGGCCGCGCCACCCAGGTCGCGTGCGGCGCCGGACGCGACACGATCGCCGCCGATCCGCGTGACGTGCTCGACATCGACTGCGACAGCGCGACTGTCGCACCGCAGCCAGGCGGTGCCCGCCTCACGGTCCCCACACTGCCGTTCCCGTTTCCGAGGGTCAACGACAGCGGCCGCAGCACGATCGCGGTCGAGCCGCTCCTGCCGCTGCAAGGGAGCGCGATTGTGCTGCGCGTCAGCTGCCCCGCCGGCCTGGGCCTGCTCGAGCTCGTGAGAGCCCTGCCGTGCACCGGCCGCGTGCGCTTCACGCGCTCAGACGGCGTCGCGATGGGCGTCCAGCGCGTCAGAGTCCCACGCGGCGGCGGCATCACCCTGCATCTCCCCCTCACCAGCTCGCGCCCACTCGCACGCCGCTCCAGCGGCCTCTCCCTCACTGCGACGGCGCTGCCGGACCGCGGGAGCGTCACGCGCGCGCTGAAGTTCCGCATCCGCGGCTGAGCGGACCCTGCAGGTTCGAGCAGGGCTGAGGCGGATGGATCGCCGTGCCTGGCCAGGACGCAGCCGGTGTGGCGTACTTCGTACGCGAACCGGCGAGGACGCCGCCAGGCGCGGCGAGGCGCCGCCTCAGCCCTGCTCGAGGGGGGCCATGGTGAGCCCCGAGTCGCGCAGCTGTTCCCAGTACAGCTCGGCCGGCTCCTGCTGACCGGTCCAGACGATCGCCTGGCCGCCGTGGTGGATCTGGTCGGCGTAGGCGAAGCCCTTGTCGACGTTCACGCCGGGGATGTAGCGCGCCAGCGTGAGGGCGACGTGCTCGAATGTGTTGTGGTCGTCGTTGCGCACGATCACGCGCCAGTGACCGCCGAGGCCGGACCCCGGTCCCTGCACGCGCGGTCGCTCGATCGTCTGCGTCATCGCCCGCAAGATACCGCTGTCGAAGCGCGCTGCTACGCCGACTGGACGGTCGCTTCGCGCTCGGCGCGCTTGCGCCAGTAGCGCTCGAGGCCCTGGTAGATGTGCTCGGGCGGGACCGCCGCCGCGTAGGTGGCGCTGAGGAGTCGATCTCCGCCGCTCTCGGCGCGCTCTCTGACGGCGGCGACGACGGTCTCCGGGCCGGCGCTCCGCGTCAGCTCGGCGAGCTCATGCAGAGAGCTGCGCGTGGCCTCCAGCTGCTCGCCCACCTCGTCGACGCCGCCGAAGTGCGTGAGGCCGAGGCTCGCCGGCTTCCACGCAGCGATCAGGTCGAGCGAGGCGTCCCACGCCTCGACGTCGATGTCCGGCGGAGGCGTCGGGGCGATCGTCACGTCCGACGGGGGGATCCGCACGCCCGCCATGTCGCCGACGAATGCGCGGCCGCTGTCCTCGTGCAGGTAGGAGACATGGTGGGACGCATGG
>JBJMLB010000020.1:0-22801 GCA_045805465.1 Conexibacter sp. | reverse complement strand
CTTGTGCATGAAGCGCTCGAACGCGTCGACCTCGACGAGCCGCTTGAGCAGCGCCTTCTGCTCGTCCTGGGTCAGCGGCTTGCGAAATTCTCCTGACTCGATCTTCTCGCGCAGCTACACGCGCTGGCGGTGGCTGCCGAGGTGCTCGATCTCGTAGGCGATCGTGCCGCAGTACGTCTCTCTCAGATGTGGCAGCGCGTCGGCGAAGGTCGCGCCCGGCACGCCGGTGCGCAGGATGTGCGCGGGGATCTGCGCCATCAGCTCGGGCGTCAGTCTCAGCGGCGTGGGGTCGAGCGCCGGGTCGCCGACGGGGTCGGAGCCGAGCGGGTCGAGCTGCGCGGCGAGGTGGCCGTGCATGCGGTAGGCCTTCAGCAGCGAGTCAGCCGCCTGGACGGCCTGCAGCAGCTCCTCGCTGGGCGCGGCGCCTGCGGTCGGCGCGGCCGGTGCGACGACCTGCGACGTCGGCGCGAGCGGCAGCGCCGGCAGCGCGACGCCGAGCGCTGCAAAGACGCCATCGTAGAAGTCGTTCTCGCCCTGCAGGAGTCTCTCGATCAGCTGCAGGAAGCGACCAGACTCGGCGCCCTGGATGATGCGATGGTCGTACGTCGACGTCATCGACATCACCTTCTCGGCGCCGATCTGTGCGCCGATCGAGCCGAGCCCGACGGGGTAGGCGATCGAGCCAGTCGCGACGATCGTGCCCTGGCCGACCATCAGCCGCGGCACGGAGGCGACCGTGCCGATCCCGCCCGGATTCGTCAGCGTGACGTTGCCGCCGGTGAGGTCGTCGGCGGTCAGGCTGTTGGTGCGCGCCTTGTCGACGAGCGCGTCGTAGGCGGCGAGGAAGCCCTTGAAGTCGAGCGCGTCGGCGCCTCTGATGACCGGCACCATCAGCGTGCGCGACCCGTCCTTCTTCTCGACGTCGACCGCCAGGCCGAGGTTCACGGCGCCATCGTCGATGCGGTGCGGCTTGCCGTCGATCTCGGCGAAGTGGTGCGCCATCACCGGCATCTCAGCGCCGGCCTTGGCGATCGCGTAGGCGATCAGGTGCGTGAAGGAGACCTTCAGGCCGGCTTCCTTGAGCTGCTTGCGGCGGCCCTCGAGCACGGACACCGTCAGCGTGCGGAAGGACGTCGCCGTCGGGATCGAGCGGCTGTCGTCCATGTATCTCGCGAGCATCGCCGCGCTGCCCTTGAGGGCCTGAGCCCCCGCCGGCTTGGCGGTGGCCGGGGCGGCGGTCCCGTTCGCGGCTGCGAGCACGTCGCCCTTCACGATGCGGCCGCCGGGGCCGCTGCCCGCGACTCCTTCGAGCGGCACGCCGTGTGCGGCGGCTGCGCGGCGGGCGACGGGGGAGGCGTTCGCGTCGCCGTTCGTCGGGGCCGCCGGTGCGCTCGTGCCCGCGCCGTCGTCGGTCGGAGCGGAGGAGGCAGGCGTCTCGCCTGCAGGGGCGGCGGCGCCCGCGCCGGCGGTCATGCGCGCGAGCACCTGCCCGACGGTCACGGTGTCGCCCGGCTCGACCAGCAGCTCGGTGACGGTGCCGCTCGCGGGCGCGGGCACCTCGGCGTCGACCTTGTCGGTCGAGATCTCGATCAGCGTCTCGTCGGCATCGATCGTGTCGCCGGCCGCCTTGTGCCACTCGAGCACGACGCCCTCGGTGACCGACTCGCCCATCTGCGGCATCACGATCTCAAGCGTCTGTGCCTCGGCGGCGTCGGCGGGCGGGGCGGTGTCCGCGGCCGGAGCGCCGTTGCCGTTATCCGCGTCTCGCCCCTCGCTCGTCGCAGGCGCCGAGCTGCGGTCGCCGTTGCGCGCGGGAGCGATCTCCGCGAGGGCGCTGCCGACTGTGACGGTGTCACCCTCGGCGGCGAGGACGCGGAGAACGGTTCCGGAGACCCCGGCCGGCACCTCGGCGTCGACCTTGTCGGTGGAGATCTCGACGAGGATCTCGTCGGCCTCGACGGTGTCACCCTCGTTCTTGTGCCACTCCAGGATCGTGCCCTCGGTGACTGAGTCACCCATCTGGGGCATCACGACCTGGGTCGTCGTGTCCACTGGCATCCTGTCGCTTGACAATAGCGATTTGCGTGGGCGGTGGACTCTCGCTAAATCGCCGCCGCGGCCTGCCTGCGGCGGTGACTCTCCACCAGAAACCCGATCGTGCCCGCGAACGGGCCGACGCCCCCCACGACCGCGACGGTGACGGCGAGCCAGAACGGGATCGTTCCTCTGCGCACGGCGACGAGCGCCAGCAGCGAGAGGCCGATCCACAGCAGGCCATGCGCCCAACCGAGCACCATCGTGACGGCCGGCGCGCTCGGCCCCAGCCAGAAGAGCAGCAACCCGGCGAAGATCGCGGAGGCGGTGAAGGAGAGCGCCTCGAGCAGGCGGTAGGAGGGGAAGCCGCCGGTCGGGCGGTGGCGGCGCGGCGGCGCGGCGGCGGTCGTACGCGTCACGCGAGCAGCGCGGCCATTCGCCGCACGACGTCGTCGGCCTCGTCCGGCCAGCGCTCCACGTCCGCCGGCCACCACGCGTGCGCGTCGTGCTCGTCGTCCGGCACGGCCTCGGCGCCGGGTGCGAGCCACGCCATCCCGACGAGGAAGACCAGTCCGTTCGACGTGCCCGCGAGCGCCTCGACGGACAGCCGCTCGGGCGCGACCGACCACTCCTCGTCGAGCTCGCGAACCATCGCCTCGACCGGCTGCTCGCCGACCTCGACCGCCCCGGCGGCGCCGAGCGTCCAGCGGCCGGTCCACGAGGCCAGCCACGGAGCGCGGCGACCGGCGAGCCATCGTCCGTCGGCGTCGCGCACGACGCACAGCACGGAGACGCTGCGGGTGGCCTCGTTGCCGACGAGACGCAGCGACCAGCGCGCCGGCTGCAGCTCGAGCCGCAGCCCCTCCGCGTGCTGCTCGAAGCCCGCCAGCCGCGCGGCGAGGCCGTCGTGGCTCGGCGAGCCGCGCTCGCGCAGCGCCGCGAGCGCCGCGTCGGCGGCCGCGGTAGCGGCGTCGTCGGGCACGAACGGCTCCTCGCGCCACGCCGCGGTCACCTGCTCGGGCGACCACGGGCCGCGGGCGAGCAGAAGGCCGTGCGTGGAGGACATCCCAGACAGGCTACATCCGGCGCGAGCGGCGGACGGCGCCCGTAGCCTGGCACGCGTGACGACGCGCGTACGCAACCACTGGGGCTGGGGCTGGCAGGAGGAGGCGCTCTCGCACGAGCAGGTGTGCGAGGCCGCCGGCGGGTTGGCGCAGCACCTCGGCTTCGGCTCGGCGGAGCCCGAGCGTGCGGTGGAGCTCTCGGCGATCGAGCTGCCGCCCGCGCGCCTGCCTGCGCCGCCGGGCGCACTCGCCGAGATCTGCGCGACCGACCGCGACGAGCGCGTGCGCCACGCCTACGGACGGGCGTATCGCGACGTCGTGCGGGGCTTCCGCGGCCAGGTCGACCACGCGCCCGACGTCGTCGCGCGCCCGCGCGACGAGGCCGAGGTCGAGCAGGTGCTCGGATGGGCAGCGGACGTCGGCGCGGCGGTCATCCCCTTCGGCGGGGGCACGAGCGTCGTCGGCGGCGTCGAGGCGCGCGTGGGCGACGGCTACGCGGGGGCGGTGACGCTGGACCTCGGTGCGCTCGACCGCGTGCTCGAGGTCGACGCCGTCTCCGGCGCCGCGCGCATCCAGGCTGGCGAGCTCGGCCCGGCGCTCGAGGACCAGCTCGCCCCGCACGGGCTGACGCTGCGCCACTTCCCGCAGTCGTTCCAGTTCTCGACGCTCGGCGGCTGGATCGCGACGCGCGCCGGCGGGCATTTCGCGACGGGCGAGACGCACATCGATGATCTCGTCGAGTCGGTGCGCGCGATCACGCCGGTGGGCGCGTGGGAGTCGCGCCGGCTGCCGGGCTCCGGCGCCGGCCCGAGCCCCGACCGGCTGCTGCTGGGGTCCGAGGGGACGCTCGGCGTGATCACCGAGGCGTGGGTGCGCGTGCGGCCCAAGCCGCGCGAGCGCGCGAGCCGGGCGGTGCGCTTCGCGGACTTCGCCGCCGGCGCGGCGGCCGTGCGCGCGGTCGTGCAGGCCGGTCTGCAGCCGTCGAACTGCCGCCTGGTTGACGCGCGCGAGGCGGCGCTGACGTTCGCCGGGGACGGCTCGCGCGCGTTGCTGGTGCTCGGATTCGAGTCGAGCGGAGCGCCGGTGCAGGAGCGGATGGCGATGGCGCTCGCGTTGTGCGCCGAGCACGGTGGGACGTGGGACGAGCACGCCGAAGGCGCACGCGGAAGCGCGGTTTCGGCCTCAGGTCGTCGCGAGCGACGACCTTCGGACGAAGTCACGGCGTGGCGCGAGGCGTTCCTGCGCGCGCCCTATCTGCGCGACGTGTTCGTCGCGATGGGCGTGTTGAGCGAGACGTTCGAGACGGCGATCACGTGGGAGCGCTTCGATCGCTTCGTGGAGGACGTCAAGGCCGCGACGCGCGCGGCCGTGCGCGAGGTCTGCGGGGCGGATGGGATCGTCACCTGCCGCATCACGCACGCCTACCCCGACGGCGCCGCGCCGTACTTCACCGTCGTCGCGCCCGCACGGCGCGGCGAGGAGGTCGACCAGTGGGATGCGATCAAGCGCGCCGCCGGTGACGCGATCCTCGCGGGCGGCGGCACGATCACGCATCACCACGCGGTCGGGCGCGATCACCGGCCGTGGTACGACCACCAGCGCCCGGAGCCGTTCGCAGCCGCGCTGCGCGGCGCGAAGGCGGCCGTCGATCCAGCCGGGCTGCTGAACCCCGGCGTGCTGATCGACCCGCGCGCCGGCCAGTAGGGATTGGCGAGACCCCCGCGGCGTCTGGCGGCGGGCGACGCTGCGCGGATACTGCGTCCTCGGTCGTCGCAATAGCGCTGCTATTGCTTCCTCCCTGCGTCCTGGTCCCGCTTGGTCGCCCATCCGCCAGCCGCTCACGCGGGTTTCGCCAATCCCTACTAGCCTGCCGCGCGTGAGTTCCTCGATCGCGATCCTCGGTCCGGGCGGCGTCGGCGGCCTGCTGGCCGCCGCGCTGAAGCGCGCAGGCGCCGACGTGACGGTCGTCGCGCGCGAGTCGACCGCCGAGCTGATCGCGCGCGAGGGGATCGCCGTCGAGAGCGTCGTGCTCGGCGCCTTTACGGCGCGGCCTGCGGCCGTCGCGCAGCTGACCGAGCCGGTCGACGTGCTGATCATTGCGACGAAGGCGGCGGCGCTGGAGCAGGCGCTCGCGCGGGTCGACGCGACTGCGCCGGCGCTCGTCGTGCCGCTGCTCAACGGCTTCGACCACATGGCGCTGCTGCGTGAGCGCTTCTCCGATCGCGTCGCCGCCGGCACGATCCGCGTGCAGGCGGACCGGGTACTACGCCCGCCCGCCCTGCCCACCCGGATCGTGCAGGGCGGCAGATTCCTGTTCGTCGAGCTGGCGAGCGACGAGCCTGCGCTGCGGCCGCCGCTCGCCGCGCTCGCGGCACTGCTGACCGACGCGGGCGTGGAGAGCCGCCTGAGCGACGACAAGGGCGAGGCGCGCATCCTGTGGGGCAAGCTCGTGCGGCTCAACACGCTCGCGTGCATGACCGCGGCCTACGACGTCTCCTTCGGCGCGATCCGCTCGGACCCCGCGCGCTGGGCCGAGCTGACGGCTTGCGTCCACGAGGGCGTCGCCGTCGCACGGGTGGAGGGGGCCGAGATCGACCCGGCCGTCGTGTTCGGCGAGTTTGAGGTCCTCCACGACGGCTTCGGCACCTCGATGCAGCGCGATGTCGCCGCCGGCCGCGAGCCGGAGCTCGACGCGATCGCCGGAGCGGTGCTGCGCGCCGGTGCGCGTCACGGGATCGCCTGTCCGACGATCGCGGCGCTCGCGGCGCGGATCGCCGAGCGGGCTGGCGTGCCCCTGCCCGCCTCCGTCGGCTGAGCCGTCAGCCGGCGTCGCGCTGGATCGCGGCGCGAGCGTGCGCGAGCCAGGTGAGGTCCGACCGCAGCCGCGTGACGACCGCGTCGTCCACGAGCGCCGGGCCGACGGCATGCCGGCCTCCACGAGGCGGTCGCGGATAGCGCGCGAGCAGCTCGACGCATGCGCGCTCGTGCGCGTCGAGCTGCGCCGCGAGCGCGACGTTGTGCTCGCCTCCTGCGAAGGCGATCCGAAGGTGCACGTCCGCGCGCACCGGCTCGGGTGGCGCGTCGGTCGCCCGCAGCCACGTCTCGAGCACGGCTTCGCCGGCCGTCGTCGCGGCGTAGACGATGCGCGGGCTGCGCCGCGTGCCGCCGCGGCGCGCGGCGCTCGTCACGAGACCGCCGCGCTCCAGCTGGTCGAGCGCCGGGTAGACGGCGCTCGGGTTCAGCTGCCAGCCGGGGCCGACGCGCTCCTCGAAGCGCTGGACGAGCTCGTAGCCGTAGCCGCGTCGCTCGGAGATCAGCGCGAGGACGGCGTGCTTGAGCGACATGGCGAGCGACCGTAACGCTCGCTCGCGGCGGGCTGTCGCAGACCGCAACCTGGATCGTGGACAACACACCAAATATATGGCAATCGGCGCACTCTATTCAGTTCAGAACTTTTGATCATAGCCTTGACCACGCGCGCCGTTGCGCCAAGCATTGCGCGCGATGACAGCATCGCGGTCGCGGTTCCCGTCCGATCCCCCAACCCGGCACTCGTCCTTCCCCCGACGAACGCCGGGACAGTCCGTGCGCACCCCCATCCCGGCGCACGGAGTTGCTGGCCTGGCCTCGCCTCCCGCGCGGGCCGACCGTCGCTAGCTCCGGATGGGAAGCGGTATGCGAGCTGAACAGCGGCCCTGGCGGGTCTCGAGTCCGCCAGGGCCGTTCATCGCTTGTCGCGGTGCGGGGGAGTAGATGGCCGTGGCCGCGCAGCTCGACGCCGATCCGGTCGACGTCCGCGTCGTCAAGGCGCTGGGACACCCCACGCGGGTGCGGATCCTCAACGTGCTGCGCGACCGCGAGCTCGCGAGCCCGGTCGAGCTGTCGGCCGAGCTCGCCATCCCGCTCGGCACGGTCGGCTACCACGTGCGGCGGCTCGAGGCGCTCGGATTCATCGAGCTGGCGCGGCGGACGCAACGGCGCGGTGCGGTCGAGCACCACTACCGCGCCCGTCAGGTGCTCGATGCGAGCGATGGGGCCGAAGAGGTCCCCCCGCGCCCGGCGGCGGGACGCGGCGCGGAGGCCGTCGCCGTCACGCGCGCAGCGCGGGCGGCGCTGGCGCGGGGCGGCTTCGACGCGGTCCTGGCCCACGCCGACTGGCACGTGGTCGCGCTGGATGTCCGCGGCCGCGCCGAGCTGGAACGCGTGCTGACGCGCTGGCAGGCGACGGTCGAGCGGATCGCCAGCACCAGCGCCACGCGGATCGCGCGCGCCGGGCAGCCGCCCGCCCACACGTGCGCGGCGGTCGTGTTGTGCTGCGAGCTGCCGCCGGGCCTCGACGACGACTGAGCCGGTCGGTCTGCGTGCTCTTGCGCGGCGCCGGTCGGCGCCCGCCCGGCCAAGCAGCGGCTAGAAGGAGCGGCGCTCCAGGTCCCCGGACCGCTCGCCGCCGACGGTCGTCGTCGCAACCGCCTCGACGACCTCCTCCTCGGCCGCCTCGCGCTCCTCGTCGTGCTGGCCGTCGCAGAGGACGCGGAAGTTGCCGGTGACGCCGTTGTCGGCCTGGATCGTGATGCCGGGCAGAATCTCCTCGCCCTCGTCGAGGCCGAGCCGCTCGAGGTCGAACGGGGCGAGCCCGATGCCCCACGCGGTGTGCGTGGGGTTCTCGCGGTCGTGCGCGGCAATCGCCTGCGCGAAGCGCTCGAGGTTCTTCGCGATCTTGCTCGTGTCGGCCATGATCCGACGGCAGGGTACCGCGCCCTGCGCCGGCCGTCAGCCTGCCGCGCGACGATGCGCGCCCAGCTCAGCCGATCTTCTCCGCCAGCTCGACGATGATCCCCGCCGGTCCGCGCACGTAGCAGAGCCAATAGCTGTCCCCGTAGTTCACCAGCTCGCCCACCAGCTCGCCGCCGTGCGCTCGCAGGGCGGCGAGGGATGCCTGGATGTCGTCGACGGCGAACAGGATGTGGCGGATGCCCGGGGCGTTGGCCGGCGCCGGCCGGTGCTCGCCCTCGTAGGAAGGCGAGCGGTACTTGGCCAGCTCGACCTTGCCGTTGCCATCCGGGGTCCGCAGGATCACGATGTCCGCCTGCACGCCTTCGAGCCCGTTGATGCGGTCCACCACGTCGCCGTCGACGGACGCCTCGCCCTCTGGCTCGAGCCCGAGTGCGGCGAAGAACGCGGTCGCCGCCGCGAGGTCGTCGACGACGATGCCGACGTGCTCCAGGCGCTGGACGGTCACCCCGCGCGCTCGATGATCTCGATCCGGTAGCCGTCGGGGTCTCTGACGAAACAGAGGCGAGAGCCGCCGTCGCGAACCGTGTACGGCGGCTTCTCGGGCTCGATGCCCTGCTCGGCGAGGCGGGCGAGCGTGCCGTCGAGGTCGTCCGCGGCGATCGCGATGTGGCCGTAGCCGGTGCCGAGGTCGTACGGCTCTGTGCGGCCGATGTTGTACGTCAGCTCCAGCCGCGGCGAGTCGCCGTCGTCCGGCATGTTCATGAAGACATTGATCGCCTCGTCGCGGATCGGCATGCGCGCGACCTCTCTGAAGCCGAGCGCCTCGTAGAAGGCGACCGAGCGGTCGATCTCGAGGATGCGGTAGCAGGTGTGGATCAAGGGCATGCGGGCTCCCGTCGCTGCGTGTCAGCCGATCAGAAAATGATGACGCCCGCTGTGCTTCGCCGCGAACGGGTCGCCGAAGCGTCTCTGGAAGGCCGGCGTCGCGGGCGGCGCGAAGGCCGGTGCGGTCGGCGCCCCCCAGCGCCCGTTCCAGGCGTCCCATGACGCCGGCGCGCCGTTCGCGTCGGTCGGCAGCAGGCGTACGCATCTGCGCCGGCAGCCGGCGGCCGAGTTGGCGACCCACGAGACCTGCCCTCCGAAGTGCGCCTCCGGCAGCGTCGGGTTCGACTGGCGGCAGAGGTGGGTGCAGCGGCGCGGGTAGGCGGCGTGGTCCCCGTTGGAGAGGAAGACCTTCACGCGCCCGTCGACGATCTGCGGCACGTCCGCGTCGTAGCGCCACACGTCCGCGTGCGCGGCGAAGTGGACCTCCAGCACCCGGTCGCCCGCGCGGTTCACGATCACCGTGACACCCTCCCAGTCGGACTCGTGGCGGTCGAGTGAGAAGGCGTTGTAGCGCAGGAACCACCAGTAGTCGATCGCGACGCGCGCCCCTCTGCGGACGACGTGCGCATAGATCACCGAGCGGCCGTCGCCGTCGCAGTCGCGCAGGTCGGGGCGCGTCTTCGCGCAGCTCGCGAGGTCGGGCGGCACCGCGTCGGAGCCGTCGCCGCGCGTGCCGTGCATGTCGAGGTAGGCGATCGCGGGCGTCAGCTGCGCAACGCTCGTGAACGGGGCGCAAGGTCCTTGGCCGACGGGCGGGCACGCCTGATCGCCCGGCTCGGCGAGAAAGCGGTCGACGTCGGTGGGCCGCCAGCGCTCCTTCTGGTCGAACAGCAGGCGCGGGCGGAATCTGAGCGCCAGCGAGAGATCGTCGGCGGGGGTCGCGGCCTGCCGTGCGCCCGGCGCCCCAGCGCCGGCCGGGGCCGAGCCGAGCGCGACGATCGCGCAGATCGCCAGCACTCCGATGATCGCCTGCGCTCGCCGCACCATCCCGACGATCTTTGCAGGCCGCCTGGGTAAGAACCAGTTTCAAGATGACTGGCGGCCGGCTGGCGTCGTCTCGCGGCGCCGGATCGTCACCCGCGATGTTCGACGCAGCATTGCTGCGCCTTCACATCGCGTGCGACGCCCGGCATCCACGATCCGGCGCCATCCGACTCGCCCCATCTCGAAACAGGTTCTAAGCTCGCCGCATGATCCTCGAACGCTCGATGTCCGACGGCTTCCTCACGAACACGTACCTGCTCGCCGACCAGCCCGGCGGCTCGGCCGTGCTGATCGACGCCGGCGGCCCGATGGCCCCGCTCTTCGAGGTGCTCGACCGCGACGACCTCACGCTCACGGCCGTCCTGCTGACGCACCACCACTACGACCACGTGTGCGCGCTCGACGAGGTGCTCGAGCGCCATCCCGGCACGCCGGTGCTGATCCACGCGCGCGAGCGCGAGCTCGTGCCCGCGGCGACGGGGGAGATCATGCCCGGCGAGCCGATCCTCTGTGGCGGCGTGCGGATCGACCCGCTGCACACGCCCGGCCACACGGCCGGGATGGTCTCGCTGCTCGCCAGCCACGGTGCGGAGCAGGCGCTGTTCACCGGCGACACCCTCTTCAAGGGCTCGGTCGGCGGCGTGCGCGCGCCGGGCCACACGACGTACGAGGACCTCAAATCGTCGATCATGGACAAGCTGCTCGCGCTGCCGTCGAGCATCCCGGTCCATCCCGGCCACACCGACTCGACGACCGTCGGCGACGAGCTGGAGGGCAACGCGTTCGTGCGCATTTGGCGCGGACTCGATCCCGAGGGGTCGGAGCCGTGCACCGCGCTCGGCGAGCCGGCCACGCTGATCCTGCTCGGCGACGACTACGACGGCGGTCACAAGGCGTGGGTGCGCTGGCCCGACGGCTCGGACGACATCGTTCCGGGCTCGAAGGTTGAGACCGGCTGACCCGCCTGCCGGCGGACCGGGGCGGGACCGGCGCTCGGCGCCTAGGATGAGTGGGCGATGGCGCGCGACAGAATCCCCACCTCCCGCGTCGCCCGCACGGCGAAGATCGGCACGCTGGCCGCGGGCCAGGCGATGCGGCAGGCCGGCACGCGCGCGGCCAACGTAACGCGCTCGAGAGACGACGCGCAGGCCGCGCTCGAACGTCGCCACCTCGAGGCCGCCGAGCAGATCGTCACCGCGCTCGGGACGATGAAGGGCGCGGCGATGAAGCTCGGCCAGGTGCTGTCGTTCCTCGACGTCGGGCTCGTGCCGGAGGAGCACCGCGAGGAGTTCCAGGCGAAGCTGGCCGCGCTGCGCGACGCGGCGCCGAAGGTCGGCTTCAAGGACATGCGCAAGGTGATCGAGGAGGAGCTTGAGGACGAGTTGTCCGAGCTGTTCGCGACGTTCGACGAGGAGCCGATCGCGGCCGCCTCGATCGGCCAGGTCTACCGCGCGACGCTGCACGACGGGCGCGACGTCGCCGTGAAGGTCCAGTACCCGGGCGTGGCCGCCGCCGTGCGCGCGGACATGTCAAACCTCGGGCTGCTCATGCGCGTCGTCAAGCGGATGACGCCGGGCCTCGACGTAAAGGCCGTTACCGAGGAGATCCGCTTGCGGATCGACGAGGAGCTCGACTACGAGCTGGAGGCGCAGAACCAGCGCTCGCTCGCGCGCATCTTCCGTGGCCATCCGTTCATCGTCGTCCCGGACGTCGTGACGCGCATGTCGCGCGAGCGCGTGATCGTCAGCGAGTTCGTCGAGGGGAAGGGCTTCGAGGAGCTGAAGCAGGGCACGGACGAGGAGCGCGACCGCCTCGGCGAGATCCTCTTCCGCTTCTTCATGGGCTGCCTCTACCGCCATCACCAGTTCTCCGGTGACCCCCATCCCGGCAACTTCCTGCTGCAGGCGGACGGCAGAGTCGCGTTCCTCGACTTCGGCCTCTTCAAGCGGATGGACGCGCAGGACGTCGAGAACGAGCTCGCCTGCCAGCGCTTCGTCACCGAGGGAGATGCAGAGGGCGTGCACGCGCTGCTGGCGCGGCTCGGCTTCCTGCCGCAGCCGGAAAAGATCGCGCCGGAGGCGCTGATGGCCTTCGTGAAGGACACGATCGGCTGGTACACGACTGACGAGGACCTGCTGCTGACGCCGGAGTTCGCGACGCATGTGGCGATCGAGTCCGCAGACATGCGCTCCTCGCACTTCCGCGAGATGCGCCACCAGGACATTCGTCCCGAGCACCTCTTCGGCCGGCGCATGGAGATGCTGACGCTGGCCGTGCTCGGCCAGTTGCGGGCGCAGGCGAACTGGCATCGGATAGCGCGCGAGTGGATGTACGGCGAGCCCGCGGTGACGCAGCTCGGACGGCTCGAGGAGGAGTTCTACGGCCGCATCGCGGCGTGAGCGCGCCCGTCCCGCCGGGGGACGCGATCACGGCTCGACGGCGCGAGCGGCGGCTGGCGCTCCTGCGGCTGGGTGCGCTCGCGATCGTGGTCGGCCTGCTGTTCGCCGCGGTCGCGCTGACCGGCGATCTGTCGGCGCAGCGCGTGCGCGACACGGTCGATGACGCGGGCATCGCGGCGCCGCTCGCGTTCATGGCGCTGTCCTCGCTGCTGACGGTCGCGATGTTCCCGGGGCCGCTGCTGGCGGGGGCGAGCGGGCTGCTGTTCGGCACCGCGCTCGGGACGCCGATCTCGATCGTCGCGGCGACGCTCGGCGCCTCGCTCGCGTTCTCCCTCTCGCGCCGCTTCGGCGCGAGAGCAGTCGACGAGCTGTCGGGCCACCGGGTGCGGGTCGTGCAGGACTTCATCGCCCAGCGCGGCTTCCTGTCGGTCCTGTACGCGCGGATCCTGCCGGCGATGCCGTACAACGTCGTCAACTACGCGGCCGGTCTGACCGCCGTGCCGCTGCTGACGTTCGCCGCCGCGACCGCGATCGGCTGCGCGCCGCGCGCGTTCGCCTACACGGCGCTCGGCGGCAGCCTCTCGAACCTCGACTCGCCGGCGGCGATCGCGGCGTTCGGAGTGCTGGTCGCGATGGGGATCGGGGGGCTGGTGCTGGCCGCGCGGGAGGCGGACGTGCGCAGGCGCCTGCGGAAGCGGCTTTCGTCCTCCGGTGACCGCGAGCGGCCACCTGCGGATGGCGCGCGCTAGACGGTCTGAATCTGGAAGAGGCTCGTCGTCCCCGGACGGCCGCTCGGCAGACCGGCCGTGATGCCGACGCGGTCGCCGCGTCTGACCCAGCCCAGCTCGACGGCGCGCTTGGCGGCGTCGTGGATCAACTGCTCGGTGATCTCGCAGCGGGCCATCGAGCCGGCCTCTACGCCCCACATCAGCGCGCAGCGGCGGACCGTCTCCTTGCCCGGTGAGAGCGCGTAGATCGGCACGTTCGGCCGGTGCGCGGAGATGAGGCGCGCGGAACGGCCCGACAGCGTCGGCACGAGCAGCGCTGCGAGCCCGAGGTCGCGGGCGGCCTCGCAGGCGCCGTGCGCGATCGTGTAGGCGGGATCGCGTTCGTCGCGCCGCACCCGTTCCTCGTTCCAGCGCTCGTACGGCAGCTCGCGCTCGGTGCGCTCGGCGATGGACGCGAGCATCGCGACCGACTCGACCGGGTAGGCGCCGACGGCCGTCTCCTGCGAGAGCATCACGGCGTCGGTGCCGTCGAGGATCGCGTTCGCGACGTCGGTCACCTCGGCGCGCGTCGGGCGCGAGGAGGCGACCATCGAGTCGAGCATCTGGGTCGCCGTTATGGACGGACGCGCGAGCTCGCCGGCAAGTCGCAGCAACTGCTTCTGCACGACGGGGACGTCCTCGATCGGCAGCTCGATCCCGAGGTCCCCGCGCGCGACCATCACGCAGTCGGCCGCGCGGATGATCTCCTCCGCCTGCTCGACCGCCTGCGGCTTCTCGATCTTCGCGATCAACGGCGTGCGGGTGTGTCTGCGGACCTCGGTGATGTCGCTCGGCTCGCGCACGAACGACAGCGCGACGAGGTCGACGCCGATCGACTCGCCGAAGCGCAGCAGCTCCAGGTCCTCGTGGGGGACCGCCGGCAGGCCGCGCGTGTTGCCCGGCAGGTTGAGGCCTTGGCGCGAGGCGAGCGCCCCGCCGATCTCGACGCTCGTGTCGACCTCGCCGGCGCCGTCGCGCACGTCGACGACGCGCAGACGGATGCGGCCGTCCGCCAGGTAGACGACGTCGCCGGCCTCGACGGTGCGCGAGAGCCCCGGCCAGCCGACCGAGATGCGATGCGCGTCGCCGGGCTCGTCGCTGCCGCACACGAGCGTCAGCGTGTCGCCGGGGCGCAGGTCGATCAGGTCCTCGCGCAGCGGGCCGATGCGCAGCTTGGGGCCCGGCAGGTCCTGCAGGATCGCGACCGGTCGGCCGGCGCGTCTGGAGGCCTCGCGCACGAGCCGCACGTTCTCGGCGTGCTCCTCGCGCGTGCCATGGGAGAAGTTCAGGCGCGCGACGTCGAGACCGGCCTCGACCATGCGGGCGAGCGTCTCGGGATCGCGGCAGGCAGGGCCGATGGTGGCGACGATCTTGGTCCTGCGCACGGCGAGGACGGTAGCGCGGGCGCGCCCGCGAGGGGCTGGCGGAGCTGTGAACGCCCCGCAGCCTGCCGCCCGCTCACATCCGTGCAGGTGCGCGGAATCGCTTCACGCGACCACGCGCGGCGTGCATGGCGCTCAAGGAGTTGACGTTCCAGTCACGAGCCGCATCGCTTGCCGGTAGCGTACGCACGCATGCGGCACCAGCACGATCCGTTCCACGAGGGCCAGAGACTGTGGGTCCACGGACCCGACGGGGCGACGCGTCCCGCCGTCTACGTCGGCAGCGCGGAGGGCGCCGGCTTCCTCGGCGGTCCGCCGCTGGCCTACGTCGTCTTCACCGACACGCGCGACGGCGCCGAGGTCCAGCTCGACTCGCTGACCGCGCGCGACGACTGACGCCTCAGTCGGTCCACCACCACCATTTCGCCGCGCCGAGCACGAGCAGCGGCACGAGGCCCGCGACGCCGAGGCCAGCCGATCCGGCCAGCTTCGCGAGCACGAGCAGTGCGGCGGACGCGAGCAGGCAGACGACCGCGATCGTCGCGAACGCGCGGGTGCTCATCGGCCCGAAAACCGCCCTAAGTTCACCCACATCGCCCCTGCGAAGACCAGACTCGTCAGGCCGATGGCGACCATGGGCACGACCAGCGTTCCGCCGCCTGCCACGCTTCCGGCAACGCCCGCGGCCGTCAGGACGATCGTCCATGCGACCCAGCGGAGCCAGAATCGCTCCGTGAACACGCTTCTCCATCGGTCAGGGCGGCGACTGAGCGAGATTCCCGCGCCGCCCAGCGCGACGGTCAGTGCGACCATCACGACGGCTGCCAGGGTTGCCACGTCCACGGCGTGAGTCCTACTTCGGATCCAACGGAGAACGAAGCCACCAGGAATTCTCGCCACGGCGGGCGGTCCTCCACAGCAGGAGCCTGATGGACAGGACCAGGAGTCCGAGGACCATCACCAACGTCCGGCTGCTCGTCGCTCGGGCTGAAGCTGGGCTCGCATCTATCGGTCCCTGTCGCCGTCGCTGCATGACGACCAACACCGCGCCCAGAAATGACTCAGCCTGAGCGAGCGTCGAAGCAGACGCCTGTCCCGTTGAGCCGGTGGCCGCCGGATATCCTGCTGAGCACCGATGCATGGTCCGTCGTTCCTGAAGCGGGCAATCCGGCGCTTGCTCGCCCCGTTTCCGCCGAGGCCGAAGAGACGCTGGGATCTCCTCTCCGAGGCCATGGCGCGACCGTTCGGCGCCAGTGCGGGACGCGGACCTGCACGCAACGGCAGCGTGCAGTCCGACGGTCATTCGACGGACGGGGAACGCGCGACCTCTTCCGACGCCAGACCTCACTAGAGGAGCAGGGAAGCGATACCGGTCACGATCAGCACCGCTCCCCAGTCGTAGTAGCGATCGCTGCGACCGACCTTGAGTTCCATAAGGGCCCTAGTCTTGCCCGTCGCGATCGATCTCGCGGGATCCACGCTGTTTGTGCCGCCGTCTGTAGGCGATGTAATTGAACAGGCCGCATGCAATCGCTACGACGCTCAGTGCGAGGATGACCTCGAAACCTCCAACACTCATGTCTGCTCCAAACGCGAGTCAGTTGACCAGGCTGTCGACGGACAGGCCGATGCCCACCGAGCTCGACGCAGCACCGCCGAGGCAGACCGCCGCTCCGACGCCCGTCTCCACTGTTGCGCAGCCGGCCGCCGTCACCCCGGTTCCCAGTGCCGTCCCCGCAGCTCCGAGGGCATCTTTGAATGAGATCCCGAATCCCGAAGGGTCGGCGTAGTTCACGGGATCACCGCCTGCGTAGGCGTAGCGGTTCGCCTGCACGAGGTCGGCGTACTGCTGAAGCGCATCTTGTGAGGTCCAGCGGCCGGTCGCGGTGTCGTAGTAGCGGGCGCCGAAGTGGTAGACGCCGGTGCTGCCGAGCTGGTGGCCGCCGGCGAACTGGAGGATCGCGGCGGGGCCGCTGCCGGTGGTGGTGCTCGTGCCGTCGGGCTCGGGGTCGTAGGAGCGCGCGAGCGCGCCGCTGCTGTCGGTCAGCGCGACAGTGGTGCCGATGTTGTCCTGCACGTACCAGCGCTTGGCCGTCCCGTCGTTCTGGCTGACGGGCAGGCCGCTGAGCGGATCGCGGACGATGCTCGTCGTGGTGCCGCCGTTGACGACGCGGCTGAGGCCGAACAGGTCGTTGTCGAGGCTCTGGCCGGCGTAGCTGGTCAGCTCGCCGTTCGTCGGCGAGAGGTAGCCGAGGCTCGAGCTGTCGAGGCTTGTGAGCCGCCCGAAGATGTCCCAGGCGCCGGTGTGGTTTCCGCCCGTCTGCTCGCCGGCGGCGTCGTATCTGAATGACGTCGCGCCGCTCGGAGCGCTCGCGCACCCGTTCGCCGAGGTGCCGACGTAGCTCCAGCACAGCTGGTTGGCCGCGTTGTACGCGTAGGTCGTGGTCGTCGTCCCGCCTGAGGTTTGCACGACCTTCTGCGTGCGGTTGTCGGCCTTGTCGTAGCTGTAGTCGCGCTGGGCGACGAGCGCGCTCGATCTGTCGAGCGTTCTCGCCTGCAGCAGGCGGCCGACGTCCTCGGTTCTGTTCGCGTATGCGTACGAGGTTCTGTTCGCCGCCTGGTCGAGGGCCGACTGTACGAGCGCACGCTGCACCGACCCGCCGTCCACATACGTGTACGTGCGCTGGGCGAGTGTCGTGCTGGAGCTGTTGCGCAGGAGCACATCGAGGAGCTTCCCCGACAGGTCGCGCTTCATGCGGACGGTGCTCCCGCCGGGCAGCGTCTCGGTGCGCAGGCTGAACGCGTCCGTCCCTGTCGGATCGTTGTAGGAGTATGAGACCGTGTCGGTGCCCGAGCTCGGTCTCGGCGAGACGATCGAGGTCACGCGGTTGATGTCGTCGTAGCCGTAGGAGACGGTCCCTGAGAGGTCGATCCGACTCGCCAGGTTGCTCGTCTTGTCGTAGCTGTACTGGTTGTAGGACGAGCCGGGGAAGTCCTCGTAGGTCCGGCGGTTGAGCGTGTCGTACGTGTACGCGGTTCTGTTGCCGGTTGAGTCGTCGCGCTCGGTCAGGTTGCCGTTGGCGTCGTAGGTGTTCGTGAAGCAGCTGCCGTCGGAGGCGGAGACGCTCGTGACGCGGTCGAGTCCGTCGTAGGAGAGCGTCAGCGTCCCGCCGCGGCCGTCTCTCACGGTCGCGACGCGGCTCAGCGAGTCGTAGGTGTACGTCGTCGCCGCGAGCGTTCCAGGGCTCGTCACCGACGGCGGCGTGACGCTCGTGAGGTTGCCGTCCACGTCGTAGCCGAACGTCGTCTGGTGGCCCTCGCCGTCGGTCGCGCTTCTCAGCGTCCCGTCGGAGTTGTAGGTGAGCGTCGCCTGGTTGCGCGGGCTCGTGGAGTCGTCCTTGACGTCGGTCGTGTTGCCGTTGTCGTCGTAGCCGTAGAACGTGTCCGTCCCCTGCGGGTCGGTGAAGCTCTGCGGGCGGTATCTGCGCAGCGGGTCTCTCGTGTTGCTCGCGGCCGACCAGTACGCCGCCGAGTCTCTCTCGCCGGCGGGCTGCTGACGCTGCGTGACGTTGTTGTCGGTGTCGTACGTGAGCGTTGTCGTGGCGGTGTTGCCGGTCCCGACGAACGAGGTGTACGACGCCGCGTCTCCGTTGGGCGTGTACGTCTTCGAGCTGTCGCGGTTGAGCGCGTCGCGCGAGCTGGTGACCTCGCCCTTCGCGTTCCAGCAGTACGAGGTGTCGTGTCCGCGCGCGTCGGTGACGATCGTGCGGCCGACGTCGTCTCTGCCGGTGCACGGACCGGTCGGTCCGCTGTAGGCGTATCTCGTCGTGACGTCGTTCGTCGTCGTGCCGTCGACCGTGCGTGTCACGGACGCGACGCGGCCGGCGCTGTCGTACGTGATGTAGATGTAGTTGCCGCGCGGGTCGGTGATGCGGTCGACGTCGTCGTTGGCGTCGAAGCGGTAGGTCGTGACTCTGCCCTCGGGGTCGGTCACGGACGTCAGGTGGCGCGAGCCGTCGTAGCCGTAGTCCCAGTGGCGCCCGGTCGGGTCCTGGATCTTGGTGATGTCGCCGGAGACGTTGCGCGTCACGTCGATCTGGCGGCCCTGCGTGTCGTGGATTTCGCTGAGGCGGCTTGACGTGTAGTCGAAGTGGATTCTGTTGCCGTTTCTGTCGACGACGTCGGTAAGGAACGTGTCGTCGTTGTTGAAAAACGTGTATCTGACGCCGGTGCGGTTGAACGTCATCGTCCAGGTGCCGTCGCCGTTGCGCACGAGGCTCGCGTTGACGGCAGGCGCCGGCGCGTACGTGCCGTCGGCGTTCTTTCTGAAGCGGGCGTGGTAGCCGTTCTCGCCGGTGAAGCACATCGAGCCGGTGCTGTCACAGCGCAGCAGCTCGATGTCCTTGCCGACCGAGAGACCGCTGCCGAAGCCCATCTGGCGCGACCAGTCGTCACCGCTGTTGAAGTACCGACCGACGTCCAGGTCCAGCCCGCGACCGGCGATGTGCAGGTCGTGCGAGTCGATCAGCAGGTTGCCGCTCGCGACGTTGACCTTCAGCTGCGCGCGATCGTCGATCGCTTGGCTGTCCATCGTGTAGTCCCCGAGCTGGCCGGTGCGCGGGAAGTACTCGATCTCCAGGTCGGGCCACACCGAGCTGCTCGCGTAGTCGCTCGAGGCGAAGCGCGTGGCGTTCTCGGTCGAGGAGCCGCCGTCGCGCAGCAGCACGCCGTCGTTCTCGTTCGACCCGTCGAGCCAGCTGCGCACGAGGTCGGTCAGCGTCCACGACGACCACTGGCCGACGACCGCTGCGGACGCCGTGTCCTCCGCGGTGCTCGCGGCGTCGCCGCCGGCTGTCGTCCAGCTGTCGGTCGCGTTGCGCTTCGCCCAGGTGGCGGCGCTGGTCCACGGGGCCGTGACGCGGTAGGCACCGAGCGGGGAGGTGCTGGTGCCGGACTTCGCGAGCGCGTACGCCCACAGCTTTGCGCTGAGGACGTTCGCGTCGGCCGGCAGCGCGCTTCTGACGTCGAAGCGCAGCAGGCCGTGGTGGTCGTGCAGCGCGGTGCCGATGCTGTGTCCCGCCACGATCTGGCTGTCACCGCAGAAGCTCGTCGTCGTGCTCTCGCCGTCGAGGAAGCAGTCGTCGTCCGCCGGGTTCATGTCGACGGTCGGGTCGACGGTCACGGGGTACGCACGTCCTGGCGCCTGGAGCCACGCGTCGTCGACCGTGAGCCGTACGACCCAGCCATTCGCGGTCGCGTCGGCGCTCATGCGAACCGTGCGCTCGGGACTGATCGCGCCGTCGGCGTCGTAGGCGAACGGAGCAGCCAGGGCGAAGACGACCTTGCCGTTCTCGCCGACCGCGTCGACACCGCCGTCCGGGCGCTCGACCAGGCGCAGCCCGCCGCTCAGGCTCACGTCGAAGGCGAAGGACGAGGACGCCTGTGCGCCGGCCAGCACGAGGTCCTCCTTGACGGCACCCGGGTGCGCCGTCCAGCGCGCCGTGACGCCCGGCGCCACACCGGCGAAGGTCGCCGCCGCCCCGGTCACGGAGCCGCTCGCGTCAGCGCCGCGCAGCTGCATGTCGAGCCAGGCGCCGTCGCGCTCGAAGCGGAGCGGACCCGCTCCGAGGCGCGACGGGATGCGCACGCGGTAGGCGTTCGCCGCGTTGACCCATCCATCGGCTGCCGGCACCAGGTCGTCGTCGATCGGCTTCCAGCTTCCCTGCTCGTCCTTGAAGTTGACCGGCTGTTGATAGACCCGTGTGACGCGCATGCCACCGGGCTTGACCCAGGTCCGCGTGGTGGCGGTGCGCAGGCCCGGCAACTCCTCGCCGTCGACCGGTGGGGGCGCGTCCTGCAGCTCGAAGCCGTTCTCGCGCGGCGCCGGTGGATCGACGGATGCGCCGGCGGCCGGTCCCGACTCGTAGAGCGTCCAGCCGGCGAGCGCGATGATGATCGTTACGAGCGCGCAGATGCGCGCATTGCAAAGCGATGAAGCCGTCATGCCAGCGTCTCCCAATTCAGCGCCGACAGACGGCGATCGATGTGCGGCGGACTTATTTCAGATTGCCGAAGATCGCGACGTGGAGTGGTACGCGCGCTGACCGCCGGGCCCCGGCGCAGCGGGGATTGATGAACGATCCCTCATGTATTTGTCGATTCAATAAGCGGTGCAACGGATGCGCGGCCGGGGGATCGCCTTGTAGGAGCCGCCGCCGCCCTTCGTCCACAGAAGTTGGTCGACCCGCTGGGCGGCGAGGTCGGGTCGCGCGGCGACGATCAGCTCGACGGCGTGGACTGCGCAGGCGCGCAACTCGACCTCCTCGGGGCTGTCGTGCTCGATCAGCTGCTCGGCCTCAATGCGGGCGGCGAGCTGCGGATCGACGTCCAGGATCCCGTCGAGTCGCAGCACGTGCGGGACGAGGTTGTCGGCGAACAGCGTGAGGCGGTCGAGGTCGTCGGTGAAATCGGCGACGCCGGCCTGGTGCAGGTCGGCTGCGGCGATCTGCGCGCGCTTGCAGAACGGGATCGTGCGGCCGGCGTAGCGGGAGCTGTCGGCGAAGCAGCGCCAGCTCGCGAGCAGCTCGGCGAGCGCGACGGCCGAGCCGTGCGCCGCCTGGGCGACGGCGAGGAAGCTGCCGTCGTGCTCGGCTGCGACGTGGGCGCCGAGATCGTTGAGCGACGCGGCGAACAGCGCCATCAGCTCGTGCTGCGGGTCCTGGCCGAGCGCGCCGGCGACCTCGGCGGCGCTGAGGGCTGCGAGCTCGTCTGCACGCCACGCGCCGCGCGCCGCGCAGCGGTCGCGCAGCCCCAGCGCGACCGTCCAGTAGCCCGAGCGTCCCTCGCGCTTGCGCAGCGTCGGGAACCAGCCCGAGCCGAAGTTGATCGCGTCGAGCGTGAGGTGGAAGGCGGCGAGCAGCTCCGGCGGGCCGTCGAGGAGCGGCTGGTCCGCGTCGCCGCCCGGCGCCGGAAGCGCCGCCGCATACGCAGGGATCGCCTCCTCCACGATCCGCACGTGCGTCGCTCGCGCCGCGACCGACGCGCATCCCTCGCGGATCTCGTCGACGAGCGTCACGTGCGCGATTCTACCTTTACTTGTTGATAGGATGAGTAAAGGATGAGTCGCATCTCCAGCAAGAACCAGGTCACGTTGCCGGTCGACGAGCTGCGCGCCGCCGGCCTTGCGGCCGGGGACGAGATCCATGTTCGCGCGGCCGGGCGCGGCGTGCTGCTCGTCGAGACGCAGCAGAGTGTCGTGGACCGCTTCGCGGGCGTGTTCGACAACACCGTCTATCCCGGCGGCTACCTCGAGCGGCTGCGTGACGAGTGGGAGCAATAGCCTTCGACGCCGACGTGCTGATCGGCTTCTTCAATCGCGACGATGCGCACCATGCTGCCTCGCGACGTCTGATCACCGGCCTCGAGCAGAGCGGTGACCGACTGCTGATCGGGGCGAGCGTGTACGCAGAGGTGATCGTCGGCCCGCTCCGCGCGGGGCGGGCCGAGATCGTCGATGCGGCACTCGCTGCGCTCGGCGTCGAGGTGGTGGGCATCGATCGCGACGTCGCACGGGAAGCCGCCCGGCTGCGCACACGCCATGTGAAGCTCCGTCTCCCCGATGCGATGGCTCTCGCCGTCGCCCGGCGAGAGGGCGCTGACTTCAAGACGTTCGATCGCCGCCTTGCACGCATCGCGGCGGCCAACTGACCGCGAGCTGCGCTCAGGCGAGCGTCGCGGCGCCCTGCTCGTGGTCGAGCAGCCAACGCTTCACCGGCAGTCCGAAGCCGAAGCCGCCGAGCCCGCCGCCGGTGCGGACGATGCGGTGGCAGGGGACGAACAGCGCCGCGGGGTTGCGCCCGCAGGCGGTGCCGGCGGCGCGCACGGCGCTCGGGCTCTCGCATCTGGCCGCGAGCTGGCCGTACGTCTCCGGCTCGCCGGCCGGGATCAGGCGCAGCTCGGCCCACGCGCGCTCGTGAAAGGGCGTCGAGGCCACCCTGACGGGGATTGCGTCGATCGCCGTCAGGTCGCCGGCGACGTACTCCTCCACTGCGTGCGTGAACGGCCCGAGGTCGCGCTTGACGACCAGCTCGCCGGTCGGACGCAGCGCGGCGCCGATGTACGGGCGCAGCCGCTCGGCATCGGTCGTCCAGCCGCTCGCGAGCACCGCCTCGTCGGAGGCGACGATCGTGAACGGGCCGGGGGGAGTGGGGATCGTGGCGGTGTACGTCGGCATCAGGTTCCTCCTTCGGACAGGCTCGCCCACAGATGCTGGACGGCATAGGCGCGCCAAGGGCGCCAGCGGTCGGGGTCGGCATCGCCGAGACGCTCGATCGCCTTGCGGACGCCGAGGTCGGTGGCGGGGAAGGCGTCGGGGTCGCCGAGCGCGCGCATCGCGACGTACTCGGCGGTCCACGGGCCGATCCCGGGCAGCGTGAGCAGCCGCTCGCGGGTCGCGTCGCGGTCGGCGCCCGGGTCGAGCACGACCGAGCCGTCCGCGATCGCGCCGCACAGCGTCGTGAGCGCGTGGGCGCGGGCGCGCGTGAGCGGCAGCT
>JBJMLB010000019.1:0-13376 GCA_045805465.1 Conexibacter sp. | reverse complement strand
TTGGCCATCGCCTCGCGGTTCTTCTTGCCGATCGCCTTGCGCAGGTCGTCCGCCTTCGGGCCCGAGAAGCCGGCGAGCGACTTGGCGATCTGCATCGCCTGCTCCTGGTAGAGGATCACGCCCTTCGTCGACTCGACGATCGGCCTCAGGCGGTCGTCGAGGTACGTGACCGAGTCGGGGTCGCGCTTGCCGCGCGCGTACGTCGGGATCTGGTCCATCGCGCCCGGGCGGTACAGCGCCACGAGCGCGACGAGGTCCTCGAACTCAGTCGGGCGGACCTTCTTGAGCGCCTCGCGCATGCCCTCCGACTCGAACTGGAAGACGCCGATCGAGTCGCCGGCCGCGAGCATCGCGTACGTCTTGGCGTCGTCGAGCGGCAGCGTCGTCATGTCCGGTCGCTCGCCGCTGGAGCGCTCGACGATGTCGAGCGCGTCCTCGATCACGTCGAGGTTCCGCAGCCCGAGGAAGTCCATCTTCAGCAGGCCGAGCTCCTCGACCGGCTTCATCGAGAACTGCGTGACGGTGCGGTAGACCTTGTCGTTGTTCTCGTCGGTGCCGGCGTCGGCGAGCTGCAGCGGCACGATGTCGGTCAGCGGGCGGTCGGCGATCACGACCGCGGCCGCGTGGATCGAGGAGTTGCGCACGATCCCCTCCAGGCCCTTCGCGACGTCGACGATCTGTCTCGCGACCGGGTCGGAGTCGACCGCCTTACGCAGCTCCTCGCCGGGCTGCAGGCAGTCCTCGAACGACGGCGGGCGGCCCATGATCGGGTCGGGGATCAGCTTCGCGAGGCGGTCGCCGGCGCCGTAGTCGTGCCCCAGCACGCGCGCCGCGTCGCGCGTCGCCGCGCGCGGGAACATCTTGCCGAAGGTGACGATCTGCGCGACCGACTCTCTCCCATATTTGTCTGTGACGTAGCGGATCACGCGCTCGCGGCCGCGCACGGAGAAGTCGATGTCGATGTCCGGCATCGACACGCGCTCGGCGTTGAGGAAGCGCTCGAACAGCAGGTTGTAGCGGAGCGGGTCCACGTCCGTGATGCGCAGTGAGTAGGAGACGATCGAGCCGGCCGCCGAGCCGCGGCCAGGACCGACCGCTATCCCGTTGTCCTTCGCGTACTTGACGAAGTCCCAGACGATCAGGAAGTAGGCGTTGAAGCCCATGCGGTCGATCACGTCGAGCTCCATCTCCATCCGCTCGATCGCCTCGGCCGGCGGCGGGTTTCCATACCGCTCGTTCAGGCCCTGCAACACGAGCGCACGCAGGTAGCCTCTCTCGTCCTCGGCGTTCGGCGTGGGGTATCTCGGGATCAGCTGCTGGCCGAGCTCGATCTCGACGTCGCAGCGCTCGGCGATCTCCAGCGTGGTCGGCAGCGCATCTGGATATTCGGCAAACGCGTCCGCCATCTCGTCGTTCGACTTCAAATAGAACTCGTTGGTGTCGAACGTCATCTTCGGCTCGGCGAGCGTCGACTTCGTCTGCACGCACAGCAGCGCCGTGTGGTGGTGGTAGTCCTCCTTGCGGAGGTAGTGCACGTCGCCGGTGCCGACGAGCGGGCGGCCGACCTCGCGGGCGATCCGCACGATCCCCTCGTTCGCCTTGTTCTGGTCGGCGATGCCGTTCTTCTGCACCTCGAAGTAGACCTGGTCGCGGCCGAACGCCTGCATCAGGTCGTCCACGTGCGCGCGCGCCTCGTCGGGGCGATCCTGCACGAGCCGCTGGCAGAAGCGCGAGGCCAGGCAGCCGGTCAGCACGATGATGCCCTCGCTGTGCTGCGACATCAGCTCGAGGTCGACGCCGGGCTTGCCGCGGTGCAGCCCCTCGAGGAATCCGGCCGAGGACAGCTTGACGAGGTTGCGGTAGCCGGCCGCGTTCTCGGCCAGCAGCGTGAGGTGGTTGCGCTCGACGCGCCGCTCGCGGTGGTGGCGGTCGTCGACGACGTAGACCTCGCAGCCGAGCAGCGGCTTGATCCCGTGCTTCCTGCACGCCTTGAACAGCTCCACCGAGCCGTTCATGACGCCGTGGTCGGTCAGCCCGAGCGCCGGCTGGTCAAACGCCGCCGCGCGCGCCGCCAGCGCATCGATCTTGCACGCCCCGTCGAGCAGCGAGTACTCGGAGTGGACGTGGAGGTGGGCGCAGGACGAGGGCGTCACGGGCGGTCAATGGTAGGCCCCGCCTCGGACGATTCGCCCCCTCCCGCGCCGGGTCGTTCCCGCGTTTTCCGGGGTTTCTCGCGGAGGACCCGGGCCGGGGTGCAATGGCGCCGTCGTGTCGTGCAGATCGTCCGCTCGCCGCTGTTGCGTGCGCCGCCTGACACGCTAGGATGTCACTTCGTCAGGCTGAGCGCGAAAGCCCTCACCTTCGAGAGCCCGGAGCCGCTTACTCCGGGCTCTCCTCGTTAAAAAGCCCGGCGCCCCCGCTTAGGACACCGGGCTGTGGCGCTACCGCCGTGTGATCCAGAGGATCAGGAGCAGCAGCACCACCATCGTCAGACTGGACTCGATCGCCCTCACCTCCTTTCTCGGGGCGAAAGCCCCGGCCGGGACGGACGTCCCGACAGTTCTGGAGATGCGCGGCCCTGACGACGCGCGGCATCGTAGGAGGCGTGGCTGGGAGATTCAGGATCTCGCCCGAATTGGAACGCTTTCTTCGCAGCCCTTCCGGCGAGTGGTGCGGAATCGCGTCGGCGTCGTGACGGGACGCGTCAGGCCGCGGGGTGCTCGGTCTGCGCGATCCAGCTGCGCAGGAGCATGAGTGCGGCGTCGTCGCCCTCGAACGAGCCAGACTCGCCGGCCGGGGGCTCGACGCCGGCGATCAGCGCCAGCAGCGCCCCGCGGGTGCAGCGGAACGTGAGGCGGACCGGCTCGGCCGGCGCGCGGTCGCACACCTCCGGGACAGCGCCGTCGGTGATCCGCAGCCACGCATCGACGGGGCCGCCGGCGAGCGGCGCGTGCGCGATCGCGAAGCGCTCGCCCCGCGTGGCGGCCGGATCGATCGCGAGCGCGACGAGCCGCAGCGCGAGGGACGGTTCGAGCGTCACGCCGGCGCTGCCGAGATCGCGCAGGCCCACGGGCGCGCGTGCGATGCGACGCAGCTCGCGGAGCGCCTTGCGCCCGCCGCGCACGCGGGCGGGCCTCCGCAGCAGCGCGCGACGGCCGTGCAGCAGGCGCGCGAGGCCGGTCGCGTCGGCGGCGACGCTGAGGTCGCGCGCGCTGCGCGGACGCGGTGCGGAGCGCGGGGTGACCCTTGCGGTCGCCCCGGGCTCGACATCGATCCCGAAGCAGCCGCGACCGACCAGCAGCAGGTCGTAGCGCAGCGGACGATCGGCCGCGAGGCCCTGCGCCGGCAGCAGTCCGACGACGAGGCGCCCGGCCGTCTCGGGCTCGCGGGCGAGCAGCCGTTGGAGCGCGGCGGTCAGCCACGGGGTCGGCGGCCCGGCGGGCAGCGGGCTGAGCGGCACGACGGCCGGCACGGCCGGCACGGCCGCACGCAGCCGCTCGCGGGCGGCGCTGAGGCGCAGCGGGTCGAGGGCTGCCGCTGCCGTCGGGCTCGAGGTCGTCGCCGGCGGGACCGCGTCCGTGGGCGCGCGCGTCGCCGGGACGGACGGCGCCGGGACGACCGGCGGCCCAGCGGCGGCCACGGCCGGGATCGGCGGGACCGCAGGAGCAGGGGCCAGTGTCTCGCCGAGCGGCGTCGGCACGACCCCCGGGGCCGCGGTGCCGGCCCCCGCACGCGGCGGCGATCCGGCCGCGGCCGGTGTGGGAGCGGCCTGCAGCGGCGCTGCCGGTTTCTCCGTCGCGAGCGTGTTCGCGGCCGTCAGCTCCTCGCGGACGCGACGCAGCGCCGTCTCGATGCGACGCTCGGCCTCGATGCGCTGATGCACCGCGCGCTGCAGCGCGGCGATGTGCGTGCGCAGTTCCCGCTGCACGGCGAGGCTGTTGTCGAGCTGGGCCTGCAGGCGGCTGGAGCGCTCGCGCTCGAGCGCGAGCGCCGTGATCGGTGCGGCGCGGTCGCCTCTGCGCTGCCGGACCGCGGCGCCTGACGGCGACGTCGGCCCCGACGCCGCCCGCCGCGCGACCAGGCGGCGCTCGCGCACGAGCCCCGGAACCGGCGTGCGCGGCAGGTCCGGAGTCGTGCTGGCCCGTGCGATCGGCGCGGCCGTGCGTGCGATCGACAGCTCACGGCGCAACCCCTCCGACCACGCCGACGGAAGCACCTCATGGCCGTTGCCGGAACCGTTCGCGCTGCCGTTGACGGGCTGGTGCCCCTCGTCGGGCACCGCCGGCTGGCTCGCCGTCGGCGCGTCGCCGGGCGGCGCGTGAGGGACCGCGGCGCGCGCGGCCAGCGCGTCGCGCTCGGCGCGGGCCTCGTCCAGCGCCGTCCGCAGCGTGTCGCGCTCGGTCTGCAGGTAGCGCGCTTCGGCGATCGCCGCGTCGGCCCCCTCGCGTGCTGCCGAGGCCTCCGCTCGCGCGGCGTCACGTTCGGCCTCGAGGCGGGCTCGTTCGCGTGCCAGCTCCGCCGCGAGCACCTGTGCGTCGGTGGCGCGTCGGGCGGCCGACTGCTCGGCCTGCTCCGCGCGCTGGGCGCGGCGCTCGGCTAGCACCTCAGGATCGACGACGTTGCCCTCTGGAGGCGAGGGCCTCCGCTCGTCGTCGGGCGGAGGTATTTCGGGCGGCATGGAGACGTGCATCCGAGATGGTGGCCGGGACGCCGGCGGTCCGGCGCTCACCGTCGAGAGAGTACGCCCGACAGCGGACGCCGCAGGACCGCAGTCACGGCGACGCCGTGCGGCGTCAGTGCCCGTTGCCGCTGCGCCGCTGCGCGAGCACGGCAGCCCCCGCCGCGGCGACCATGCCCGCCGCGAGCGCGCCGGTCCCGATGCGCCTTGCCAGGCCGTAGCGGCGCTTCAGGTACCAGACGCCGCCCTTCCAGACGAGGAAGCCGAGCGCCTTGTATGAATTGCCAGGCATCGCTCCTCCTCTACCCGCGGATCGCCGAGCGCACGCGCGCGGGGGTGCCCGAGCCGACCGCGTGGCCGGCGGAGGCGGGGGCCCCTATCGGACTCACCCGCGCTGGCGCAGCCGGTGCGCGAGCCGGGACTGCAGCGACCACAGCTCGATGAAGCCGGGCGAGGCGGTCTGCGAGAAGAGCCCGCCGGACTCTGCGAACGAGGCCAGCGAGGCGTCATAGACGGCGTTCGGCGACTCGCGCGTGACGACGCGCACCGAGCCCTTGTAGAGCTTCAGGCCGATCGTCCCGGTCACCTGCGCGTTGACGGCGTCCATGTAGGCGTCGAGGTCGGTGCGCAGCGGCTCCCACCAGAGACCGGCGTAGACGAGGTAGCCCCACTTCTGGTCGAGCCCCGTCTTGAACTGGTTCTGGTGGATCGTGCCAACGAGGTGCTCCAGCTCCTGGTGTGCGGTCAGCACGATCGCCGCGGCAGGCACCTCGTAGATGTCGCGGACCTTGAGGCCGACGATGCGGTCCTCGATGTGGTCGACGATCCCGACGCCGTGCTTGCAGCCGACCTCCGCCGCGCGCTCCAGCAGCTCGACCAGCGGCAGCCGCTCGCCGTTGAACGCGACCGGCACGCCGGTCTCGAACGTCACCGTCACGACCTCTGACTCGTCGGGCGCCTCCTCGGGGCGCGTCACGAGCTGGAAGACGTCGTCCTCGGGCGCGTGCGCCAAGTCCTCGATCCAGCGGCCCTCGGACGAGCGGCCCCACAGGTTGTCGTCGATCGAGTACGGCGCGACCTCGGTGCCGCCCTTGACGGGGATCCCGTGCTCGCGGGCGTAGGCGATCTCCTCCTCGCGGCCCATCTGCCACGAGCGGACCGGCGCGATCACCTTCAGCTCGGGCGCGAGCGTGGCGATCGTCGTCTCGATCCGGACCTGGTCGTTGCCCTTGCCGGTGCACCCGTGGGCGATCGTGTCGCAGCCGGACTGGCGGGCGTACTCGACCGCGAGCTGGGCGATCAGCGGGCGCCCGAGCGCGGTAAAGAGCGGGTAGCCGCCGCCATACAAAGCGTTGGCCTTGATCGCGGGCACGAGGAAGTCCTGCGCGAACTGCTCGCGCGCGTCGACGACGTGGCACTCGATCGCGCCGAGCTGCAGCGCCTTGCCCTTGACGATCTCGTAGTCCTCGCCGGGCTGGCCGAGGTTGACGGTGAGGCAAACGACCTCCGCCCCGTACTCGTCCTGGATCCACTTGAGCATCACGCTCGTGTCGAGCCCGCCCGAATACAGCAGCAGGACGCGGCCGACCTCGTTCGGGTCGGCCTCGTAGGACGCCGTCCGCGCGGGCGCGGTGGCGATCTGGTGTACCTCGGTGTGTTCGGTCTCGGTCATCGGCGGCGGGAAGGTTACGCGTTGACGGCGGAGAGCAGCCGGCCGATGCGCGCGAGCGCGTCGTCGATCTCCTCAGGCGTCACGATCAGCGCCGGCAGCAGGCGCACGGTGGCGGGGCCGGTCGCGTTGAGGATGATCCGCTCCTCCAGCAGCGCACGCCGCACGAGGCCGGGCGCGTCATCGACGTCGAAGGCGACCATCAGCCCGCGGCCGCGCACGTCCGCGGCGCCGCAGAGCGCGTCGAGGCCGGCGCGCAGACGCTCCCCCAGCTCACGCACGCTCGCCAGCAGGCGCGGATCCTCGAGCACGTCGAAGGCGGCGTTCGCCGCGGCGGCAACGAGCGGGCCGCCGGCAAACGTGGAGCCGTGGTCGCCGGGCTGGAACGTGTCGGCCAGCCGCGGTCCCGTCACGAGGGCGCCGATCGGCAGGCCGCCGCCCAGCGCTTTCGCGGTCGTCAGCGCGTCGGGCACGACGCCGGTCTGCTCGTACGCCCACAGCGTGCCCGTCCGCCCCATGCCGGTCTGGATCTCGTCGAAGACGAGCGCCGCCCCGACGCGGTCGCACGCCGAGCGCGCAGTTGCCAACAGCTCCTCCGACAAAGGATGCACGCCCGTCTCGCCCTGGATCGGCTCCAGCAGCACGGCTGCCGTGCCCTCGTGCACCGCCGCCTCCAGCGCCGCGGGCTCGGGCGCGACGACGACGAAGCCGGGTACGAGCGGCGCGAACGGCGCCTGCTTGGACTCCTGCGGCGTGGCGCTCAACGCGCCATACGTGCGCCCGTGGAAGGCACCGTGAAGGACGACGATCTCGCCTCCCGGCTTCGCCTTGCGCACGAGCTTGAGCGCCGCCTCGTTCGCCTCCGCGCCGGAGTTGCAGAAGAAGACCTTGCCGCCGAGCGAGGACTCCGCGAGCCGCGCCGCCAGCCGCATCGCCGGCTCGGTGTAGAAGAGGTTGGTGACGTGCGTGAGCGTGCCGACCTGCTCGCGCACCGCCGCCACAACCGCGGGATGGCAGTGGCCGACGTTCAGCACCGAGATGCCGGACAGGAAGTCGAGGTACTCCTCGCCGTCGGCGTCCCACAGCCGCGTGCCGGCGCCGCGCACGACCTCCACCGGCATGCGCGCGTACGACGGGATCACATGGGCGGCCTCGATCGCCTGCAGCTCGGCCAGGCTCATGCGGCGGGGCGCACCTTCGTGCCGATGCCCGCGTCGGTGAACAGCTCCAGCAGCAGCGAGTGCGGGATCCGCCCGTCGACGATGTGCGCGTGGCTGACGCCGCCGTGGATCGCGTCCACGCACGCGGCGAGCTTCGGCCGCATGCCGCCCTCGACGCTCTCCAGCACCGTCTCCACCTCGTCCGCCCCGACTTCGGAGATGACGCTGTCGGGGTCGGCGGGATCTCTCAGCCAGCCGCGCACGTCGGTCAGGAACATCACCTTGTAGGCGCCCAGCTCGCGCGCGAGCTTGCCGGCCGCCTCGTCGGCGTTGATGTTGTACGAGTGGCCCTCGCGGTCGGACCCGACCGACGCCACGACCGGGATGTAGTCCTGCGCGACGTGGTGGATCACGCCCGTCTCGACCTTCTCGATGCTGCCGACGAAGCCGATGTCCTCCCCGCTCGGCGCCGCCTGTCGCGCGGCGCGGAACAGCAGCCCGTCGTCGCCGCACAGTCCGATCGCCGGCTGGCCGTGGCGGTTGATCCGCAGGACGATGTCCTTGTTGACCTTGCCGACGAGCACCATCTTCGCGATCTCGACGGTGTCCGGGTCGGACACACGCAGCCCGTCGACAAACTCGACCGGCATGTCGAGGCGCTTCATGTAGGCGGTGATGTCGGGCCCGCCGCCATGCACGACGACCGGGTTGATGCCGACGTACTTGAGCAGCACGACGTCGCGCGCGAACTCCTCGCGCAGATGCGGGTCGGTCATCGCCGCGCCGCCGTACTTGATGACGACCGTCTTGCCGTAGAACTCGCGGATGTAGGGCAGCGCCTCGAGCAGGGTTCCGACGTCGCGCATCTCAAGCCTCTCGGTCATCTCGGTCACGTCGTGTAGTCCGCGTTGATCGTCACGTACTCGTGCGAGAGGTCGGAGAAGAAGACCTCCGTCTCGGCCTGCGGCTCGCCGTCGTTGAGCGCGATCGCGTATTCGACTTCGTCCCCGGTGACCGCCTGCGCGAGCGCCTGCTCGTCATAGGCCCGCACCGCGCCGCCCTCGCACACCGGCACGCCCTCGATCGCGATGTCGAGATCGACCGGCAGGTCGAGCAGGACCCCGCCGACCGCCTGCGCGATCCGGCCCCAGTTGGGGTCGCCGCCGTGCAGCGCCGACTTCACGAGCGGCGAGTTCGCCACGGCCCGCGCCGCCCGCTCGACCGTCTCGCCGTCGCCGCCTCGCACGACGACGCGGCCGACGCGCTTGGAGCCCTCGCCGTCCTTGACGATCAGCAGCGCGAGCTGGCGCAACAGCGCGTCGAGCGCCTCGCCGAGCGCCAGCTCGTCGGCGGACTCGGGCACGACCTCCACCCCGCTCGCCCCGCTCGCCATCAGGATCGCGGTGTCGTTCGTGGACAGCTGACCGTCGACGGAGATGCGGTCGAACGAGCGCTTGACGGTCACGCCGAGCAAGAGGTCGGCGGTCGCCGGATCGAGCGCGGCGTCGGTCTGCACGAAGCACAGCATCGTCGCGAAGTTCGGCTGGATCATCCCCGCGCCCTTGCATTGGGCACTCAGGCGGACGGTGCCGCTCGGCAGCCGGACGCTCAGCGCCGCGCGCTTCTCGAACGCGTCGGTCGTCTGGATCGCGGCGGAGAAGTCGCCGTCGCCGTCCGCGCGCAGCCGCTCCTGCGCCGCCTCCAGCCCGTTCAGCACGAGGTCGACCGGCAGCTGCACGCCGATCACGCCGGTCGAGCCGACCGCGATGCCGGTGGGATCGAGCCCGGTCAGCCGCGAGGCGGCGATCTGCGTCGCTCCCGCGCTCTCGAAGCCCTGCATGCCGGTCGCCGCGTTGGCGTTGCCGGCGTTGACGATGACCGCGCGCAGGTGCGCGAGGTCGCAGCGCTCCCGGCACACCTGGACGGGCGCCGCGACGACGCCCGAGCGCGTGAAGCGCGCGGCGCTCGTGGTCTGCTCCGCGTCAGAGACGAGCAGGCCGACGTCGAGCGCGCCGTTGCGCTTGAGACCGGCCGCCGCGCCCGCGGCGCGGAAGCCCGCCGGCAGCCCGCCGTCGAGTTCGATGACGTGGTCGGGCTTGGGCACCCAACGGGAGTCAAAGAAGCCCACGGTCACGAGATCCCCTCGCCCTCGGGGAAGCCGAACATCAGGTTGAGGTTCTGCACCGCCTGCGAGGAGGTCCCCTTCCACAGGTTGTCGATCGCGGCGAAGACGACGACACGGCCGTCGTGGCGGTCGCCGTGGACGGAGATGCGGCAGATGTTCGTCGCGGTCACGTCACGCATGCCGGGTGGTCTGTCGGCCAGCTCCACGAACGGCTCGTCGGCGTAGGCGTCGTCGTAGAGCGCGCGCAGCTCGTCCTGGCCCGCCTCGCGTGTCGTGCGGACGTAGGCGGTGATCAGCTCGCCCTGGTCGACCGGCACGAGGTGCGGCAGGAACGTGACGGGACCAAGCTGCGCGCCGAGCGCCGCCAGCTCCTGGTCGATCTCGGGCGCGTGGCGGTGGCCGGCCTCCTTGTAGCCGACGACGTTCTCGCTGACGGAGACGTAATGCGTCGCGTCGGTCGCGGCGCGGCCGGAACCCGAGACCCCGGTCTTCGCGTCGATCACGACGTCGTCGAGCAACCCGGCGCGTGCGAGCGGGGCGAGGCCGAGCAGCGCGGCGGTCGGGAAGCAGCCGGGGTTGGCGACGAGGTCGGCGCCTCGGATCTTTTCCCGGTAACCGAGCTCCGGGATGCCGTAGACGGCGGCATCGAGGAGCTTGGGAGCGGGATGCGCTCCGTACCACTGCTCGTAGGTGCTCAGCGTGCGCAGGCGGAAGTCGGCGGAGAGGTCGATGACGCGGACGTCCTTCTCCCGCAGCCCGGCGACGACCGGCGCCGCCGCGTGGTGCGGATAGGCGACGACCGCGGCGTCGAGCCCGTCCGCGTGTCGGTCGAGGTCGAGCTCCTCCAGCGTGAGCGGCACGCGGTAGCGCGGGTAGAGCGCGTCGAGCCGCTTGCCCACGTCCGACCGCGACGTGAGCGCCGTCAGCTCGAAGTGCAGGTGGCGCTGCAGCAGATGCGCCGCGAGCGCGCCCGCATACCCCGACGCTCCGAGCACCGCCACCCGAGGAGCGTGATTTGTGGTCGGTGGAACCGACTCAGATTCACGATGCTCGCCGCTAGGCACGGATCCGGCCTCCCACCTGCTCGGCGAGCGCCGCCTCGATTGCAGCGCGCCGCTCGGCGACCTCGTCGTCGGTGAGCGTCCGCTCGGGCGAGCGGAACGCGAGCCGCAGCGCGAGCGATACCTCGTCGTCGCCGATCTGGGCGCCGTGATAGACGTCGAAGACCTCGACGGCTGCGAGCAGCGGACCGCCGGCGGCGCGTACGGCCGCGACGACCTCGGCCGCCGTGACCCTTTGAGCAACGACGATCGCCAGATCCTGGCGAACCTCCGGGAACGAGGTGTAGTCGGCGTACCGAACCGGACCGGGGACGGCCGCGATCACGGCGTCGAGGTCGATCTCGAACGCCGCCACCGCCGACGAGATCTCCCACTCCGCCGCGATCCCCGGGTGCAGCTCGCCGAGCCAGCCGACCGGGGAGCCGTCCACGACCACCGCGGCAGCCCGGCCAGGATGCAGGAACGGCTCGCCCCCTTCGATGACCGTCCAATCCACCCGCAGCGCGTCGAGCAACCCGGCAAGCATGCCCTTCGCGGCGAAGAAGTCGGCCGCGGGCGGCGCCGGCTCCCGCCACGACGGCGCCCGCACGGCGCCCGTCAGCAGCACGCCGACGGTGTGCGGCTCGGCCGGGAGCGGCTCGTTCTCGACCGGCCGGTAGACCGCGCCCGACTCGAAGATCGCGACGTCCGGCGTCCCGTGCGTGACGTTGCGCCGCGCGACGTCGAGCAGCGATCCGATCAGCGTCGTGCGCATCAGCGCGTGCTCAGCCGACATCGGGTTCTCGACCACGAGCGTGTGGCGCCGCGGGTCGTCGGCCGGCAGGCGGAGTCTGTCCGACAGCTCCGGCGCGCTCCACGACCAGCCGATCGCCTCGTGCAGCCCGGCGGCCGCAAGCGCGTCGGACGCCAGCCGCTTCAGCCGCTGCGCGGGCGTGAGCCGGCCGACCGCATGGCCGGAGGCGGGCAGCGTGGCGGGCAGCTTGTCGACGCCGTCGATCCGCGCGACCTCCTCGATCAGGTCGGCCTCCCGCGTGACGTCGTTGCGGCGGAACGGCGGGACCGTCACGTCGACTCCGTCATCCGCGTCGGCGACGCCGAAGCCCAGTGCGGAGAGGATCTCCGCCGACCGCTCGCGCGCGATCGACGCGCCGAGCAGCCCGCTCACGCGCGCGTCGCGCAGCCGGATGACGGCGTGCGAGACGTCGCGACCGGACGGCGGGTCGACGTCCAGGGTTCCCGGCGCGACCCGCGCACCGCACAGTTCGACCAGCAGCCGCGTCGCGAGCGCCAGCGCGTCCTGCGCCTGCTCGGGCGCGAGCCCCTTCTCGTAGCGGCCGGACGCCTCGCTGCGCAGCGCGAGCCGCGTCGAGGTGCGCTGGATGTTCGGGCCGTCCCAGACGGCGGACTCGAGCAGCACGCGCGTCGTGCCGTCGTGGACCTCCGAGCGCGCGCCGCCCATCACGCCGGCGAGTGACGTCGGCCCGTCGTCGTCGCAGATCACGACCATGTCGGGATCGAGCTTGCGGAGCTCGCCGTCAAGCGTCTGCAGCTCGTCGCTCTCGCGCCCGTCGCGCACGACGAGCCGGCCGCCGGCGACGCGGTCGAGGTCGAACGCGTGCAGCGGCTGGCCGCTGGTCAGCATCACGTAGTTGGTGATGTCGACGACGTTGGAGATCGGCCGCTGACCGGCCGCCATCAGCCGCGACTTCAACCAAGCTGGCGAGGGCCCGACCGTCACGTCCTCGAAGACGCGTGCCATGAAGCGTTTGCAGCGGTCGGTCTCGACCTCTACCGCAGCACCGTCCACCTCCCCCTCGCTGCCCGGATCCTCCGCCCACGGCTCCGGCGCCAGCGCCGCGCCCGTCGCGGCATGGACCTCCCGCGCAACGCCGTAGACGCCGAGGCAGTCCGGCCGGTTCGGCGTGATCTCCAGCTCGAGGACGTCGGTCGCGATCGGCAGCACCTCGGCGAGCGGCGTGCCCGGGTTCAGGCCGTCGTCCGCGAGCACCATGATCCCGGCTCTCTCGACGCCGATCTCCAGCTCCGGCTCGCTCAAGATCATCCCGTGCGACTCGACGCCGCGCAGCTTCGCCTTGCGCAGCCTCGTGCCGTCCGGCATCACCGCGCCCGGCTGGGCCACCGCGACGGTCTGGCCGGCCGCGACGTTCGGCGCGCCGCAGACGATCTGCGCCGGCGCCTCACCGCCGAGATCGACCGTGCACACCCGCAGCCGGTCGGCGTCGGGGTGCTGCTCGGCGCTCAGCACGCGCCCGATCACGAACCCGTCGACCGAAAGCACGCCGTGGTGCACGACGCGCTCGACCTCGGTGCCGGTCAGCGCGAGGCGCTCGGCCAGCGCAGCCGCGTCGAGGTCCGGCTTGACGTACTCGTGCAGCCAGCTCAAGGGGACGCGCATCAGAACTGCTCCAGGAACCGCAGGTCGTTGTCGTAGAACAGCCGCAGGTCGGAGACGCCGTGCTTGAGGAAGGCGATCCGCTCGACCCCCATCCCGAACGCGAAGCCCTGGATCTTCTCCGGGTCGTAGCCGACGTGGCCGAAGACGTTCGGGTCGACCATCCCGGCGCCGAGGATCTCCAGCCAGCCCGTGTCCCGGCACACCGGGCAGCGGGTGCCGGGCACGTGGACCATGAAGCAGGAGATGTCGACCTCGACGCTCGGCTCC
>JBJMLB010000018.1:0-21844 GCA_045805465.1 Conexibacter sp. | reverse complement strand
CTGCGGGTGGTCGGGCACAGCTCGGGACTGAAGGCGAAGGAGAAGCGCGAGCTGGTCAAGACGCTGGCGCCGTACGAGACCGGTCAGCGCGGCTCGGGCGAGCCGAGCCGGTGGAGCCAAGGGCGCGACCTCGAGTGGGTGCAGCTGCGCCCCGAGCTCGTGGTCGAGGTCAGCTTCGACCACGTCTCGGCGGGGCGGATCCGCCACGGCTCGAAGCTCAACCGCTGGCGCGAGGACAAGGATCCGCGCGAGTGCACCTTCGACCAGCTGCAGTCCTAACGGCGTCGCTCGAGCCGCGGCAGCCGGTCGCTCAGCGCCTCGGCCGCCCGCTCCACCTCCTCGAGCGTCGTCGCCTCGACGACGTTGTCGAGGTCGAGTAGCCGCCGGCCGAAGCGGTCAAGCTCGGCCTCCCCGACGATCGCGTGGCAGGGTACGCCGCGCTGGCGCGCGCGCGTGGCGACCTCGCCCACCGCCTTGCCCTCCAGCGACTGCTCGTCGAGCTTGCCCTCGCCGGTGAACACGGCGCCCGCCTCCTTGAGCCGCGCGTCGAAGCGCAGCGCGTCGAGCACGAATCCCGCCCCGGGCACGAGCTCGGCCCCCAGCGCCGCCCACAGGCCGCCCGAGAGGCCGCCCGCCCCGCCGGTCATCGGCCGTGTCCGCGGATCTCGCGGCCATTGGCCGGCCAGCGCGTGCAATCGCTCGGTCAGCCGCCGCACCGCCACCGGGTCCGCGCCCTTCTGCGGCCCGTAGACCTCGGCCGCCCGCTCGAACGGCGTCCGCACGTCGCACAGCACGACCAGGCGGGCGCCTCGAAGCCCGCCCCCTTCGTCGATCGCTTGCAGCGCGCCCTCGCCGCCATCGGTGGTCGCGCTCCCGCCCACGGTGACGAAGACCACCTCGGCCCCAGCGTCGATCGCCGCCAGGATCAGCTCGCCGGTGCCGAACGTGCTCGCCGCCCACGGGTCGCGCTCGTCCTCAGCCAGCAGCGCGAGGCCGCTCGCGGCGGCCGTCTCCACGAGCGCGCCGCGGCCGTCGCGGAGCAGCGCGAAGCGGCCTTCGATCGGCCGTCCGAGCGGATCGTGCGCCGGCGCCGCGACGACCCTGCCGCCGCTCGCGGCGACGATCGCCTCGAGCGTCCCCTCGCCGCCGTCGGCGACCGGGCAGCGGTCGGCGGCCAGGCCGGCGCGCTCGAGTCCGCGGGCGATCGCGTCGGCGACGTTAGGCGCTGCGAAGGTGCCCTTGAAGGAGTCCGGCGCGACGAGCACGCGGAGCTGCTCGCTCGAGTGTCGGCCCCGCATTCTCACCTCGCGAGCTCGTTCACCGCGGTGATCGGCGCCTCGCCGGCCGCCACTGCGCGCGCGTTGCGCGCGCGTGGCGCAACGTCGTCGACGATCGCGTCGAGCTGGGCCTGCAGGTCCCCGCCCGCGAGCATCGCGCGCAGCTCGCGCACCGGCGGTGGCGGCAGCTCGGCGGGCGTGACGAGGCCGACGGTCGGCGTCACGGCCGGCTTGCGCAGGGGATGGACGCGCGGGCGACCCCGCGCGGAGCCGCGCCGCGAGCCGGCGAACCAGGTGTGCGCGATCACGCACGACCAGCCGGCGTCGGCCAACGCCAGCAGCGCGGAGATCGAGTCGGCCTCGATCCGTGGCGGGGAGTCGACGCCGGCCTCGCGCAGCGCCGCGTCGACGATCTGGCGGTTGCGCATCTCGGGCATCAGCAGGCACAGCGGAAGGCCCGCGAGCGCGCGCCACTCGAGCGGCTTGCCGGGAGGCGCGTCGAGTGCGGGGTCGCTGCTCAGCAGCATCAGCCGCTCGCGGTAGAGCGGCGTCGCCTCGACGCCGGCGAGCGGCGCGTCGTCGAGGTAGTCGAGCCCGGCGTCGAGCTCGTGGCGCGCGAGCCGGCGGCTCAACTCGTCGGAAGGAAGCGTGCGGATCTCGACGCGCACGCCTGGATGCCGGCGCGCGAACGGGCCGACGACGAGCGGTACCGCGGGCATCGAGGTCGGGATCGCCCCGAGCCGCAGCGTGCCCGTCAGCTCGTGGCGCAGGCGCGACGCCTCCGACGTCAGCCCCTCGACGGCGGTGAGCGCGGCCTGCGCCCATCTCAGCAGCTCGTGGCCGTCCGGCGTGAGGTCGTCGTAGCGGTGGCCGCGGCGCACGAGCGTGAGGCCGAGCTCCAGCTCGAGCTTGCGGATCGCTGTCGAGAGCGCCGGCTGCGAGACGTGGCAGGCAGCGGCGGCGCGGCCGAAGTGGCGCTCGCGCGCGAGCGCGCTGAGGTACTCGAACTGGCGCAGGAACACGATCGCGCTCCATTATCGCTGGTTATCGAACTGCGATCCAACGGTATTGGACGCGCATCGTTCCTGCACGCATCATTCCGCCGCCATGAGCCACCTCCGCCGCTCCCTCGCCGCCCACTTCCTGCCGGTCGCCCGCCTCGGCGCGGGCGTCGGCGCCAGCGCGCTCGCGCTCGCGGCGATCGGCGGCGCGATCGGTGCGCCGCTGCTGATCGCGCCGTTCGCCGCGACGGCGTCGATCAAGCACGCGGCGCCCGACAGCCCGATGGCAGCGCCGCGCAACGTCGTCGGCGGGCACCTGCTCGGCGCACTCGTCGGCGTGGCGGTCGGCGCGCTCCTCGGCGAGGCGGTGATGGCGATGGCCTTCGCGGCCACGGCCGCCTCGATGTTGATGATGAGCCTGCGGATCCTCCACCCGCCGGCGATCGCGACGACGCTGATCGCGCTCCAGCAGCACGGCCACCCCTGGTTCCCCGTGCAGGTCGCGCTCGCCGGCGCCGCGACGCTGATCCTCGCGGCGATCGTGCTGTCGCCGCTGTTGCACGGGCGCCCGTACCCCGTGCGCTGGTAGCTCAGCGGCTTGGCGGCTTCCGCTCGAATCGACCGACAGCGCGAGGAAGCGACCTGTCCTCGCCGCCCACACGCCTAGCTAGTAGAACGGCAAGCGGGCTCGTCGGTGGCGAGATGGCACGCGAGACGAGGTGCTCGTATCGAACACGAGCAGAGTCAACGCATCTCCGCGCGCACCTCGCGCACGGCACGAACAGCGAGGTCGTTCGCCTCCTCCTCGCTCAACGCGTTGCGACGGCGCACGCGAGCGATCGAATCGAACCCGAGCTGGATGCGCGCAAGCTCCTCCAGCAGGGCCCGGTCGTCCTTGCCCGGCCTGCGCGCACGCAGCTTCTCCAGCAAGTCGCCGTCGAAGTCAACCTTCACCGTCGTAGCCATGCCGACAACGTACCGCCGTGCGTCGCGAGTTTCGACGACTGCCAACAGAGATCTGGCAGCCCGTCAGCGGCCGAAATCTCCCGACGCTCCGCAACGGCGAGGTTCCCCCAGAGCCCTCCGTCGGACTCGAACCGATGACCCTGACAAGCGGGTTGGGACCCGGGTGGGACCCTCGCTGGGAAGCCTTGAGGTGGCCCCGCGTCGAGCGCGCCTCAGGCGCTGCGCAGCAGCGAGGAGATGACCTCGCCGGGTCGTTGCCCGCGCGCCGAAGCGAGCCGCTGGAGTTGCTCGGCGTCCTCGTCCTCGATGCCGACGACGATCGTCAGCTTCGCGTCGGGGTTGCCGGCGACCGCCTCGACATAGCGCGGGTCGATCGCCGCGAGGTCGGCGTCGAAGTCACCCGGCTGGGGGTCTGCGTCTGTCCAGGGGTCCTTGGTCATGGCTCAGCTACCGAGAAGTCTACGCTCACGTACCGTCGCATCCCAACCCGTCACCACAAGCCAGGTCGTGGGATCGGTGGTCCTCTCGATCACGAGCGTCAGCAAGCGACCGCCGTCAGTCCGCCCGATCAGCAGACGTCGCTTCCCCGGCGGATCGCTGTGCGGGTTGCGAACCACGACGCTTGCGTTGCGCGGCACCGCATGCGTCTCTTCGATCGAGATCGAGCGCGCGCCGAGCTTGTCGATCGCTGCCTCTGTCAGCAGCAGTTCGGCTATCGCGTCCGCCATGGCCGGAGGTCTACAAGGGGCGGCAGACGACGCCCACAACTGAATTGGATCGACTTATCCCGCGGCTTCCGAACTGGAACTGTTGGAGCTGAGGTTGTGGTGCGGTCCGGTTGGCCTCAGGTCCCTGACCATGTCGACGGCGAACTGGTCGAGCTCGAGCGGATGCTTGCCTGCGGCGTCTGCCGGGGGCATGTACATGCTGGGTACGTGCGGTCGCCCAACGCTGCGCACTCGAGCCAGCCCTCGGAACGGCGAAAACCCCGCCACTAGCGGGGTTCGCGTGCAGAGCCCTCCATCGGACTCGAACCGATGACCCCTTCCTTACCATGGAAGTGCTCTACCAACTGAGCTAGGAGGGCAGCGGACGCCATTGTAGGCGCTGGCGTCGGAGGCTGTGCGATCACTCGCACCAGCGCGCGAAGACGATCAGCCGCCGCACGCGGCCGCGAGCGGTTTGGGCGATCACGGCGGGGAACGTGCCGCCCGCGCACTCGCTGCGATGCAGCGCGTAGCCATACCCCGCGACGCCGCAGCGGTCGCGCGTGCAGGTCCGCCGGCTCCGTCGGGCCGCCTTGCGCGCGCTGCCGCCGACGCGCACTCCCTCGCTCGTGTGCCAGCGGCTCCCGGTCAGCGTCGCGCGCGAGAACATCCCGGCCTGGCATGGATCGGCGTCCGTGCCAAAGACGACGAACTCGGCCGTCATGCCCAGCTTCGGCCAGCGCTTCGTACAGCGGAAGCCATCGGAGGCGCGGGTGGTGGACGGCCGGCCGAACAGCAGCTCGATTCGGTCCGCGTCGTATTCGCCGCCGTCGACGAACGGTCCGAGGCGGGCATGGCGCTTCCCGAGGCCTACGGTCCAGCTCGGCCGCGAGCACGCGATCGTGAACGACGTTGGCTCTGACGGCCCCGGGGCGAAGTCGTCCGGGTTGCCCGCTGGGAACGTCGTCACGAGCGTGACGTGCGTGTAATACCAGCGCGCGCCGAGCAGCGAGGCGCAACGGCGAATTCGGTCGGCCGTCAAATGCACCGGATAGAGGCGGATATCTCCGTCCGCGCAGCTCGGATCGCAATCGTTGTAGGCGCGCGTGCCGGCAGCCGTCGTGGTTGCCGCTCCCCATCCGCTCCAGACGAGGTCCTGCACGTTGAAGCTCGCCCCGACGCAGCCGGAGCTCCACTCGACCGGCATGACGGAGCCGCCGTAGGCGAGGTTGCCGCAGTCGGGAAGGAGCACCTCGTCGGCCTGCGCGGCCGGGGCGGCGAAGGACGCGATCAGCATCGCGGCTGCGAGCACCGGAACGAGGCGCATCGCCCCAGCCTATGGTGTTGACGGCCCCGCGAGCAAGCGAGCCGGTCGCTGCGTCCCGACTTGCGCGGCGACTTCATGGCCGCTTCACCGGACGTCGACGAACCGGGTGACGTACGGTCCGGTCATCGTGTCCGAGAACGTGGCGCCGCGGCCGGCTTCGTCGGCGGGCCGCCGCGCTCGATCCGGCTTTCTGCCATGACCGACGCCAGCCACCGACCAGACCGCCAAGGAGACCAGCCATGAGCAGCCCCGCCACCACTTCCATCACCGGCGTCGACTTCGTCAACGTCCCCACGACCGACCTCGACCGGGCGCGCGCCTTCTACGCCGACGTGCTCGGGCTGGAGGCCTCGCAGGTCTACCAGCGCGGCGAGGCGCCGGCGATGGGCGCGGAGTTCGAGACGGGCACCGTGACGATCGCGCTGATCGACTCTAAGGCGATTGGCCGCGAGTTCCAGGCCAACACGCTGCCGATCGCGTTCCGCGTCGACGACGTCGCCGCCGCGCGCGCCGAGCTCGAATCGAAAGGCGTGACCTTCGGCGCCGACACGCTCGACACCGGCGTCTGTCACATGGCGTTCTTCGCGGATCCCGACGGCAACGCTCTGATGCTCCACCAGCGCTACGCGCCGCGCGCCTGAGGTTCCTACGCGGGCGGATCCGTCCACGACGTCCGGTCCAGCACCGGCCCCGTCGCGAACTCCGCCGGACGGCCGGCGACCCGGTCGGCGACCGCGTCGCAGCGCGCGACCCACAGCTCGCCCGACGCGGCGCCCGCCGCGCAGCGCGCGAGCACGTCGCGCAGCGCGTCGCGCTCGCCCTCGGCCATCCACGTGTGCAGCACGAGCACCGCGTGGCCGCCTTCCGCGACGGCGCGATCCACAGCCTCCAGCAGCGCCGCCCGCACCGCCTCCGGCCCGCCCGGCTCCTCCGACCACGGCGCGCCGACGTGCGCGCGCAGCGCCGCGAACTGCGGCAGCACGTGGAAGACGTCGACCGCCGGCCACGCGAACGGCAGCACCGCGACGCCGTCGTCGAGACCCGGACCGCGGCCGGCGGGGGAGCAATGGCGCAGCCCGCGCGCGGCGAGCAGTCCCGCGGTGCCCGCCGAGATCAGCCCGCCGGGCGGCCGGAAGCCGGCGACGTCGAGGCCCAGCGAACGCAACGCCGCCAGCCCGCGGTCCAGGTTCTCTGCCTCCTGCGCCGGCGTCAGCGCGGCCCAGTCCTCGTGGCACCACGCGTGCAAGCCGACCTCGTGGCCTGCCGCGGCGATCGAGCGCAGCGCGTCCGGATAGATCTCGGCGTTGATCCCCTCGACGAAGAACGTCGCCGGCAGCCCGGCGCCCGCCAGCTCCTCCAGCACCACCGGCAACGCGGAGACGACCGACCAGTGTCCGCCGCGCGGCTCCTCCGGGTCGCGCAGGCCCAGCTCGATCTCCGCCGCCTCGCCGAGGTTGTCGAACGTCAGCGAGACGGCCGCGGCACGACCGTCCGGCCAGCGCGAACTGCTCACGACCGCAGCTCCGGGCTCCAGCGCTCCGGCTCCCGCTCCGCCTGCGCGCGCGCCCATCTGAAGTGATGGCGCGCCGACGCCAGCAGTGCGGGCGCCGTAGCTATCCCCACCGCGACCCACTTGCGATCCGCGCGCCGCGTCTCCAGCAGCGCGCTGCCGAGGCCGCCGACCATCCACAGCCACAGGATCGTGTTGTAGGCGGGCAGCTTCGAGGCCGGAAGGCCCTCGGCCGCGTCGAGCCACGGCAGCACCCCGCCGCGCAGCGACCAGGGCCACTCGACGAAGTGCACCGCCGAGCCCGCGATCGCGACCCCGGCGTTGAGCGCCAGCAGCGGCTCGTCGCGCGGCGCGGGCCGCGCCGCGCGCCACATCCAGAACGGCAGCGCGACGAGCCACATCGCGCGCGTGCGCCGTCGCCCCAGGAACGGCTCGAACACGAGCCCCACGCCAGCCTGCGTCTCGAAGCCGTGATGCGCGGCCGTGCCGAGCGCGGCGAGCAGGCTGAAGGGCTTCGCCCTCACGGCAGCGACCTCGGTCCGGCCGCGGGATCGATCCGGTTCGTCAGCGTCCCGATCCGGTCGATCTCCAGCTCGACCGTCTGACCGGGTCTCAGCCAGCGCTCCAGCTCCAAGCCGCAGCAGCCGGGCATCGTGCCGGTCGAGAAGACGTCGCCCGCGGCGAGTCGCTCGCCGGCCGACGCGAAAGCCAGCATCGCGCCGACGTCGTGCTGCGCGCCGCCGGTCGTGCCCTCGCACCACAGCTCGCCGTCCACATGCACGCGCCCGCTCATCCGCTGCCAGTGGGGCACCGCGTCGGCGGTGAGCACGTCGCAGCCGAGCGAGTTGGCGAACGTCTTGGCCTTTACGACGGGGCCGAAGATCGAGCGGCGCGCGTCGTCAGCCTGCACGTCGCGCGCGCTCCAGTCGTTCAGCACCATCCAGCCGCCGATCGCGGCGGCACCCTCCTCAGGCCTGGCGTCGGCGAGCGGCCGCGCCAGCACGAACGCCAGCTCCAGCTCGAAGTCGAGCGCTCTCGTGTGGCTCGGCCACCACATCGGCTCGCCGTCGGCGAGCACCGCCGTGTGGTTGGCGACGTACATCTCCGGTCGCTCGTAGAACGCCTTCTTCGGTCTCAGCGGCGGGAACGTGCCGCGCGCGACGCGCTCGTACGTCTCCATCGCACGCGCCACGGGCTTGGGGAAGAAGTGCTTGACGAGCATGCGCGCCGACTGGACGACGTGCGTCTCGAACAGCATGAACGCGCGCAGCGAGCGCGGGCGGAACGGCAGCGTCGCGGTCGCCGGATCGGCCGCGACGGCGGCGTCACCGCGCGCCGCCTCCAAGGCGGCGCTCGCCGCCTCTCGGGTTGCCGCGCCACCGGCCAGGAACGCGAGCATGTCGCGCGTCTCGGCCTCGACGAGCGCGTCGCCCGTCGGGAGGTAGGCGTTCGCCGCGGGCAGCGAGACCCAGCGGTCCGTCTCCTCGTCGCGGACGATCAGCCCGCCGGGCGTGGCGCGCAGCAGCATCGGCGGGCATCATCGCATCGGGCCGCGCGCCGCTCGCCGGTCCGTCGCAGCGGTCGAGCGGCCCCGTCGATTGTGAGAGGATCGGCCGCGGGGGACTCTGATGGCGCGTGGGGGAACAGGAAACGGACGGACGCTGCGGCTCGCGGTCCTGCCGCAGCGCACGGCGAACGGTCACTACCGCGCGATCCTGCCGCTGCGCGAGCTGGAACGGCGCGGACATGAGGTCGTCTGGCCGGGGCATCCGTCGCTCGACGCGCTGCGCGACGGTGCGATGCCGCCGCGCACCGCGTGGGACGCGCTGCACGTGCAGCTGCTGCACGACCAGGAGTCGCTGGATGTCATGCGGCGCGTGCGCGACGCCGGCTTCGCACTCGTCTGGGACACCGACGACGACGTCGGCGCAGTCACGCGCGGCAGTCAGGCGTGGCATCGGCTCGGGGGGCGGCGCGGCGTCAGGGGGCACTTCGAGCGCTCGCTGACGGCGGCCCGCACCGCGCACGTCGTCACGACGACGAACGAGTACCTCGCCGGCGTGTTTCGCGACTACGGCTGCGAGCGCGTGGTGGCGGTCGAGAACTATCTCGCGCCTGACGACCTCGCGCATCCCCGCAGACGCCACCAAGGGGTCGTGATCGGCGTGGTCTGCGCCGGCGAGCATGAACCGGACATCAAGCGCCTGAGGCTCGCCGCGACGCTCGAACGGCTGCTCGAGCGGCATGACGGCGTGCGCGTGGTCGCGATCGGGGTGGACCTGAGGCTGCGAAGAGAGCACCGCTACGAGTACGTGTGGGGATGCGAGATCGAAGAGCTGCTCCCGCTCGAGGCCGAGTTCGACATCGGGCTCGCGCCGCTGTGCGACACGGCCTTCAACCGCGCGCGCTCGAACGTGAAGTTGAAGGAGTACGCGGCCGCCGGCGCGATGTGGCTCGCCTCGCCGATCGGCCCGTACGTCGGGATGGGGGAGGAGCAGGGCGGCCTGCTCGTCGACGACGACGCGTGGCTGCCGACGCTCGAAGCGCTGCTGACGGACCCCGACCGCCGCGGCATGCTGACGGACAGGGCGCGTGCGTGGGCGCGCAGACAGACCATCGCCGCCGGCGCTGCGCGCTGGCAGGCGGTCTTCCGCGACGCGATCGCGCGGGCACGCGGCTGAGGCTCACCACGCGTCGACCATCGTGCGCCGGCGCCCGCTGACCGGGTCCGGCGGCGCGACAGGCGTGGCCGCGAGCGTCTGCACGAGCCGCGCGCGCGTGTCGGCCGGGTCGATCACGTCGTCGAGCTCGAAGTAGGTCGCGGCGTTGAGCGCGGTGCTCTGCTCGCGCACGGCGGCGACGAGCTCCTTCACGCGCTGCTCGCGCGCGCCGTCGTCCTCGATCGCCGCGAGCTCCCCGCGCAGCGCGAGCCGCACCGCGCCCTCGACGCCCATCGCGCCCAGCTCGCCGCTCGGCCACGCGAGCGTGATCGCCGGCGCGTGCAGCGAGCCGCCCGCCATCGCCTGCGCCCCGAGGCCGAACGCGCGCCGCACGATCACGCACAGGAACGGGACGGTGAGCGTCGCGGCGGTGAGGAACATGCGCGAGGTGTGCCGCACGGTCGCGGTCCGCTCCGACTCGGGCCCGACCATGAAGCCGGGCGTGTCGACCAGCGAGATCAGTGGCAGCCCGAACGCGTCGCACAGCTGCATGAAGCGCGCGGCCTTGTCGGAGCCGTCGGCGTCGAGCGCGCCGGACAGGTGTCTCGGGTCGTTCGCGATCACGCCGACCGGCCGGCCCTCGATCCGCGCGAGCGCGGTGACGACGGTGCGGCCGAACGCCGGGCGCAGCTCGAGCACGGAGCCGTCGTCGGCGAGCGTGTGAAGCAGTGCGCGCGCGTCGTGCACGCGCTTCGGGTCGGCCGGGACGGCGGTGCGCAGCAGCGCCTGATCCGCGCACGACCAGTCCGCCAGCGGCCCTTGGAAGTAGGACAGGAAGCGCTGCGCGACCGCGACCGCGTCCGCCTCGTCTCGCGCCACCACGTCGATCACGCCGTTCGGCTCCTGCACCGACACCGGCCCGACCTCCTCGGGGGCAAAGCTGCCGAGCCCGCCGCCCTCGATCATCGCCGGCCCGCCCATCCCGATGCTTGCCTCCGGCGTCGCGATCACGACGTCGCAACAGCCGAGCAGCGCGGCGTTGCCGGCGAAGCAGCGGCCGGAGACGATGCCGACGCGCGGCACGAGGCCGGACAGGCGCGCGAACGTGTGGAAGCTCGGCACGACGAGGTGGAACAGCTCCGAGGAGTCCGTGTCGCCCGGCCGCCCGCCGCCACCCTCGGCGAACAGCACGACCGGCAGGCGGTGGCGCTCGGCCAGCTCCAGCAGGCGGTCGGTCTTGCGGTGGTTGCGGATGCCCTGCGTGCCGGCGAGGACCGTGTAGTCGTAGGCGAGCACGGCGGTGCGCGTGGCCGACTCGCCGTGGAGCGCGGCGTTGACGGTGCCGATCCCCGTCACGATTCCGTCGCCCGGCGTCTTCTCGATCAGCTCCTCGACACTGCGCCGGGCGCGCTGCGCCGCGAGCGTGAGCGCCCCGTACTCGGAGAACGAGCCGTCGTCGCACAGGTCCGCAACGTTCTCACGCGCGGTCCGCAGGCCGGTCGCATGGCGCTTCGCAACCGCCTCCGGCCGCGCCGCGTCGTCGCTCGCGCGCCGCCGCCGATCGAGCACCTCCGCGAGGTCGGGGCGCAGCTCGTCCTCGCCGCTCATCGACTCCGCCGCTTCGCCCTCGGCCACCGCGCGCGCCACACCCGCGTCCGCGCCCGACGCCTCCACCCGGAACAACACCTGCCCCTCCGCCACCTGCTCCCCGACCGCGACCGCCAGCTCCCGCACCACGCCCGCCTCCGGCGCCACCACCTCGTGGTGCATCTTCATCGCCTCGACCACCAGCACCGCCGCACCCGCCCGTACCCCTGCGCCCTCGCCCACGAGCACCTCGGCGACCACGCCCGTCAACGGCGACTCGATCAGCACGCGGCGAATCTAGTCGGAGCGCACCTTCTCACGCGCCGCCTCGTCCGTGCGGGTCCAGCGCGCGCTGCGTCCGCGTCCGACCGCGAGACGGCCCTCCAGCTTCAGTCTGTCGAGCGCGTTGCGGATCGTCGCCTGGCTGATGTCGGGCAGCGCGTCGACGATCTGCGACATCTGGAAGCTGCGCGGCGCCTGCGTGAGGATGTAGTTGCGCGCCTGCTCCTCCTTGCTCGCGCCCACGAGCGCCGTGCCGGCAGCCACCCGCGTCTCGAAGTCCGCGTACGCGTCGGAGAGAGTCCGCAGCAGGTAGCCGATCCAGGGCCACACGTCGTGGTCGCCTCCGTGCCAGCCAGCCTGACTGGCGCGCAGCGCCGCGTAGTAGCTGTGCTTCGTCTCGAAGATGCGCTGCTCGATCGACACGTACCGGGTGACGCCGAAGCCATGCCGCAGCAGCTCGCTCGCGGTCACCAGGCGCGCGACGCGGCCGTTGCTGTCCTGGAACGGATGGATCGCGAGGAAGTCGAGGGCGAACGCTCCCAGCAGCAGGACGGGAGGAAGTCGCGCATCGCTCAGCGCCTGCTCGTAGCGCTCGACCAGCTCCACGAGCTGGCGCTCGGTCTCCGGTCCCGCCGGCACGGGCTCGAAGACGACGGTCACCCGGCCGTCCGGCGCGAGATCGCCGATCACGTTGTCGGACGTCTTCAACCTCCCGGCGAGCGGGTCGCCCGTGTGGCGCATGAGCAGCCGGTGGAGGTGGAGCACCAGCGGAACGGTCAGCGGCTCGGGCTGCTTGCGAAGCAGCTCGTCGGTCGCGTCGCGGTAGCCGGCGAACTCGGCCTCGCTGCGGTCGCGATAGGCGCCGTCGGCGGCCGGTTCGCGCAGCAATTTCAAGGCGCGGTCGTCGTCGACGACGACGTTCTCGATCGCGCTCGACGCGGTGATCGAGTCGAAGCGGGTGCGGGCGGCGAGGCGTGCGAGCACCTGCGGCGCCTGGACGCGGAACAGCTCTTCTCGGCCGCGCCCGTACTCGACGCTGGCGAGTAGCGTCATGAGCTCGGCGGGAATGCCGGCGAGGGCCTGGTCGATGTCGAGAAACGAGCGCAAATCCGCTAAGAACTCAGATTCTTAGCAGATTTACGGGTTCGCCTAGTAGTTTCCGATCATTCGACGCGCGCAGCCGCCAGCGCCGTCAGCGTCGCCCGATGGCGCCGCGCGCCGCCGAGCAGCGCTGCGTCGAGCTGGGCGCGCTTGTAGAGCCAGTGGACGTCCGCCTCCCAGGTGAAGCCGATGCCGCCGTGCGCTTGGATCGCGCTCGCCGTCACCGACCGCCCACCGTCGGCGGCGGCCGCGGCCGCCAGCGCCGCCGCCTCGGGCAGGCGCTCGGGCGCGGCGTCGGCCGCCCAGGCGGCGTAGAGCGCGGTCGAACGGGCCGACTCGGTGTCGAGCAGCATCTGCGCGCAGCGGTTCTGCACGGCCTGGAAGGAGCCCACCGCCACGCCGAACTGTCTGCGCTCCTTGACGTATGCGAGCGTCATCTCGAGCGCGCGCTGCGCGACGCCGACGACCTCGGCGGCGATCGCCGCGCGCACGCGGTCGCCGGCGGCCACGGCCGCGGCGCCGCCCGAGCCCAGCGGCTCGGCGTCGCCGCCGCTGACGGTCGCGTAGCGGCGCGTCGGGTCGATCGTCTCCAGCGGCGCGACGTCGGTCTCATTCGGCGTGGCGAGGACGACCTCGCCGGACGGCCGGTCGAGCAGCACGAGCACCTGCGCTCCGACGCCGTCGGCGCACAGCGCGCGCGTGCCGATCCCCGCCGTCGCCTCACCGGACGCCAGAGCCGGCAGCCAGCGCGCTCGCTGCGCATCGCTGCCCGCCGCCTGGATCGCGGCAGCGGCCGCGGCGGTCGAGAGGAACGGCGTCGCCGCGCAGGCGTAGCCGAGCTCCTCCAGCAGCACCGCCAGCTCGACCGCGCCGAGCCCCTGCCCGCCGTGCTCCTCGCTCACCGCGATCCCCGGCCAGCCGAGCTGCGCAAGCTCGTCCCACAGCGCCTGGTCGTACGCGGCGCCGGCCTCGGCCGCGTTGCGCACGCGCGCCCACGAGGAGCGCACGGCGAGCAGCTCGCGCGCGACGCGCTTGATCTCCTTCTGGTCCTCTGTCAGGTCGAAGTGCACGCCGCTCTCACCGCCCCGCTCGCGGAAGGCCGAGCACGCGCTCGGCGACGATGTTCTTCAGCACCTCGGTCGTGCCGCCCTCGATCGAGTTGCCGCGCGCACGCAGCAGCTCGAACGCCCACGGCGCTCCGTTCGTCAGCGCCTCGGGCCCAAGGATGTCGGCCGCAAGCTGCGTGAGCTGCTGGTTCGTCTCCGACCACATCCACTTCGTCAGCGAGCCCTCCGGGCCGGGCTGGCCGTACGTCTCGATCGCGGTCAGACCGCGGTAGGCGGTCAGTCTCAGCACCTCGCAGCGCAGGTGCAGCTCGCCCAGGCGATCCGCCACGACCGGGTCGTCGAGCAGGCCGCGTTCCGCCGCCTCGCCGATCAGCCGGTCCAACATCTGCCGCATCCGCACCTGCAGGAAGAAGGCGAGGCCCGATCGCTCGTTCATCAACGTGGTGAGCGCGACCTTCCAGCCGTTGCCGACGCCGCCGAGCACGTTCGCGTCCGGCACGCGCGCGCCGTCGAGGAACAGCTCGTTGAACTCCGACTCGCCGGTGATCTGCTTGAGCGGGACGATCTCGACGCCGTCCTGCTCCATGTCCATCAGGAAGTACGTGAGGCCCTGATGCTTCTTCGGTGCGTCGGCGTCGGTACGCGCGACGAGCATGCACCACTTCGCGTACTGCGCCATCGAGGTCCACACCTTCTGGCCGGTGATGACCCACTCGTCCCCGTCCTTCACCGCGCGCGTCTTCAGCGCGGCCAGGTCGGAGCCGGCGTCGGGCTCGCTGAAGCCCTGGCACCAGACCTCCTCTGCCGTGAGGATCGGGACGAGGTGGCGCTCCTGCTGCTCGGGCGTGCCCCACGTCATGATCGTCGGGCCGGCGAGCAGCAGCCCGAGCACGTTCGCCGGCAGCGGTGCGCCGGCGGCCGCCAGCTCCTCGTAGAAGATCGCCGACTGCGTGAGCGTCGCGCCGCGGCCGCCGTGCTCGGTCGGCCAGTGCACGGCCGCCCAGCCGCCGTCAGCGAGGCGGCGCTGCCAGTCGCGCCGCCAGGCGTAGTGCGCGTCCTCGTCGCCGTGCGGCGCGGTGCCGGGCTCGTTCGCCGCGAGCCACGCGCGCAGCTCGTCGCGGAAGGCGCTCTCCGCGTCGTCGAACGTCAGATCCATGGCGTCCACTCTTTCCGACCGCGCGCTCGACCAAGCGTCCTGCTCAGGTGTCGTGAGGGAGCACTCAGGCAGGACGCTTGTGCGAACGCCGCGCGCATCGGGTCAGCTCGCCCGCACGTCCAGCACGACCTTGCCGGTCGCCTGTCGCGAGTCGATGCACTTGAGCGCGCTCGCGGCGTCCTCGAAGTCGAAGTGCGCGCCGACGAGCGGTTTCACGTAGCCGCGCTCGATCAGGCGGTCGATCGCCGCGCCGACCTCGCGGTTGAAGTTCGGCTTCGGCATCGCGTACGCGCCCCAGCCGGCGCCGATCACCTCGGTGTTGTTCAGCAGCAGCCGGTTCACCCTCACCTCGGGGATCGAGCCGCCGGTGAAGCCGACGACGACCACGCGCCCGGTCTCGCGCAGCGAGCGCAGGCTGTCGGTGAAGCGGTCGCCGCCGACCGGGTCGAGCACGAGGTCGACGCCGCCGAGCGCCTTCACCTCGTCCTTCCACGGGCCGTCGGATCGCAGCACCTCGTCAGCGCCGGCCTCGCGCGCCACGCGCTCCTTCGCCTCCGTCGAGACGACCGCGATCGTGCGCGCGCCGAGCCCGCGCGCGACCTGCAGCGCGGCCGTGCCGACGCCGCCCGCGGCGCCGTGCACCAGGACGGTCTCGCCATCGGCGAGCCGCCCGCGCGTTCTCAGCGCGAAGTAGGCGGTGTGGTAGTTGAGGACCAGGCTCGCGCCCTGCGCGAAGCCGAGCGCGTCCGGCAGCTTGAAGGTGAAGAACGCCGGCGCGACGGCCGTCTCGGCGAACGCCCCGAGCGCGGTGAACGCGGCGACGCGGTCGCCCGGCCGCAGGTCGCTGCCCGCCGGGGCCGACCGCACCACGCCCCCGACCTCGCTGCCGGGCACGAACGGCAGCGGCGGTCTGAACTGGTACTCCCCACGCGTCTGCAGGACCTCGGGGAATGACACGCCCGCGGCGTGCACCTCGACGACGACCGCCTCCTCACCGGGAGGCGCCAGCGGATGACTCGGCTCCGGCTCGGGCAGCTCGACGCAGCGCAGCGCGTTGTCGGGCCCGCTCAGCTCGGCGATCTGGATGGCGCGCATGCGCGCAAACCTATTCGCTCACGCGCTCGACTCGCGCTACCAGCCTGCTGCCTCGGGCCACAGCGTATCGCCGGTACGCTCGCGAGCATGAGCGATCTGCCAGTCCAGGGTGCAACAAGAGCTGTCCGTCCAACCGTCGCGGGAACGAACGCGGCGCTGATGTCGGTCCTCGCCGTCGCTGGCGTCGGATCGGTCATCTCGGCGATTGGTCTGCTGACCGCCGACGCCGACGGGTCGGTGGCCGCGCTCTACGCGGCCGGCCTCGGGGCCGGGCTCGTCTCGTTGCTGTGCCTTGGCATCGCCGCGGGCGCGAGGAGCCAAGTGGCCACGGTCGCTGACGTTGAAGATCGGTTGACGCAGCAGGTGGAGATCCACGCCAATCGCATCGAAGGCGTCGCGCGCTCGCTCGGCGATGGGCACCACTGGAGGCCCGACGCGCTGCGTGAAGAGATCGAGCGCGCCGAGTGCGGCTACGAGTCCGCGCTCCAGCTCGGGGCCACCGAGCACGCCCGGCGGCTCACGGATGCGCTCGCCTACGTGCGCGCCGCGACCGGCGTGACGACGGAGCCGAGAACGCCCAACCGTGGGCGTACGTGGGAGCTGTGACGCCGATGCTCCGCTCACGGACGATCCAGGCGGCGTTCGTCGGTGCCGTGGTCTCGGCGCTCGGGAGCATCGGCGCGGCCATCGTCGGCGCCTCGATGCAGGCGGGCGATGCGTCGGCGAGCGTGAGCGACCCGCCGGCAATCACGCGCTCCTTCGACGCGAGCGTGTACCGCTCGTGCGTCGCCCTGGAGGGTGAGGTCCTGCACTTCGCCGCTCGTTACCCCGACGCCGCCCGGCACTATGCGCAGCCTGGAAAGGCTGCAGGGCTCCCCGCGTTGGCGACGCGTGAGCAGATCGCCAGCTGCGGGAATCCCGAGCGGCTGCTTGAGGCGGTGTATCGCTGAGCTGATCGCTCAGCCCGCGGTCGCCCCGCGGATCACCGTCAGCAGCGCGTCGGCGGTCCCCTCGGCGGCGTGCTCGCCGGTGCCGAGACGCCGGACGCCCAACCCGCACAGCAGAGCGACGACCGTGCGCGCATGGCGAGCAGGCTCGGGCACGCCGAGCGCCTCCAGTGCGGCGGCGGCGAAGCTCTCGTAGGCCTCGAAGCAGCGTCGCGACGCCTCGTGCAGCGCGGGGTCGCGCGAGGCGTGCAGGTGCAGCTCGAGCTCGGCGATCTCCTCCGGCCGGCCTGCGTTGCGCGCGGCGACCTGCTCGACGGCGGCGGCCGCCTGCTCGGCGCTCGGCCCGTCGCCGGCATCGGTGCTCGCTCGCAGCCCGGCCGCGAGCGCCTCCAGTCGCGCGACCTCCTCCTCGGCGTAGAGCAGCAGGCTCTCGCGCAGCAGGTCGGTCTGGCTGGGGAAGTGGTAGGTCAGCGAGCCGAGCGCGACGCCTGCCTCGGACGCGACGCGCCGGTTGCTGACGGCTCCGACCCCGCCCGCGGCGATCACCCGCAGCGTCGCGTGGAGGATCCGCGCGCGCGTGTCGGTCGAGCCGGGGGACGCGGGCGCCGTCCTTGAGGGCGAGGCCGCCATGTGGCGAAGCATAGTCGCGGGTCGGCTATCGTTCGTTCGAACGACCGAATCGATCAGGGCGGATCGCCGGAGCACCACGGCCCCGCCCGCGGAGCTGGGAGCCGCCACCGCGATGGACACCACCGACGACCTCGCCTTCACCGGCCTGCGCGCCCAAGCCGCGCTCGTCGCCTCCGGCAACGCGTCCGCGCGCGAGCTGGTCGACGCGTCGCTCTCCCGCATCGAGCAGGCCCAGTCCGAGCTGAACGCCTTCCGCTGCGTGCGCGCCGACGCGGCCCGCGCCGAGGCGGACGAGGCCGATCGTCGCCACGCGCGAGGTGACGCGCTCCCGCTGCTCGGCGTCCCCGTCGCGATCAAGGACGACATGGACCTCGCGGGCGAGTCGACCAACTTCGGCTGCGCCGGCACCTTCCACCCGCGTCACGGCGACGGCGAGGTCGCGCGCAAGCTGCGCGCCGCGGGCGCCGTCATCGTCGGCAAGACGAACACGCCCGAGGTCGGCCAGTGGCCGTTCACCGAGGGCCCGGCCTTCGGCGCCACGCGCAACCCGTGGTCGCTGCAGCACAGCCCCGGCGGCTCCTCCGGCGGCTCGGCCGCCGCCGTCGCCGCCGGCCTGATCCCGGCCGCCGCCGGCTCCGACGGCGCCGGCTCGGTCCGCATCCCGGCCGCCTGGACGCACCTCGTCGGCGTCAAGCCGCAGCGCGGGCGCGTCTCCACCTGGCCGCTCCGGAGCGCCTTCAACGGCCTCACCTGCATCGGCCCGCTCGCGCGCACGGTCGGCGACGCGGCGCTGCTGCTCGACGTGCTCGCCGGCAACCGGCCCGAGGACCTGTACCAGCCGCCGCCTCCGCTGGAGCCGTTCGCCGAGGCCGCACGCCGCGAGCCCGGCAAGCTGCGGATCGCGCTCTCGACGAAGGTGCCATGGTCGCTCGCGCCGGCGACCCTGGACCCGGCCGTGCGGGAGCCGGTCGAGCGGCTCGCGCGCACCCTGGAGGGACTCGGACACCACGTCGAGGAGGCCGATCCGACCTACGGCCTCGTCGGCCTCAGCTTCATGCCTCGATCGACGGGCGGGGTACGCGAGTGGGTCGAGCTGCACGTGCAGGATCACGCGCAGCTCGACCCGCGCACCCGCGGCACGATGCAGCTCGGCAAGCTCCTCAGCCCCCTCCTGCGGCTCGCCCACGCGCTCGAGCGCCCGCTGCACGCGCACGTCGGGCGGATCTTCCGCCGCTTCGACGTCGTGCTGATGCCCACGACCGCCAAGCCGCCCGCGCCGATCGGCTCGATCGACGGGCTCGAGGCGTGGTCGACCGACAAGCTGATGGTCGGCCACTGCCCGTACGCGTGGCCGTGGAACGTGCTCGGCTGGCCCGGCGTCAACGTGCCCACGGGCGTCACCGCCGACGGCCTGCCGGTCGGCGCGCAGCTGCTGGGACCGGCCAACAGCGAGGGGCGGCTGCTGGGGCTTGCCGCGCAGCTCGAGCGCGTCGAGCGCTGGGCCGAGCGGCGACCGCCATTCGCGGCGACGGCCGCGGCGGCGCAGGCCGCGTAGGCGCGCGGCCGGCGCCGGCGCCGAGCGATAGCGTTTCCGCCGTTCTCGTCCAGGCTCTAGGAGGCACGTTGAACATGCGCGTCGCGGTGATCGGGGGGACAGGCGGACTCGGCTCGCTCGTCGTCGCGGAGCTGGCCGCACGCGGCGACGCGGTGCGGGCGGTCAGCCGCAACGCGCCGGCGGCGGGGACGCTGCCGGCCGGCGTCGAGCACGCACGCGCCGACCTCGCGAACGGCGATGGCGTGCGCGAGGCGCTCGACGGGGTCGACGCCGTGCTCGACGCCTCGAACGACCGCCGCAGTGCGCGCGACGTGCTCGTCGACGGCACGCTGCGGCTCGTCGCGGCGGGCGCGGACGCGGGCGTGCAGCACCACGTCTTCATCTCGATCGTCGGCTGCGACCGCGTGCCGAACGCCTACTACGACGTGAAGGTCGCGCAGGAGGAGGCGCTCGCGGGCGGGATCGTGCCATGGAGCCTGCTGCGCGCGACGCAGTTCCACACGCTGCTCGCCGGCGTGTTCGCCGGCACCGCCCGCCGCCGGCTGCTGCCGACGGGGCGCATGCTGCTGCAGCCGATCGACACGCCCGTCGTCGCGCGGCGGCTCGCGGACGTCGTGCACGCCGGGCCGGCCGGCCGCGTCCCCGATCTCGCCGGACCGCAGGTCGAGACGCTCGCGCAGCTGGCGGGCAGCTGGCGCGCGCACCATCGCGGCTGGCTGCTGCCGCTGCCGATCCCGGCGCTCGGGAAGGGCTTCCGAGCGATGCGCGACGGCGGCCTCACCGACCCGGCGGCCGCCGCAGACGGGCCGACGTTCGCCCAGTGGCTGGCGCGGAGATGAGGTCGCTGGCGATCGCTCGCGCGGCGCTGTGGATCACGGCCGCCAGCGCGGCCGGCGTCGGCGCGATCGCTGCGTTCGCGCCGCGTACGTTCTACGATGACTTCCCCTATCTGGGTCACTGGGTCGACCGCCTGCCGCCGTACAACGAGCACCTCGTGACCGACGTCGGCGCCCTCTATCTCGGCTTCGCGCTCGTGCTCGCGTGGGCCGCTGCGACGCTGCGGCGCGAGCTCGTGCAGGCCGCCTGCGGCGGCTGGATCCTCTTCTCGCTCCTGCACTTCGTCTTCCATGCCCGCCACCTCGACGGCTTCGGCACGCGGGACGCCGTGCAGGAGCTCGTCTCGCTCGCGATCGTGATCGCGCTGCCGCTGATCGCATTGTGGGCGGCGCGGCCCGCTCGCGCCTGATCCTCACGGCGCCAGCCGGAACGGCGGGTACCTGTCGGTGACGAGGATGAACGCGTACGCCGTCACGCGGTTCTGCCAGCGCCCGACGCCGACGACGTAGTCGAACAGCCCCTGCGGGTAGCGCCCTGTGAAGAGGATCGCGAACCACGCGACGATCACGACGAAGAACGCGCCGACCGAGAGGAAGAACAGCACGATGTAGTGGGGGATCGCGAGGAACCACTTCACGAGCGGCAGCCAGCGGTCGAGGTCCGTCTCCGCGTTTGGCCGCGGCAGCTCCAGGTGGACTGACTGCTGCTCGTCGGTGGAGGGGTATCTGTCGTCGAGCAGTGCGACGTAGACGCCGACGCGGTTCATGAAGCGCAGCAGCTCGCGGTTCCAGTCCTGCCACCACAGCGGGTACTTCCGGCGGAACAGGATCATCAGCAGCGGCCCGCCGAACAGCAGCCCGCCGGCGGCCACGATGGCCTCCCGATCCACCCCCTCGCCGACGTAGAAGGTGTGGCCGGCGACCGTGCCGAGCACGATCGCGATCGGGATGACGGTGAAGATGCGGAAGAACGTCGTGAGGCGGTTCAGCGGGCGGTCGGGATAGTCGACCGCGAAGCTGACGGGGTAACCGTCGCCGCCGGACGGCGCCGGCGATGACGGCGGGGGCGGGCCGACCGGAGGCTGCCCTGCAGGTGGCGGCGCATCGAATGTGGACATACGCCGCACCGTATGACTGGCCGCGCGCCACGCCATCCGCGCGCGGCCGTGGCCGCTGGTGCGTAGTTTCCCGCAGCTCGTGCGCCGGGGCTCAGCCCGACGGCTCCGCCAGCGGGCGCTTGAACGGCAGGACCTCGGCGGCGTGCGGGACGGCGTCGCCGAGCAGCAGCCCTTCGCTGAGCGACAGCGCGCGATCGGCGCCTGCGAGCCCCGGCGGCTCCGACGCCGTCAGCAGCACGGCGATGCGCTGGTCCTTGGCCGTCACGTACAACGTCGTCAGCAGGTCGTCGCGCTCGAGCAGGTCGACGCCGCTCGTCGGCTCGTCTATCAGCAGCAGCTGCGGCTGTTGCAGCAGCGCCCGCGCCAGCACGACGCGCACGAGCTCTCCCTGCGCCAGCTCGTGTGGGCGCATCTCGGCGCAGGCGCCCGCGCCGAGGCGGTCGAGCATCGCCTGCGCGCGCGTGCAGGCGCGGTCGATGCGCGTGCCGACCGCGAGCAACGGGACGGCGACGTGCTCGACGACGAGTTCCGCATGCGCCGGCGCGAAGCTCGTGTGGCAATAGGCGACGCGGCGCCGCAGAAGCCCCTCGGAGTGGTCGGAGACCTCGACGCCGTCGAGCAGCACGCGCCCGCTGTCGGGCGTCTGCAGCCCGGCGGCGATCCGCAGCAGCGTCGTGCGCCCGGAGAAGCGCCTGCCCCAGACGCCGACGATCTCGCCGGCGCCGATCTCGAGCGAGACGTCGCGCAGGGCGGGCGACTCGTGACGGCCGCGCCGGTAGGCCTTCGAGACGTTCTGGAGCGCGAGCAGCGTCATCGGCCCGCGACCTCGGCGCGGCGGCGCCACTCGCCGCCTGCGCGCAACTCGTGTCGTGCGTAGTCGATCCACAGCAGCCGTGCCTGGATGCAGAGGCGGCGCTCCTCCAGCGCGAGCCGTTCGACGAGCGAGTCGTCGGTCGCCTGCGGCCGCTCGGGCATCCGCCCGAGCTCGTCGAGGCACGCCAGCTCAAGCTCGTCGAGCATCT
>JBJMLB010000017.1:0-23366 GCA_045805465.1 Conexibacter sp. | reverse complement strand
GCCCAGTAGCCGCCCCACCCCAGCTCGGTGTACGACCAGCGCGCGCCGAGGACGATGCCGATCCCGAGGCACAGCCAGGCGCCGAGGGCGAAGCGGCGCGTCGAGACGATCCACTCGGCGTTCAGGCGCCGGGTCACGAGCGCACCGATCGCGAACGCGAACGGGATCGAGAAGAGCGTGTACCCGGAGTACAGCATCGGGGGGTGGAACATCATCGCCGGGTGGCGCAGCAGCGGGTTGAGTCCAGTCCCCTCCTGCGGCACCGCGGCGAGCGTCTCGAACGGGTTCGCGAAGAACAGCGTCAGCATCAGGAAGAAGCCGGCGAACGTCATCAGCACCGCGGTCGCAACCGGCGCCACCTCGCGCACGCGGCGGCGCGTGAGCAGGAGCGCGAGGCTCGACCAGATCGACAGCAGCCACACCCACAGCAGCAGCGAGCCCTCCTGCGAGGACCACGCGGCGGTCGCCTTGTAGAACGTCGGCGTCGTGGTGCTGGAGTGCGTCGCGACGACGTTGAAGGAGAAGTCCGAGCGCAGGAACGCGATCTCCATGATCGCGAACGCGAGCGTCAGGACGCCGGCGAGCGCATAGACCGCGCGGCGACCGGAGTCGACCCACGCGCGGCCGCCGGCGAACGCGCCGTAGAGCGAGGCACCGACGCCGTACAGCGCGACAGCGAAGGCGACGATCAGCAGGGCGCGACCGACGGTGGCCATCGGTCAGGTCATGCTCGAGCCGGAGCCCGGTCTGGGCGGGGCGACCTGGAACTTCGACGGGCACTTCGTGACCATCGAGTCCTTCTCACCCACGAACAGGTGGCCGCGGCGCTGCACCTTCACCATCACACCCCGACCCTCGCGAAACGGGTCGGGCACGATCCCTGTGTAGCGGACCTGCACGGCCACCGGGCGGTGCGGGTCGCGGACGCTGAACCACAGCACGCCGTCGCCGCGTCTAACCGAGCCGTCCTTGACAGTTCCCGCGAGCGTGTAGGTCTTGCCCGCGACGGCCGTGTCCAGCAGCTGCCCGGCGGTGCGCTCGTCGCTGCCGGCGCTGAAGCTCGTGTAGACGAGCGCGCTCGCGGCCAGCAGCGCCGCGGTGAGCGCGACGACGAGACGGATCCTGCGCTTGCGGGACGGGTTCATGCGTGGGCGATTGTCGCAGACCGCTCATGTCCGCGGACGGGTCTGTCGATGCAGATACCCCGCTTCCCACGAGGAATCGGGGGTCGAGCACCGAAACCTTTACCCGATCATTGCGTTGAAGCTCATGACTGTGCGCACCCGCCCTCATCGCCGCAGGACCCGCCCGCGCATCGGGCGCAGGGCGACAGGGCGCGAGATGAGCGTCGAGCCGGGCCTCTCGCAGCCGGTCCAGGTCCAGCACCCCGCACCTGAAGCGCGTGAGCGGGCCGCGGGCGGCCCGCAGGATCTCGCCGCCTACCGCTGCTCGTGCGGCTACATGTTCGAGGCGGCCGTCTCGACGACGGTCGGCTGCCCGCACTGCGGCGACACGCAGGCCTGGTAGCCGGCTCCGCAGGCGCTCAGGCCGTGCCAGCGCGTGCGCGCTCGATCGCCGGCCACACGACCCCGACCGTCCGCTCGACGAGATCTGCGCGTTCGGCGTCCGGCGTGCGGTACCACCAGCTCGTGAGCCCCAGCACCGCGGACTTCAGGAGCTCGGCCAGGATCACGAGCTGCCTCGAGCGGTCCGGGTGACCGTCGAACAGGCCCGGATCGCTGCCCAGCGTTCTCGCGAGGTGATCGGTGATGCGATCCTCGAGCTCGCGGCCGATCGCCGAGACGCTAGTGCCCTGCAGCTCGAGCACGAGCAGCCGCGATGCCTCTGGATGCTCTTCGACGTAGCGGTAGATCGCCTCGACCGCGGTCTCGACGCGCTCCCGGCCGTCCACGCCCGGCCCTTGCAGCGCGTCGTCGACGGTCTGCTCGATTTGGTCGCGGATCGCGTGCACCAGCTGCGTGTAGAGGTCACGCTTCGAGGCGACGTGGTCGTATACGACGGCCTTCGAGATCCCTGCCGCCGAGGCGATCTCGTCCATCGCCGCACCGTCGTAACCGTTGGCCGCGAACGTGCGCAGCGCGGCGTCCAGGATCAGGACGCGACGCTCGCGTCCGGGCAGGCGCCTACGCATCACCGCACGGGCCTGAGCCGACTCGGGAAGGGGCGGTCTGGCAGCCATCAGCTGACTCTTACCATTTACTGGAGTGTAAAGGTGTGTCAGGGCCTTTGCCGCTCGTCGCGTGATTTTTCCAGGACCGGCCCGAGACTCGTGATTGACGCTTCCGGGGAGCGGGTAAGGACGGAGCCCATGAGGCACGGAACCGGGAGCGCGCCCCAGCTGGAGCTGCTGCACGGGGGCGCATCAACGAATGCATTGCGCACGCGAGCCCTGGCTACGCGGGCCGGCCGAGGCGACAGACAGGCGCGCGAGACGCTGATCGGCGACCACCTGCCGCTCGCGCGAGCACTCGCACGTCGCTACCGCCGCGGGAGCGAGCCGCTCGACGACCTCGTCCAGGTCGCGTCGCTCGGCTTGATCAAGGCCGTCGACCGCTTCGACCCCGAGCGCGGCCACAGCTTCTCGACATTCGCCCAGCCGACGATCGTCGGCGAGCTGCTGCGGCACTTCCGCGACACCGGCTGGGGCGTCCACGTCGCACGCGGCACGCAGGAGCTCGCGCTGAAGGTGCGCTCCGCGGCCGAAGCGATCGAGACCGAAACCGGCAGAGCGCCCACGCCGCGCCAGCTCGCCGAGCGCACCGGTGCGAGCCTCGAGGCCGTGGTCGAGGCGCTCGGCGCGCTCTCCAACCGCACCGCGCTGTCGCTCGCGGCGCCGACCGGCGGGCACGACGACGGCGGCAGCGACACGACGATCGCCGACACGCTCGGCAGCGATGACGACGGCTACGACCGCGCCGAGGCGCGCGCACTGCTCGGCTCGGCTGTCAGATGCCTTCCGGAGCGCGAGCAGACGATCCTCCGGCTGCGCTTCGTCGAGGACCTGACGCAGAGCGAGATCGCCACCGAGATCGGCGTCTCGCAGATGCAGATTTCGCGGCTGCTGCGTCAGTCACTCGAGCGGCTCGCGCAGATCACGCGCGCAAGCGGCTCTGACGGCTGAGCACCGGCTCAGCCGAACTTGCCCCTGACCGGGAGTTCGGTCAACCGAACTTCCCGCTGACGGGCAAGTCGTGGTGCTCAGCCAAACTTGCCCGTCACGTACTCCTCCGTGCGTGAGTCGTCCGGGTTCGTGAAGATCTTCTCCGTCGGCCCGACCTCCACCAGCTCGCCGTCGAGCATGAACGCCGTCGAGTCTGCCACGCGCGCGGCCTGCTGCATGTTGTGGGTGACGATGATGATCGTCACGCGCGACTTGAGCTCCTGCACGAGCTCCTCGATCTTCAGCGTCGAGATCGGGTCGAGCGCCGAAGCAGGCTCGTCCATCAGCAGGACGTCCGGCTCGACCGCCAGCGCGCGGGCGATGCAGAGGCGCTGCTGCTGACCGCCGGAGAGGCCGATGCCCGGCTTGTCGAGGCGGTCCTTGACCTCCTCCCACAGCCCGGCGCCGCGCAGCGCGCCCTCGACCTGCTCGTGGCTGACCTTGCGCGCGGTCAGCTTGAGGCCGGCGGCGACATTCTCGAAGATCGACATCGTCGGGAACGGGTTCGGCTTCTGGAAGACCATCCCGATCGAGCGCCGCACTGCGACGACGTCGATGTCCGCGTCGTAGACGTCGGTGTCGTCGAGCAGGATCCGGCCGGTCGCGCGGGCACCGGGGATCTCCTCGTGCATCCGGTTGATGCAGCGCACGACGGTCGACTTGCCGGAGCCGGATGGTCCGATCAGCGCGGTCGCCTTGTTCGGCGCGAACGAGAGCGTGAGGTCCTTGATCGAGTGGTGCTCGCCGTACCAGGCGTTCAGCCGCTCGACGGTGACCGAGCGCGCGAGCCGCTGCGGCTGCGTGCCGACCGCAGACGTGGGCACGGGGCGAGCGGGCGTGGCGATCGGCTCGTGCGATGGCATCTGATCCTCCGTCGAAGGCGTCTCGCGGCGCGCCGCGGGGGAAACGGGATCGCTCACGACAGACGGCTCCTTCTCTGGATCAGGCGTGCCAGCAGGGTCAGCATGAGGATCATCGCGACCAGGGTCAGCGCTGCGCCCCAGGCGATCGTGACCAGGCGGTCCTGCGCCTGGCCGACGTTCTTGAAGATCAGCATCGGCAGCGAGTTCATGCTGTCGTTGTAGTCGAAGGCGGTGGCGTTGACGGCGGCGGCGGTGAACAGCAGCGGCGCCGTCTCGCCGGCCGCGCGCGCGACGGCGAGCAGCACGCCGGTCACGATCCCCGGCAGCGCCGTCGGCACCACGACTCTGAAGACGACCTTCCAACGTGGGGCGCCGAGTGCGTAGGCGGCCTCGCGCAGTGAGTTGGGCACCAGCAGCAGGACGACCTCGGCGGAACGCGTGACGATCGGCAGCATCAGCAGTGCGAGCGCGATCGAGCCCTTCCAGGCGGCGAACGACGAGCCGCCGACGCCGCCGATCACGAGCGTGATGTAGACGAACAGGCCGAAGACGATCGACGGCACGCCCGTCATCACGTCGATGAAGTAGCGCACCGCGTGCGCGAGCTTCGACTCGCGCCCGAACTCGACGAGCCAGATCGCGACGCCCACGCCGACCGGCACGGCGACGGCCGACGCGAGCAGGACCATCAGGACGGTGCCGAGGATCGCGCTCTTGATGCCGCCGGGATCGCCGAGGAACGAGCCGGTCGGATCGGTCGTGAAGAAGTCGAGCGAGATCGCGCCGATGCCCTGCTTGATGAGGTAGTAGAGGATCAGCACGAGCGGGACGAGCGCGGCGCCCGTGAGCAGCGCCACCAGACCCCGCGCGAGCTTGTCCGTGCGGCGCCGGCGCCGGCTGACCGGCTGGAACGCGACGGCGCTCATCCCGCCATCCCCGCGGCCGGCCGCTTGCCGCGCTCTGCCCGCATGACGAAGCCGCGGGCGACCGCGTTGACCCCGAGCGTCAGCACGAACAGCACGAGGCCGGCCCCGATCAGCGCGGCGCGGTGCAGCTCGTTCGAGGCCGCCTCGCCGAACTCGTTGGCGATCACCGCCGCGAGCGTGTAGCCCTGCTGGAAGATCGAGTCGCCGATCACCGGCGCATTGCCGATCACGAGCGTGACGGCGATCGTCTCGCCGATCGCGCGGCCGAGGCCGAGCATTGCGCCGCCGGCGATCCCTCCCCGGGCGTATGGCAACACGGCGATGCGGATCGTCTCCCAGCGCGTCGCGCCGAGCGCGAGCGCCGCCTCCTTGTGCTCGGACGGCACCGTCGAGATCACCTCGCGCGAGATCGCCGAGGCGATCGGCAGGATCATGATCGCGAGGATCAATCCGGCGATGAAGTAGTTGGGGCCCGTCACGGTCCCGCCGATGAACGGGATGAACGAGAAGGTGTCGGCGAACCATTCCTCCGCCGGCTTCAGCTTCGGGATCAGGAAGAAGAAGCCCCACAGTCCGTAGACGACCGACGGGACGGCCGCGAGCAGATCGACCACGACCGTCAGCGGTCCGCGGATGCGACGCGGGGAGAGCTCGGTGATGAACAGCGCCGTCGCGACCGCGACGGGGACCCCGAGCAGCAACGCGATCGCCGACGTGATCAACGTGCCGGCGAGCAGCGGCAGCGCGCCGTAGAGCTCCTTCGACGGGACCCAGTCGGCCGAGAAGAGGAAGTCGACGATGCCGACCTGCTTGAAGACCGGCTCGGACTCGATCACGAGCCGGAGGAAGAAGTACGCGATCAGGACGATGACGCCGACCGAGAGCGCCGTCAGCCCCCACTTCAACAGCCGATCGGGGAGCCGGGCCGCCGGCGAGCGGTGCAATGCGCTGCCACGCTCGCCGACGGGTGTGATCGTCCCGGCCTCCATCGAACCCCTAGGCGATCGGCGATCCGTTGCAGGTGAGCGCGTCGACTCTCGCCTGCGCTCTGGTCTGGATGCTGGCCGGGAGCGGCGCGTACTCCAGGTCCGGCGCGACGCTCTGGCCGTCGCCGAGGATGTACGTGAGCCACGCCTTCAGGCTTCTCGCCGTGTCCTGCGAGATGCCGGCCTTGCAGGCGTCCTGCCAGACGATCTGGAACGTCACCGCGGTGATCGGGTAGCTTCTCGCGCCCGCCGCGTTGATCGTCGAGAACTGCAGGTTCGCGGGCGGGTTCGCGCCCTCGCCGGCCGCCGAGGTGGCGTCGAGCGTCGGCTCGACCCACTGGCCGTCTCTGTTCTTCACGGCCGCGGTCGTGAAGTCGTTCTGCAGCGCGTACGCCTGCTCGACGTAGCCGACCGCGCCCGGCGTCTGCTTGACGCAGCCGGCGACGCCGTCGTTGCCTCTCGCGCCGGTGCCGACCGGCCACTGGACGCTCTTGTCGACGCCGGGGCCGTCGGCCCACGCTCTCGAGTAGTCGGCGAGGAACTGCGTGAAGTTCGCCGTCGTGCCGGACTCGTCGGAGCGGTGGCAGACGGTGATGTCGGTGTCCGGGAGGTCGACGCCCGCGTTGAGCGAGGCGATCTCCTGGTCATTCCACTTCGTGACGCTGCCGAGGAAGATGTCGGCGATCGTCGGACCGTCGAGTCTCAGACCCGCTCTGACGCCGTCGAGGTTGTAGGAAACGGTGACCGCGCCGAGCGCAATCGGCAGGTGCACGGGCGTGCCCTTGTCTCTGCCTGCGGCGACCTCTTCGGGCTTCATGACCGCGTCGCTGCCGGCGAAGTCGACCGTGCCGGCGGTCAGCTGCGCGATGCCCGCGCCGGAGCCGACCGGCTGGTAGTTGACGGTCGTGCCGCTGCTGTCCTTGTAGCGGCTCGCCCACTCGCTCACGAGCGGAGCCTGGAACGTCGAGCCGGCGCCGTTGAGGGCTGCCGACGATGGGCTCGCTCCCCCGGTCGAACTGTCGTTGCTGCTGCTGCCGCAGGCGGCCACGCCCACGGCGATCGCGGCGGCTGAGCCGAGCGCCAGGGCCTTCGAGTACCTCATCCGTTTCCTTTCTCCATGCGACTGATGCTCGGCAGCGTCACAGGGCACGGCTTCGATTCTGTTATCCCGCTGTGGCGGAGCTGTTTAAAGCTTGTGAAGCGACCTTCCCGACTCGTTCACAGCCCGTTCACGAGTCGGTAACACACCTGGGACCCCGTCTGGGAGATGCTTCGCGCGATGGTGCCCCCTGAATCCGAAGGCGAGCTCCGCGTCCGCTTCCAGTCAGAGCTGGCCGGCATCGAACAGGCCGCGCTCGGTGGTCTCGACATGGTGCGAGAGCAGCTGCGCCGCGTGCTGGAGGCCGTCGAGCACCAGGACGTCACGCTCGCGAGCGAGGTCGTCGGCGGTGACGACGCGATCGACCAGCTCTACCGCGACCTGCACGAACGGATCCTCTCGCTGCTTGCGCTTGAGGCGCCGGTGGCGGGCGACCTGCGCCTCGCGGCCGCGCTGCTGCACGTGATCCGCTCGATCGAGCGCATGGGCGACCAGACCGTCAACGTCGCGAAGCTGATCCCGCTCGACGGCCACCACCCGCCGACGCACCCCGTGCTGCTGGAGGAGCTGGGCGTGATGGGGCGGCTCGTGAGCCAGGAGATCGAGCAGGCCAAGCGCGCGTTCGCCGAGCGCGACCTCGCGATGGCACGGGATCTGCTCCATCAGGACCGCGACGTCAACGAGCTCAACCGCCGCGTGTTCCAGTTCGCGTGGGAGAGCGGCGACGACCCGGACGCGCGCGAGTGGGCGATGCACATGATCCTCGCCGCCCGTGCCATGGAGCGCATGGGCGACTTGGCGGTCGACGTCGGCGAGCAGCTCGGCTTCGTGCTGACGGGCCAGTTCGAGGAGTTCCGCGACGCCTCGCACCCCTCGCCCAGCGACGCGGCGCCGTCCGTTTAGCCTCGCGCTACACGCGCGTCCCGACGACGACGAGGTACTCCTGCTCGAAGCGGGCGTCGTCCGCGGTGCCGAGGTTCCACTCGTCGCAGAAGCGGTCGAGCGCCTCGTCCAGCTCCGCCTCGCGACCGTCCTTCGCCGCGTTGGCGCGCGCGGCGATCGTCGGACCGTACTTCGCCTTGAAGTGCTCGCCGTACTCGTGCGGCTCCTCGAAGGCGGTGACCGGGAGCATCTCGCGCTCCAGCACCCGCCACTCGACGCGGTCGCCAAACAGCTCGCGCACGTGGTCCTCCCCGCCCCACAGCGGCGGCGGCTGCGCGCCGGGCGGAGGCGGCGGCGCGAACGGACCCATCGTTCTGAACAGCGCGCCGATCATGCCCTCGGGCGTCCAGTTCAGCATCCCGATCGTCCCGCCCGGACGACAGACGCGGACCAGCTCGTCGGCGACGTCCTGGTGGTGGGGCGCGAACATCGCTCCGATCGACGACATCACGACGTCGAACGACGCGTCCTCGAACGGCAGCCGCTCGGCGTCGGCCGCCACCCACTCGAGCTCGAGCCCGCTCGGCGCCGCCCGGCGCTTGCCGGCCTCGAGCAGCTCGGGCGTCAGGTCGCTCGCCGTCACCTGCGCGCCGCGCTCGGCCGCCGGCAGCGATGCGTTGCCGGTGCCCGCCGCGACGTCGAGCACGCGCATCCCGGCCTCGACGCCGCACGCCTCGACGAGCCGCGGGCCCAGCGGCAGCAGGAACGTCTCGACCATCGACGGATAGTCGCCCGACGCCCACATCGCGCGATGGCGCGTCTTGAGCTCGGAGTCCGGCGCAGCGGATGACACGGCAATCTCCTCGCGTTCGGTGAGTGGCCGACCGTAGTGCCACCCCGACGCGCTGTCCAGCGCGAAGCGCTACGGCGAGCGCCGCACCACGATCGTGCGGCCGTCGTCGAGCCGGTAGACGGTGCCGACGGCTCTGCCGTGGCCGACGACTCTCTCGCCGGGTCTCAGCTGGACCGGCCTGACGTGCGAGTCTCTGGGGGCGACGATCGCGCCTGCGGCGGTGCTGCGACCGGCGCTGCGGTCTCTCCCCAGCGCTTCGGGGCCGAGCTTCAGCGACGACAGCGCCGCGAGCAGGAAGGCGACCGACAGCACGATCCCGAGGTCGAACAGGTTGACGAGCCCGTCGAGCGGGTCGCCGGAGCGATCCTCGCGCGAGCGTGCACGGGCGCTCACGGTGGGCCGGCTCATGGGACGATCGCCTCCTGCGGGGCGTGCACGTGCGACGTGGCGGCCGGCGGGCTCGGCACCGCTGCGGTGGGCACGTCGGCAAGCGCGGCGGCCATGTACTCGACGTCCGAGTAGTCCTGGTCGTAGATGCGGTTGCGGACGAGTGAGATGGTGTAGGCGACGGCGCCGACGAGCAGGCCGGCGACCGTCACGCTGAAGGCGACCCGCAGGTCGTCGGTGAGCCGCTCGACGTCGCCGTCGGCGAGGCCGGCGAGCGCGGGCGAGAGCGGGATCAGCGTGCCCATCAGGCCCAGCGCCGGACCCATCCGCACGAGGATGCGCGTGCGCTCCAGCCGCCGCATGGAGCGGTAGTCGTACTCGGCGAGGCGCTTGGCGATGCGGTTCGCCGCGTCGGGCTTGTCGCGCTGCTCGACGATCGCCGTCAGCGCCTCGTCCATCGCGGGGTTGAAGCCGACGCTGCGCACGGCGCGCAGCGCGCCGGCCCCGTCGCCCGCGGCAAGCGCGTCGCGCGCGACGTCGGCGGCGCGCTCGAGCCGTGCGACGCTGCGGCCGCGGCGGCGGCGCAGCTCGGCGAGCAGCGTCCCGACCTCGGCGAGCACGACGACGAGCGAGAGCAGCGCCAGTACCAGCACCGGGTACAGCAGCGCGTCGGAGATGTTGAAGAGGATCTGCTCGATCGTCATGGCTGCCAGAAGGGGAGCGTGTGGCGGGACTCCAGCACCCAGCCGAGTGCCAGCAGCAGCACCAGCCCGGCCCCGACCCAGATGCCGACCGGCAGGTGGAGCGGACCGTCCGACGTGGCGCCGCGCACTGCCGCGCGCGCTGCCTGCGTGCCGCCTGCGGGAGCCGCCGCGGCGCTTGCCGACGCGATCAGGGTACCGCTGACGAGGTCGCCGCGCGGTCGGTGCGGCGGCGGGGAGGCGTGCCGCGTGGCGGGTGCGGGGGTCGGCGGCGGGAACGCCGCGGGCGGTGAGACCGGGGCGACGTATGCCGGCGCCGTGGCACCGCTGCCGCCCGAGCCAGAGCCCGAGCCGCCGCCGGTCCCGTCGCCGATTCCATCGCCGGTTCCGCCTCCGCCGCCCCCGCCGCTTCCGTCGCCGCCGCCCTGCGACTCGTCGGAGCCGTGCGCGTCGTCCGAGCGCCGCTCGTGCGCGCGCACGACGTGAACGCGGACCGTGGCCGGCGAGCCGATCGACGTCCCGTCGCCGCGCACGACGTTCAGCAGGACCAGATAGGGCCCCCCGGGCGGGAAGCGGTGCGAGACGCTTGCGCCGCGCACTCTGCCGGTGCCGTCGAAGTACCACTGGTACTCCAGCCCGAGCCGAAGCGGAGCACCGCCGACGAGCGACGCGCTGAAGTCGACGCGCTCGCGCGGTCTAGCGCGCAGCGTCGAGACGGCGATCCGCGGCACGAGCGGGTCTCCGCTCTTCAGCGCGATCGCGATCGGCCCCGCGGGGAGGGCCACGACGTCGGCCGCGTTCGCGTCGCCGTCGTCGCCGCTCGGGCGCAGGAAGTGAACGCCCTGCGCGTCGGACCAGATGACCGGCGGCCCCTCGTCCGTCCCGCCGAGGTCGTCGCGCAGCACGATCGCGCTCGAGCCGTCCGCGTCGGGGATCTCCAGGTACGTGAACGCGTCTGCGTCGAGCCCCGCGGCCGCCAGCAGCGCCGTCAGCGAGATGCCCTCTGCGACGGTCGTCGTGGACGTCATCCCGTCCGCGGCGCGCAGCGTGTAGGCGACGCCGTGGACGTCGAAGCGGTCCGTCAGCGCGGCGAGGTCCAGCGTTCTGGGCGCGCCGCCGTCCGACGGGGCGATCGCGACGCTCGTCACGGGCGGGGCCGACCCGTCGGCGTGCGCGAGCTGAGCGCTCGCGGCTGCGAGCACGGCGAGCGCCAGCGCGAGCAGCGGTAGCCGGGACACCCGGTGAGCCTACGCGTAGACGGCGAGGTGCAGCGTCTCCACGAGCGCGCGCGCCTTCAGGCGCACCTCGCGCAGCTCCTCGCGCGGATCGGACAGCGCGACGATCGCACCGCCGGCGCCGAAGCTCGCCCCCTCCTCGGTGGCGACGATCGTGCGGATCACGATCGACAGGTCCGCCGCGCCGCCGAGTGCGAACCACCCGAGCGCACCGGAGTAGACGCCGCGCGGGCCGGCCTCCCACTCGTCGATCAGCTCCATCGTGCGCTTCTTCGGCGCGCCGGTCATCGACCCGCCCGGAAAGGCTGCGCGCACGACGTCCAGCGCGGACGTGCCGCGCCCGATGCGGCCGGCGATCGTCGAGACGAGCTGATGGACGGTCGCGAACGACTCGACGCCGAACAGCACCGGCACGTGCACGCTGCCGATCTCGCAGACGGCGCCGAGGTCGTTGCGCAGCAGGTCGACGATCATCAGGTTCTCGGCGCGGTCCTTCTCGCTGTCGTGCAGGCGCTCGCGGATCGCGAAGTCCTCCTCGACGCTCGCTCCGCGAGGCGCGGTGCCCTTGATTGGCTTCGCCTCCACGGCACCGTCGGCGCTGACGCGGAGGAAGCGCTCCGGTGAGGCGCTCAGCACGCTGACCTGCGGAAAGCGCAGGAACGCGGCGAACGGCGCCGGGTTGACATGCCGCAGGCGCCGGTACGCGGGCCACGGGTCGATACCGCCGGCGATCTCGACGTGGTTGGTGAGGCAGACCTCATACGTCTCCCCCGCCGAGATCGCCTCCTGGCAGCGCTCGATCAGCGCAAGGTAGGCGTCGTCGTCGTGGCGCGGGCTGCAGCCGGCGGCCCAGGCGTCTTCGACGTGCACGGCGCGGCCGCCGCCGTCCGCGTGCGCCGCAACCGCCGTCGGGCCGTGGCCGGCGGCGGCGTCGTCGATACCGTTGCCGTTCGCACCGTGCGCGAGCGTCGTCAGCCGGCCGGTCATCTCGTCGAGCCACGGTGCCGCGGGCGCGTCGTGCGCCTCGAGCGCGACCAGCCACACGTCGCCCGCCTCGTGGTCAAACGCGAGGAAGCGGTCGGCGAAGACGAAGGCCGCATCGGGCGTGTTCGCCTGGTGCGCCGCCTCGCCGCCGCACTCCGCCTTCAGCTCGTAGCCCAGGTAGCCGACGTAACCGCCGTTGAACTCGAACGGCAGCGCCGAGGTGGTCGTGCGGCGCGCACGGATCTGGTCGTCGAGGTAGGCGAGCAGCGGACCGTCCGCCTGCTCGGTGCCGCTCGTCGCGCGTATCGTCGCGCGGCCGCTCGCGACGTCGTAGGTGAGCAGCTCGGCGAGCGGACCTCTGTCGTCGCCCATGAACGAGAAGCGCCCATTCTCGCCGGCCCCGCCCCCCGGGGTGCTGCTGTCGAGCCAGAAGGCGACCTCGCACTCGGCGTACAGCTGCGCGAACGCGAGCTCCGGGTCGAGCGGCAGCGTCAGCTTGCGGAAGCGCACGATCGGCTGGCGGCGCACGAGCCGCTGCTCGTCGCCGCGCAGGCGCGCGCGGCTGCGCGTCGAGGAGGCAAGGGCGAGATCGCGGAAGTTGCGCAGCAGCCGCGCCCCGTGCTCAGAGCAGATCGACTCGGGGTGGAACTGGACGCCCCACAGCGGCGCGTCGAGGTGGCGCACGCCCATCAGCACGCCGTCCTCCGACCAGGCGAGCGCGTGCAGTCCGGCGGGCAGGTCGCCGACCATCAGCGAGTGGTAGCGCACGACCTCGAACGGGGACGGGATCCCCTCGAACAAGTCGATCTGCGCGTGATGGACGGCGCTCGTGCGGCCGTGCATCGGCACCGGCGCCGCGACGACCGGGGCGCCGTGCAGATGGCAGAGGCCCTGATGGCCGAGGCAGACGCCGAGCACCGCCATCCTGCTGTCGCGGATCGCTGAGGCGCTGATGCCGAAGTCGCGCGGGCGTTCCGGGCGCCCGGGACCAGGTGAGACGACGACCGCGCCGTGGCCCTGCGTGCGCAGCTCCGGCCACGAGACGGGATCGTCGTTGCGCAGCACGAGTGGCGGCTCGCCGTTGAGGTCGGCGAGCATCTGGAACAGGTTGAACGTGAACGAGTCGTAGTTGTCGATCAGCACGAACCTCATCGCATCCCCCCGTCCGCCGCGACGAGCGAGCCCGCAACCGCGTCGCAGCACGCGGCCACCGCATCCGCCGCCCGTGCGATCGCAGCGCGCTCGGCCGCGTCGACTCTCCACGCCAGCACGCGGGGGGCGCGGCCAGGACCGAGCAGCGCGGGCGCGCTCAGGCAGACGTCGCACTCGATCCCCCAGATGCCCTCCAGCGGCGTCGAGACCGCCCACGGCCGCGCGCCTCCGCACAGCAGCGCGCGCACGATCGCGGCGACGCCCCAGCCCGAGGACCACTGCGTCGTGCGGCCGGTGCCGAGCCGCTGCCAGCGCCCGTACCAGCCGTCGACCTCCGCCAGCACGCGCGCGCGCTCCAGCGGCGACAGCGCGATCCGCTGCCCGCACACGTGCACGCGGCTCAACAGCGGGACGGCGTGCGGGCCGTGCTCGCCAACGCTCCACGCCTCGACGTCGACCGCGGCGCAGCCATGCGCACGGGCGATCGCGACGCGCAGCCGCAGCGTGTCGTTGAGCGTGTGGCCGACGACGTGCGCACGGCCGCCGAGGCGGCGCGCCAGCAGCGTCGCGAGCGCGTCGACCGGGTTGCTGACGAGCACGAGCGGAAGCGGCGCGACGGCGTTGCCGCGCGCGACGATCGCGTCTGCGAGCGGCGTCAGGACCTCCGCGTTCTCGGCAAGGAACGCGGCGCGCGGCGCACCGTCCCGGTGCGGCACGCCCGCGCAGGCGACGACGACGTCGCAGGCCGCGAGCGCGTCGAGGTCTCCGACCTGCACGTCGAGCCCCGGCAGGACGGCTGCCAGCGCCTCCAGGTCCATCCGCTGGGCGTGCAGCAGCGGCCTCGCGACGTCGGCGAGCACGAGCCGCTCGACGCCGTCGAGCGCGAGCGCGAAGGCCGTCGCCGATCCGACCGCCCCGGCCGCCCCCAGGATGCCGACGCTGGTGCCGTGCATCGCCGTTCCCCTCTGCCGTTCTCCACGCCGCCTAGAAGACGTTCTCGCGCTCCATCGCCTCGAACAGCTCCTGCACGTTGGCCGGGTCGAAGCCGTCGTTCTCGGCGCGCGCGATGATCTCGAGCTGGATGCCGGAGTTCGGCTCGCGCTTCGTGAAGATCTGATCGAGGCCGGGGCCGCGGATGATGCCCGTGAGCAGGTCGGCGCCGCGGGCGCGCAGGTCGTCGATCGCCTCCTGCGGATCGGGCACCTCGATCGCGACGTGCTGCACGCCGGGGCCGTACGCCTCGATGTAGCGCGACACGTTCGACTCCGGGGAGTCGCCCTGCACGAGCACGAACTTGACGCCGCCGGCCTCCATTACGGCCGAGTCCATCCCGCTGATGCGGCCGCTGATCTGGCGTCGTTCCTGCAGCTCGAAGCCGAGCACGTCGCCGCAGTACGCGATCGCGGCGTCGAGGTCGCGCACGGCGATCGCAACGTGGTCGATCCTCATCGCGGATCTGCCGAGCACGCTCCCGGCGGGCTCGCCGCTGCTCTCCGCGCTCATCATCGCGCCCTCGATCCGGCAGTTCTCGGCGACGACCGCGCGAGCGAGCGAGCGGGCAAAGTCCTCGTCCAGCCTCCGCTCGGCCGCCAGCTGCGCCCAGCGGGCCTCGACGGCTGCGACGCGGTCCGGCTGCATCATCGGAATGCCGTGCTCGCGCTTGTGCTCGGCGACCTCGCGACAGATCGCGGTGCGCTCGGCGAGCGCGCTCAGCAGCTGCTCGTCGACACGGTCGATGCGCTCGCGGAACGATGCGAGCGCGGACGCCTGCGTGCTGGTGCCCATGTCGAGGTCCCCCTCCTCGTTTTCAGTGCAATGTTGCTCCTGTTATTGGAGCCTAACGTGTCTGCGGATGCCGCGGTGGATTCCGTCTGCGAAGATCGGCGCAACGTGGGCCCGCACGCAGACGACGCGCACGCGCCTGCCGGCGACCTCGCGCACTGCGTGCTGGTCGGCGGCAACGGCGCCGTCGGCCGGCTGTTCGCCGGTGCGCTCGCGGCTGTCGCACGCGAGATCGCGATCGCGGACGTGGCGGCGGACCCGCATCCGGACGTGCCGGCGCTCGGCCCGTACCACGCACTCGACGCACGGCAGCCCTCGCCGGCCCTGGGTGCTGCGCTCGCCGGCGCCGACTGCGTCGTGCTCGCCCTGCCCGAGGCCGCCGCGCTCGACGCCCTCCCCCACGTGCTGGCCGCGCTGCCCGCAGGCGCGCTGCTCGTCGACACGCTCTCGGTCAAGACGCCGTTCGCGCAGGCGGCGCTCGCCGCCGCAGCGCCGGTCGAGCTGCTGTCGCTCAACCCGATGTTCGCGCCGTCGCTCGGCTTCGCCGGCCACGCGGTGCTCGCCGTCGAACTCGCGCCGGGCCCTCGCTCGCGGACGCTGCTCGCGCTGCTGCACGCCTCGGCGCGCGTCGTGACGGTTGCCGACGCCGAGGCGCACGATCGCGCCACCGCCGCGCTGCAGGTCGCGACGCACGCCGGCGTGCTCGGCTTCGGCCTCGCGCTCGAGCAGCTGGGCGTCGACCTGGACGAGCTGCTGCCGGTCGCGCCGCCGCCGTTCCTCGCGCAGCTGGCGCTGCTCGCGCGGATCGCGAGCGCGAGCCCCGAGACGTACGCCGACATCCAGCACGCGAACCCGTTCGCGGCCGAGGCGCGCGGTGCGCTCGCGGCGGCGCTCGCGCAGCTCGACGACGCGGCGCTCGACGCCGATCCCGAGCGGATCGAGCAGCTCGTCGCCCAGGCCGGCGAGCTGCTCGGCCCCCACCGCGAGGCGCTCGCGGAGCAGGCCGCCGCACTGCTCGCGCAGCTCGAGCCGCCGCCGGCTAGCTGAGCGGCCGCAGCGCTCATGCGTGCGTCGCGGCGTCGAACTCCATGCGGATGCGGCGATAGAGCGGATGGTCCGCGGTCGCGAACTCCGTCTCGTCGATCGCCGAGAAGGGCCGCAGCTCGAGCATCGTCGAGGCGAGGAACGCCCCTTCGCAGTGCGCCAGCTCGGCCGGGTCGACCACGCGCTCGACGGCCTCCACACCGATCCGCTCGGCGATCTCCAGCACGCTGCGGCGCGTGATGCCGGGGAACACGTCGGCATCGATCGACGGCGTCACGAGCGCGTCGCCGCAGATCAGGAAGAGGTTCGAGGTGCTCGCCTCCGCGAGCCGCCCGGCGCCGTCGAGCAGCACGCCGACGTCGGCGCCGCGCTCGAACGCCATCCGCTGGGCGAGGAAGCTGTTCGCGTACGTGCCGCAGACCTTCCACGCGACCGGGATCGCGCGGCTCGAGACGCGCTCGACGGGCACGATCGTCCCGCGCATCGGGTCCGCCAAGTCGCGCTCGACCTCCACCGCGAAGATGCAGGCGCTGACCGGCAGGTCTCTGCTCGCCACGAGCATGATCTCCGGCGCCCCGCGGAAGGCGATCGGCCGGATGTAGTGCGTCCGCCGCGGCAGCGTGTCGAGCAGCTCGTGGATCCCCGCCTCCAGCTCGGCCAGCCCCCACGCGAACGGCAGGTCCATGCGCGCCGCGCCGGTCTTGAAGCGCTCGAGGTGCTCCTCCACGCGATGCAGGTGGTAATGGTCCTCGTTCCAGTAGGCCATGATCCCGTCGAAGACGCCCGTGCCCATGTGGAACGTGCTGGAGGCGAGTGATGGGGCACCCTGCTCGCGCGGCACGAGCGCCCCGTCGACCCACGCGAGCTCGCTCACGAGGGGCATCAGGCCGCTCCCCCCACCGCGGCAGCGCGGCGCGCGGCGGCGCCGTCGCCGACGCCCGGCTCGAGCGTCGCGAGGCCGAGCGCCGTCAGCCCCTCGCCGAGCACCGCGCGCATCGCCCGCGCGATCCGCGGCGTCGCCTGCACGCCTGCGAACCAGCGCGCGAGGTGGTAGTGGAAGCGCACGAACGGCAGCAGGTCGAGCTCCTCGACGCACTTGGCGAGCAGGCGCCGGTGGCGCTGCGACTGCACGAGCACGAAGCGGTAGCCGGCGTCGCCGGGGTCCGGGTCCGGAGCGCCGTCGTGGCGCGCGTCGCACGCACGCGCCCATGCCTGCGCGAGCGCCCAGCCGACGTTGCGGCGCGGGTCGAGCAGCTCGTCGAGCGAGACCGACACGCGCTCCCGCAGCGGACGACCGAGGAAGAAGCCGAGCAGCACGATCCGCGTCAGCTGCTCGGCGTCGACGCGGCCGTGACGACGAGCGAGCCCCGCGACCGGCCCTACGCGCTCCACGCGCTCAAACAGCTCGTCGACGAGCAGCGCGCCGCCCTTGCTCGACTTGACGGCGTCCCCGCTCTCGCCCACGACCATCCCGTGCATCAGGTTGTCGGTCGGGTGGATCTCCTGGCCGGGGCGCAAGCGTCGCAGCAGCGCCTCGCAATAGCGTATGAGCCCGCGCCACTCGCTTCCGAAGACGGCGATCGAGCGGGCGCCCGCGAGCAGCGGACGCGTCGCGTCGTACGTCGCGACGTAGCGCAGGTGCTGAGTGGGGAAGCCGTCGCGACGATGCAGCAGCAGCTGCGGGTAGGCCTCCTCGCCGGTCACGTACATCGTGGCCCGGCCCGCCCCGCGCTCGATCGCGCCCTCCCTCAACGCCTGCCGCGCGAGCGCCTCACCGTGCTCGAGGTAGTCGGACTCGAACAGCGTGCGATCGACCCGCACTCCCAATCGCGCGTACGTCGCGTCGTGGCCCTCGGTCACCCAGCGGCGCAGGTCCGTGTAGAGGCGGACCGCGCTCGGGTCGCGCTCGCGCCAGCGCTCCAGCAGCTCCTCCGCGGCGTCGCGGTGCACGACCCGCTCGCGCGCCAGGGCGGCGTCGCCGTCGCGATCCGGATCGGCCGTGGCGGCTGCGCGCGCCGGCAGGTTCCGCACGTAGCGCAGGTAGCACTCGCCGATCAGCCGGTCGCCCTTCACACCATGGTCTGCCGGCGTCCGGTCGCCGCCATGCTCGAGATAGCCGGCCATCGCCTCGCCCATGCTGCGCCCGAAGTCGCCGACGCGGCTCTGGCGGACGACGTCGGCCCCCAGCGCGCTCGCCGCGCTCGCGACTGCGTTGCCGATCGCGACATTGCGCAGGTGGCCGACGTGCAGCGCCTTGGTCGTGTTGGGATCGCCGAAGTTGACGACCCAGCGGCGCTCGCTCGCGACCGCGCGCGTCGCGAGCGGATCGGGCTCGCCGCGCTCGAGCGCGGCGCCGAGCTGCTCGAGCTCGGCGTCGGCGAAGTGCACGCCGAGCGGCTCCTGCGTGCCGAGTGAGTCCTCGGTGGCCGCCAGCGCTGCGAGCGCACGGCGACCGGCCGCGGACGCGCACCAGGAGGCGTCGCGCCGCTCCAGGCGGACGTCCACCGGCGCGGGTCGGAACGGCACGATCGGGACCAGCGCCTCGTCCGCGCCGAGGGCGGCGAGGCGCGTGTCCAAGCGGTCGAGCAGGTTCGTCGACGGATCGCTGTAGCCCGTGTGACGCATCAATGCACCAGGCGGGGCTCGAACCCGCATCGACGGCTTTTAAGGCCGGCCCTTTAACCCATTAAGGTACTGGTGCTCTCGTGATGAATTCGCGCAGGACAGCGCGCGACCCATCCGCCCCCAAATAACGCACCAACTAATGGGAGATTAGCGTCCAGGCGCCGGCGAGGCAACCGCAGGCGGGCAAGGGGTCGACGAGGTCGCCGTTCTGCGGCTGTGGTCGGCGAAGCTCACCTGGGCGCGGAAGCGGAAGCCGTGGGCCGGGCAGCGGGCGGGCAGCTCCACGCCCTCGGGGCGATAGGCGACCAGCCGTCCCCGGCGTCGCTCGTAGTAGCGAATGGCGTGCGAGCCGATCGTGATGCGCAACTCGACGAGCGAGATGGTGGCGAGCTCTTCGAGGCCCGGGACGCTCGGCATGCGCACCGTCAGCGCGCCGCCGTACGGCGCCGGAGCACCTGCGACCTCCCCCTGGAATGCGAGCTTCGCGCCGAACGGGTGCCGCCCGTCGACGTACACCACGAGCCCGAGTCGGCCGTCCTCGATCGCACCGGACAGCAGCGTTACGACGGCGTACTCCCGGATCACCTGGCCGTCGGTCAGGCGCACGAGCGCGAGCGCGGTGCCATACCCCATCACCGCGTTCGGAGAGCAGCCGCCGAGCCGGGGCGCGACGATCAGCACCTGGACGAAGTCGTTCGGCGGTCGGGTGCACGTCGCAAGCCCCAACCCGCTGGAGACGAGGCCGAGGTTGCGCGGGTAGGCGAACCGCACCGCGGTCAGAGGCGCTCTCGTCAAGCGACGCGGATCGAGCCGCAGCCTCACGTCGAGGGCGGTAGGGCCTCCGAGCACGGCGTCGCGGTCGAATGCCGCCGTGACGCGCACCGGCGGCTTCGCCGCCGATGCCGTCTCGACCGCAGGGTCCAGGCCGCCCCCCACGCACAGCACGGCGAGCACGCCAAGCACCGCGCGAGCACGCGGTCTACGACACATCGACGTGTCCCGGCCTCTAGTACGTCAGGTTCGCGCTGGCATGGACGGTGACCGCCCAGGTCTTGCGGTTGGCCGTGCCGCTGAACGTGCCGCTGCCGAGCACGTTCTTGAAGCGACCCGTACCGCTGCGGACCGCGATGTTGCCGCTGAATCTGGCGATCGTCCCGGCGGACTGCGGATAGCCGATCGCCGTCATCGTGATCGACCCGCCGCCGCTGGAATGGAACGTCACCGTCCCGGTCACCTTCGTGACGCCGGTGACGAAACGCGCGGAGACGGCGCCGGGAAGCGTCCCCGTGGCCGTGCCCTTCTCGTACAGCGTGGAGCCGGACTTTCTCACCAGGTGGAGCGTCGCCGTGTCCGTCAGGCGCAACGACTTGCGCTTGGCCGCGTGTCCCGACGGCGCAGCAGAGCTGACCCCGCCGGCCCACAGGCCGAGCACCAGCGCGGCGAGAACCGCCATCACCACGATGCTTCGCTGACGCTGAAGCGTCTGCCCCATCACAGTCTCCTTCCGAACTCCCCGAGGTCACACGGCTGTATGCGCACATTACCAATCAACGCGACGGCCGTACACATCTCTGTTTTCTGGGTGAAAGGCCGCTGTTTCCAGCGGGACCCCATCGATAGGCGTGCCGCGCTTACCGCGTCGATGCCCGCCGAGCGGATGACACGCGTTGAACGCTCAGGCCAACAGTCCGGGCGCGGCGGCGATCGGGACTTCGGATCGCCGACGGCCGGACGACCTCCGCCGCCTGCGAAGCGGAAGACGGGCCTCGAACCCGCGACCTTCGGCTTGGGAAGCCGCGCCAGCATCGTAGACGTTCGGCGACGATCAACGCGATTCGCCCGTGTTTACGGCGCTTTCTATGCGTTCCGACGGCTGCGCGCCCGGCCCGCATGGAAGCCGCTTTCGGGCCGTTTGGGCCACTATTGGGCCACGCTTTCGCGCTCCTCGTCCGCCCGGTCGCGCTCCGAGTCAAGCGCGTCAAGCCGCGCAGCAATGCCCTCCCCCGCCCCGTCCAGCAGCGCCCCGTAGTGCCGCTCGATCATCTCGACGGAGGTGCCCATGATGCGCGCCAGCTCGAACACCGTGACGCGCGCCGCCAGTGCATCGCTGGCGAACGTCGAGCGCAGGTCGTAGATGCGTGCCGGCGTCGCGACCCCGGCGGCCTCCACTGCCGGCGACCACTGCCGCCGACGGAAGTTGTCGAGGTTCACGATCCCTCCTCCGGGCGCCGGGTAGAGCAGTCGCGTACCGAGGCGGGCCGGCGTCGCGTCGTACGCCGCGGCCGCCCGACGCGGCAGCGGCACCTGTCGCCGACTGCGGTCGGTCTTGCCCAGCTCGACCACCTCGCCATCACTGAGCGTGCGCCGCACGTTGACGACACGCGCTCTGCGATCAACGTCCGGGCGCTCCAGCGCCTGCCACTCCTCCGGCCGAAGACCGGTTCCGGCGACGAACGCCGGGAGGGTCCTGTACGCGGGCGACAGCTCGGCCGCTACCGCCTCCAGCTCGGAGCGCGAGTACGTGCGCACGCCGCGCGGCGCAGGCTGGGGATTCGAGCCAGCGGCCACGGCCGGGTTGCGGTCGATGTACCCCCACCGCACAGCCGCGCCGAGCGCCTGGCGGAATGCCTGCATGATCCCGTAGCGCGACCGAGGAGGCAGCACGGCCGCCTGCCACGCGGCGATCTCGCCGGCCATTGCCTGAAGCTCACTCAGCTCGACCTCTCCGAACGCTGCGACCGCGTACCCGAGGCGGTCCCTGAGCGTCTTGATGGTGCGCTCGCGGACGGTCGCGGCGTGCCGGTCAAGGAACACGGGGACGAACTCTCCCAGCGTCATGGCGGGAGCCTCGATCGCCTCCCCACGAAGCTCCGGCTCGATCACATCGCGGTAGTACCGGAGCGCGGCAGACTTGCTCGGGAACGGCGACTTGCGCCGCCGCGCGCCCGTCGCGTCGTAGTACCGAAGCCCCCATCGACTGCCCGCGATCTTGTACGCAGAACCCCGCTGCACCTGCGGCATGTTGCACTCCTAGCCTTCGGGATTGGTGACGGCGCGAAGTCTATCCGCGCTAGGGTCCGGCGCGGGCGGCGTCCGACTGGGATTGGTGACGCACTTCTGGCCGCGGCGTCGCCCGCCGATCGTCGATCCATTGGCGCATCTCGTCGGCCCGGTACCGCAGCGCGCCGGAAGGAAGACGGAACCCCGGCAGCGAGCCGCGCTTGGTCCATCGCAGGACCGTCTCAGGGCAGACGCCCAGCTCCCCGGCTACATCACGCGCCGTCATGAGCGGTTCGCTGAAGCCACCCGCGCTCAGTTGCGCTCGGTCCACGCGTCGGCCTCCAGTACCGCTTCCAGGACCTCCCCAAGGTCCACCTCAACCTCTTGCATGACGCCATCCGGCAGCACCAGCCCGGCCTCAGCGCACGCGCGCTGAAGACGCCAGCAGGTCGTGCGTCCCCCCTGCCGGACTCCGGCCGCGTCGAGCAGCAGGAACCCTGCGACAGCGCGGGCCTTCGTCGGCGTCAGCTCCCCCGACTCGACCAGCTCGCCGATGCGCGCGGCGAGCACCAGCGGACCGGCCACTTTGACTCCTTTCGATGCGCGCCAGAGCGGGACGAAGCGCCGTTTGAACGCTCCCCGCACGTAGGCAGTTGTCAGCTCGCACACGTCTCGGCGTGCTGCGCGGTCGTACCGCCGTTGATCCTCCAGTCGCACGAGCGCTCCCGGCACGGCGTCGCCGCGCTCGACGCCCTTGTCGTAGACGCGAGCCAGGATGCGCCGGCCACGGTGGCCGTGCATCTCCACCGTCTCGATGCGCCTCGAGCTGGCCGCACGACGCACGACTGACTGCACGCCGCCGACGTAGAGGGCAGCGACGCCCGAGAGCAGCGCCAGGCCCTCGGCCGGCACGTCGTGCGCGAGGTCGCACGTCGCATCAAGGCGTCGCACGCCTGCGTTCCACGCCTCGCGGACCTCGGCGCCCACCAGCTCGGAGACCGCCAGCCGGACCCGCTCGTGCGCCTCGGGCAGCTCCTCGGCCCGCGCGAGCCGACCCGGCGACGGGTGACCCTCGGCCGCGAGGAGCGCCGCATCAGGGAACCAGATGACGCGGTGGCCGTCCGCGTCGCCTTGCAGTGGCCGTCCGAAGTAGCCGGCCGCAGGGACCAGCTCGCGCAGCGCGTGCCCCGCTCCGCTGTCCTCGGGTACGTACCAGCTCGGCGACCAGGTATCTACGCCGGCCCGCGCCACGAGATGTGCGCCCGTCGCCGCCGCCGGAAGAGCCGCGCGCGCTCGCGGGCCAACGGCTCCGCTGTCGTGCAGCCAGGCCGGTGCGTCGATCCCGCGAGCGTCCATGGCCGTCATCGCGCCCGCTCGTGCCGCGTCGCGCGCGGCCGCCCACAGCCGTGCGCGCTCGCGCTCTCTGCGCACACGCTCCCGCTCCTCCCACACTTCGACCAGCTCCGCCAGCGTGGGCTCCGCTCTTGGGATCGGGGGGTTGAAATCGACCGGCGGGCGCAGCTCAGCCATAGCGCGCTCGCGTTTCATCTTTGAAACCGGATCGGCTGTTAGAAGGGCCGACCGCTCGCCGGCGTTGCGCGCGCGGCGCCTGCGCGCCGGCGGGCGGGCGCGTCGTGTCGCTGTCGCGGGCCGCGAGCCGGCGGCG